>DAOUAZ010000372.1:0-5933 GCA_034432975.1 Anaerolineales bacterium | reverse complement strand
AACACCGCCCTGGGCCATCTCGAAGACCGCCAGACCACCAACCTCTACAACCTGCCGATTCGCGGCGGCGGCGACGGCGGCCTGTTCACCACCGCCGCAGATTTGCGCTCCTTCTGGCGGAATCTTTTCTCGAATCGCATTCTCTCCCCCGAACTGACCGCCGTTTTCCTGCAAACCCACGAGCGCTTCAACGAGACAACCGGCTACGGCTGCGGATTATACAAACGCCTCGATGACAGTCTGTTTTCCATCGTCGGCGGAGACGCCGGGGTGGGCTTCGATTCCCGCTACTTCGTCGGGCAAAAAATCAGCGCCAGCATTCTTTCCAACCTCACCAACGGCGAAGAAGACTTGCGCGAAGTCGTCATGGATTTTTTCGACCAAACGGAGAGCCGATGAAGCCGATGGAGACGGCCTCTTGCTGCCTACTTCGACATTCCACCTGCCGTAAACGCCCTTTCCCGATATTCCTTCGGCGTTACCCCCAGCCACTTCTTGAACGATTTACGGAAGACGCTCGGCTCTGAGAATCCTAATCCAGCCGAGTCAGAGTGATGATGGATACCCTGTCAAAATTTACCTTCCCCGGTGTTTTATTCGGCCTAACCCTGGCTTTCGGCTTCTGGTTGAGCCATGCCGGCAAGCCGTATAACGGCGTTTTATTCAATATCCATAAATTGGCCGCCTTAGGCGCGGTTGTCTTGACGGTTATGCAGTTTTGGCGGATGCCCGGTCCGATTGATTCTGTAGCCCTGATTATCGGCTTGCTCATCGTTGCCGCCCTGAGCGTCCTTGCCCTGTTCATCAGCGGAGCCTTGATGAGCGCCGGGAAGCTGGATTATGCCCTGATGTTGACCATCCATCGTCTTGTGCTGCCGATACTGGTGATTGTTTTGGGACTGGTGCTTTACCTGTTGGAACAGAGGATATAAAGTATCGCCGCATCCTCGTCGCCAGGCGCGGTGGCCTTGTAAATTGTCGAGGCCGAACTGCGCCCGCCTTGTGCCGGTGAATTGCGCATCCATGCCTGGTGGCTTCTGTGACGTTTCCAGAAGCGGATTGGCGCTACGGCCTCTCTCCTTTCCTGCCGAAACCATCGGTTGGGAATGTGGTGCTTGTGGCAGATGAAAACGCGCGCTCGTAATCTCGATAGTTTATGACTGAATAATTTGGGGACGAAAATCGTTAAGGATATTAATACCCAGCCAAGGAGGAGCGTTTATGAAAGCCATTATTCATGAAAAATACGGCCCGCCAGATGTCATGCGCCTGGTCGAGGTCGAAAAACCCATCCCCAACGACGACCAGGTTCTGGTCAAAATCCACGCATCATCGGTCAACGCCCTCGACTGGCACTTGCTCACCGCCGATATTTTCCTGGTGCGGTTGTCGATGGGATTATTCGGGCCCAAAAACCCCGTTCGCGGCGCAGATATCGCCGGGCGGGTGGAGGCGGTGGGCAGGAATGTTACAAAGTTCAAGCCGGGCGGCGAGGTCTTTGGGGACATCGGGCATGGCGGTTTTGCCGAGTATACGGTGGCCTCGGAGCGCGCCCTGGTTTTGAAACCGGCCAACCTGTCGTTCGAGCAGGCCGCCGCCCTCCCGGTCGCCGCCCTGACCGCCTTGCAGGGTCTGCGCGATGTTGGGAAAATCCAGGCCGGGCAGAGTGTGCTGATTAACGGGGCCGCCGGAGGGGTGGGGACGTTTGCCGTCCAGATTGCCAAAGCCTTCGGGGCCGAAGTCACCGCCGTGTGCAGCGCGCGCAACCTGGAGCAGGCCCGAACGCTCGGCGCAGACCACGTCATCGATTACAGCAAAGAGAATTTCACCGAAAGCGACCAACGATACGACCTGATTTTCGCCGCCAATGGGCATCATCCGCTGGCGGCTTATAAACGGGTGTTAAAGCCAAGGGGCATTTACGTCATGGCAGGGGGAACGTCAAAGCAAATTTTCGACGCTATGCTTCTTGGAAGGCTGATGTCGGAGAAAGATGGCCGAAAGATGACCAACTTCATGGCGGAATCCAAACCGGAAGATTTGCAGACGCTCAAGGAGATGTGCGAAGCGGGCAAAATCGTCCCGGTGATTGACAAGCGTTACCCGCTGGAGCAAACCCCCGAAGCATTGCGCTGCCTGGGGTCGGGGCATGCGCGTGGCAAGGTCATCGTCACGGTTGCAGAAGGTTAGTGGAATATGGACGATGCGCGCATTATCCTTTCCGCAATCTGGGTGGTGGTCATGATGATTTACTTGCTGGGCGACATCCTGCGCATCATCAGCGGCGATATGGCGCGTGGCCTGGCGGGGTTAAATCTTACCCAGTGGATGTACCTGACGATGGCCGTCTTGATGTTGATGCCCATCCTGATGGTCTTCCTGACCCTGGTGCTGCCCCTGCCGTTCAATCGTTGGGCAAACATCACGGTAGCGGGCTTTTTCATCCTGTTCAACCTGGTCGGCCTGCCAACTTATCCTTCACTGTACGATAAATTCCTGCTGATGGTCAGCATGGTCTTCAACGGTATCACCATTTGGTACGCCTGGAATTGGGTTTGAATTCGCCCGCATAGAAGAATCTCAATGGACACGGCTGCATAAAAGCAGCCGTGTTTTGTTTGGAGAAAGGTTCAAACTGAATGTATGATGTACTTGACATTATGTATGATTTGAGTTACTATAAGTATAATATTGCTTACAATAAGTAATTTGTAGTAGACAAAGGAGAAGCCATGTCCGAACGAAAAGTAACCATCTCTGTATCCCTGGCCAGCACCCTGCTTATTCTGGGTTACTACCTGATTAAATTACTCCCGCTGTTCCAGCAGGGTGATTTAACCCCGGATGATGTTTTCCGCCTGGCCGGAATTGTCATCGTTGCCTCCATTGTTCTCAATATTGCAGGTAACATTATCACCCACATCGTTATCAACATTATCCATGCCATCCAGACCCGGTCAGAAAAAGAGGTGCGCTTGCTCGAGGACGAGCGTGACAAGTTGATTGGACTGAAAGGCACCCAGGTCTCCTATATCGTGTTTTCGTTGGGTGTGCTGGTCTCTATGTTGACTTTTGTGCTTGGACAGCCGCCCCTGGTGATGTTCAGTCTGATTGTTTTCTTCTCGCTGCTGGCAGAGATTATCGGGAATCTCTCGCAGTTCTATTTTGACAGCCAGGGGAGTTGACATGCAAAAGTATCAGGTTCGCAACAATGTCCGCAAGCTGCGTTTCAATCATGGCGAGATGACCCAGGAGCAACTGCCCGAAAAATCCGGCGTGACGCGCCAGACCATCATCGCCATCGAAGGCGGCAAATACGCCCCCTCGCTCGAACTGGCCTTCAAAATTGCCCTGGCCTTCGATGTGCCGATAGGTGAAGTCTTTTCTTATGAGATAGAGGAAAAATCATGAAAGCCATCGTTTTTACCGAATACGGTTCTCCCGATGTTTTACGTCTGGGCCAAGTCGCCAAACCGACCCCCAAAGACAACCAAATCCTGGTGCGGGTGCGGGCCACGCCGGTTAACTACGGCGACCTGATAGGGCGGGACTTTGCCCACAGCCAGTTCAACATGCCCACCCCGCTCTACCTGCCAGCGCGGATGGCTTTTGGCTGGAACAAGCCCAAAATCAACATCCTCGGCAGCGAACTGGCCGGGGAGGTGGAAGCGGTCGGGAAGTCCGTTACCAAATTCAAGCCCGGCGACGCCGTTTTTGCCTACGTTGGCATGAACATGGGCGCGAATGCTGAATACATCTGCATCTCTGAAAACGGGATGGTCGCCATCAAACCCGCCAACCTGGACTATGCCGAAGCCGCCACTCTGCCCTATGGCGCGATTATGGCCGCCAGCCTGCTCAAGAAGGTCAAACTCCAGCCGGGGCAAAAAATCCTGGTCAACGGTGCCTCCGGCGGAATCGGCGCGATGGCCGTCCAACTTGCCAAACAGTATTACGGCGCGCAAGTGACCGGGGTGTGCGGCGCGGCGCGCATGGATTATGTCAAAGCCCTGGGCGCGGACAAGGTGATAGACTACAAAAAACAGGATTTCACCCAAAGCGGCGAGACTTATGACCTGATTTTCGACATTCTGGGC
This sequence comes from Anaerolineales bacterium, assembly GCA_034432975.1. Taxonomy (GTDB): domain Bacteria; phylum Chloroflexota; class Anaerolineae; order Anaerolineales; family Villigracilaceae; genus UBA5195. The sequence continues at coordinate 1,836 of DAOUAZ010000372.1, read as the reverse complement.
CGGGTTTCATTCGTCCGCGCCAAACAGTCGCTCAAGCCGGATGGAATCCTGCTGTATGCCAGTTTCAAGGGCCGCGCGCTGTTCGACTCGTTCTGGACTTCGCTGTTCAGCCGCAAAAAGGTCATCTGCGCGATGGCGGATGAAAAAGTTGAAAGCCTGGAATTGGTTCGGGAACTGGTCGAAGCAGGGAAAGTCAAGGCCCTGGTAGACAAACGCTTCCCGCTCGAACAGGCCGCCGAGGCGCACCGCTACGCAGAATCCGGAAACCGGCAGGGCAATGTGGTCATGACTTTAGCGGCGTAAGCGAAACAGACGAGAGAAATTCCCCCACAACCCGGTTGAACTCTGCCGGGTTGTCCATGTTGGCGCAGTGACCGGCAGCGGGGATGACCTGGGCGCGGGCGTTTGGCTCGCGCTTTTGCCAGTCCTGCGCATGGCTCAGGATGATAGGCAGGTCGTGTTCGCCCGCAAGTATCAGCAGCGGCTGGGGGAGCGTGTGGGGCGTTTTATCGAGAATTTTGCCCATGCCTGACATGACCGGCAGCGAGCGGCGCGTGAATTTTTGCATGGCCCTGTAGAACACTTCGCGCTCGGCCTCGACCACGTTGGTATTCTTGACCACATAGCGGCGGAAGCCGTCCATGTTGAACAGAATCAGGAAGAAGGCTTTGACGATTTCGCGGTTCTGGGCTTTCGTAATGGCGGAATTATCGCCAAAGATGCTGTAACCGCCGCAAATGGTGACGCTCTTGACCCGTTGCGGGAACTTGTGCGCAACCGCCTGCGCCATCAGCGAACCGAGCGAGATGCCGACCAGGTGCGCCCCGGCGTGTCCCTCGGCTGCCAGGATTTCTGCGACCAGGTCGACGGTTGCGTCGATACCGTCATTCCCGCTCCTGATTTGTGACTCTCCGTGTCCGGGCATGTCCAGGCTGATGACGTGGTAGTCCCCGGCAAAAATATTGAACTGGTGATGAAAGCAGGTGTGGTCGCCATAAGCCGGGTGGAGGAAGACGATGGCTTCTTTGGACGGGTTGCCCTGGGTGTAGTAATGCAGGCTGTAGGTTTCCTTTTGAAGTTGTTTACCTTGCAGGGCGGTCATTGCGGGTCCTTTTTAAGTGTTTCGAGCAGGGCTTCGTACCAGTCGATGTTGAAGGCGTAGAAAGCGCGCCCGTAATCAAGCGTGAAAATCTGGAAGCGGCGCGCGTCCTCCAGTCCGAGTGGGGTCTCGATTCCTTCGGATTGCTGGTGGATAAGTTCCAGCGCATCCAGCGTTCGGCGCAATTTCTGGAGGTGCGCTTCCAGCACACGGACGCGTTTTTGCGGGTCGGAAAAGCCCAGGAAATACAGACGGGTCAGGGCCGGGTCTTTAACCTTTTCGGCTTCGATTTCGGAGGCCAGCCAATCCTGGAAGGCCTGCCGCCCGGCGGGGGTCAGGTGGAAAACGCGTTTGTTGCGCCCATTCTCAACCGCTTCCTGTCCGCTAATCCAGCCTTTTTCGAGCATTTTGCCAATCGCGGCATTGATACTTCCGAAACTGGCGCTGTAAAACAAAGAGACGCCGCGTTCGAGCGCTTTGTTGATTTCGTAGACGGTCATCGCTCGCAGGGCGAGCAATCCAAGAATCACAAATTCCATTCGATGAACCCTTTCGCAATATATCTAATAGTAATATATGGTGGGGAGCATGTCAAGGTATTTTCTTATCCGCCGCCCCACCCGCCAGCGGGTATACTTGCCGACATGGACACCCTGACCGGCTCGGTCGAGCGCATCACCTTCTACAACCCCGAAAACGGCTACACCGTCCTGCGGCTGCGACCGGAAGTCTCGCGC
>DAOUAZ010000371.1:0-6524 GCA_034432975.1 Anaerolineales bacterium | reverse complement strand
CCGCCGCTGTCTTTGACGCAGAGAGTGGCATGGTACTCGTCGGATGTCTGTCCCTGCCCGATGGCGGCCATATCCACCGAGAGCAATTCGTGAACATCAGCAGGGATGCCCGCTGCCGCGCCATGACCGACTTCCTCATAATTGCTGATGTGGAAGTAAGTCGTCTGCGCCGGTTGCAAACCGGCGTCATGCAGGGACTTGATGGCGGTGACCAGGTTGGCGACGCAGGCTTTATCATCCAGGAAGCGCGAACGGACGAAGCCTGCCGTGATTTCTACACGCGGGTCGAAGGCCACAAAATCGCCAACCTGGATTCCCAGGGCGCGGGTTTCCTCGAAAGATGTGGTGCGCGCATCGAGCCGGACTTCCATGTTATCCTCGGTGCGGCGAGTCTCGTTGACTTTGGCGCCGTGAACGTGCGCGGAGGCATCCTCGAACAGGTAGGAGCCGCGCGCCCGGCGGCCATCGTTGCACAGCACCCAGCAACCCTCAGTCTCGACCCCGTTCAGGAGCAGGCCGCCGATGCGGGTCAGTTTGAGCCGCCCGTCGGGTTTGATTTCCTTGACCATCGCGCCCAGGGTATCGACATGCGCGGTCAGGGCGCGAGGCGCGTCATCCGAAAGTCCCTGCCAGCGAGCGACCAGCGCGCCTTTGCGCGTGCGGGAAAGTTGCAGGGGGAAAGCCGCCAGTTCTTGCTCCACAAACGCTATCGCTTCTTCGGTGTAACCGGTGGGAGATGGGATGTTGAGCAGACGGGTCAGGAAGTCGAGCATGTAGGGGGTGTCAATTGGGGGAAGGGTGGGCATCGAAAATCCTTTCATCAGTGACCAGTGACCAGTTATCAGTGACCAGTTGTCAGTTGTCAGTATCGAGGTGTTCGAATTTCGAGATGATTTCCCGCCACGAACCCGGAATCGGAATGGTGGCATGGGTTTTGTAGTCGAAGGTGACGATGGCTGAAGAACCGGTAGCGTAGACGATGCCTTCATCGTCAACCATTTCATATTCCATCGTCATCGATTTCGTCCCCAGGCGGCTGACCCGCACGCCGACACGCGCCTGCGTCCCGAAGTAGACCGGCGCCTTGAAAGTGATGGCGGCCTCGGCGATAATGATGCCGATTTCGAGGAACGACTGCTCCCTGGAAAACAGGCCAAGCTGAATCAGGTAATGGACGCGCGCCTGCTCGAAGTAGGTGAGAAAACGGGCGTTGTTGACATGTCCCTGAGGGTCCAGGTCGGCGTAACGGATTTCGATGGGGTGATGGAAATGAAAAGGGGGCATAGGGGGAATTATAAGGCGTAATTCGGGGTTGGTAATTGGTAATTCGTGGTTGGGTATTCGTAATTGGGCCTTCGCGCAGGCAAAAAAATGAGAGCGCTTCTTGTCCGCGCTCTCACTTTCACTACATTCACTGAACACTGATTACTGATTACTGATTACTGGAACTACGGCAAATCGCGGAAGGAGCCAAGTACGCGCATGTAGTTGGCGCGCTCGAAGGCTGCTGGTTCGCGCACGGCTTTCTGGCTCATGCTGCCCTGCATCTGCTGGATGGATTCGTATTCGTGTTCTTCCATCCAGGCGGTCATGTTGGCGAGCATATCGGGAACGCGGTCGTAGCCGTTCTTGAGAATCTCGGAGGCAATCATCACGACCTGCGCGCCGGCCATCATCGATTTCAGCACGTCGGCGGCAGTATGGACACCGGTCGTGAGCGCCAGGTCGGCTTTGACGCGCCCGTAGAGGATGGAAACCCAGCGCAAGGGCAGGCGCAGTTCGTCGGAGTTGGAAAGCACCAGGCTGTGGAGAACTTCCAGGTTATCGAGGTCGAAATCAGGTTGGTAGAAGCGGTTGAACAAGACCAGGCCGTCGGCCCCGGCTTCAGCCAGACGCTTGGCAAAATTGGGCAGCGAGGTGGCGAAGGGGCTGAGTTTGACCGCAACCGGGACGCTGACCGATGACTTGACATCGGCGACCAGCTCGACCTGGGCATTTTCCAGTTCCTGGCCGGTCAGTTCGGGGTCGGTGGAGAGATAGTACAGGTTGAGTTCGATGGCGTCGGCCCCGGCATCCTGCATATAGCGGGCATAGCGCGTCCAGCCGCCGGTGGAAACACCGTTGAGCGAGCCAATCACCGGCACGCTGACCGATTTTTTGACGGCGGTCAGGTGGTCGAGATATTTTCCAGGCCCCATGGCGTACATGCCAGTATCGGGCAGGTAGGTCTGGGCTTCGGCAAAAGAATCGACGCCGCGATTCAGGTAGTGGTCGAGTTCCAAACTCTCCTGGATGATTTGCTCCTCGAAGAGCGAATACATCACAATCGCGCCAACGCCAGCCTCGTCCAATTTAGTCGCAGATTCGAGCTTTTTGGTCAGAGGGGATGCGGCGGCAACGATTGGGTTTTTGAGCGTGAGACCAAGATAGCGTGTGGTCAGGTCAGTCATAATAATTCCTTTGGTAAGATTCATAGAAGCGTCCCGAAGGCTTTTCGATGTCGTGTTGACCACTTCCAGATAACCTTCGGGACGTTTTTAATTAGTCGTTCCCATTTCCATTGCCGTCGCCATAGTGCATGGCGGCCATCTGCTTGTAGTATTCCCAGCGCTTCTTGACATCGGCCTGGGCGTTCTTGAGCAGCATTTCGGCGCGGGCTTCGTCGGCCTGCACCAACATGCGGTAGCGGGTCTCGTTGTAGATGTACTGGTCGAGCGGAATGGACGGCTCTTTCGAGTCAATCGTCAGCGGGTTTTGGCCCTGGGCAATCATGTCGGGATTGTAGCGGTAGAGCGGCCAGTGACCGGACTGGACGGCCAGTTTCTGCTGGTCGAGGCCCTTGGCCATGTCGATACCGTGCGCGATGCAGTGCGAATAGGCGATGATGATGGAGGGGCCATCGTAGGCTTCGGCTTCGAGGAAGGCGCGCAGGGTTTGCTGGTCGCTGGAACCCATGGCGACATGCGCTACATAGACATACCCGTAAGACATGGCAATCAGGCCGAGGTCTTTCTTCGAGATGCCCTTGCCGCTCATGGCGAACTTGGCAACCGCGCCGCGCGGGGTGGCCTTGGAGGCCTGCCCGCCGGTGTTGGAGTAGACTTCGGTATCCATTACCAGGATATTGACGTTGCGCCCGGAGGCCAGAACGTGGTCGAGGCCGCCGTAGCCGATGTCATAGGCCCAGCCATCGCCGCCCATAATCCAGACCGATTTTTTGACCAGCACATCGGCGATGGAGAGCAGGTCGCGGGATTTCGGGTCGGTTTTTCCGGTCAGTTTCGCTTTCAGCGCTGCGACGCGCTCGCGCTGGGCCTTGATTCCGGCTTCGTTGCTTTGGTCAGCGCTGAGCAGTTCTTCGGCCAGCGAGCCGAGTTCCGCCGCCATGCCTTTGAGCAGGAATTGGGCGTATTCGTTTTGCTTGTCGAGGGTCAGGCGCATGCCCAGGCCAAATTCGGCGTTATCCTCGAAGAGCGAGTTGCTCCAGGTTGGGCCGCGTCCGTCTTTGTTGAAGGCCCACGGGGTGGTGGGCAGGTTGCCGCCGTAGATGGAGGAGCAGCCGGTAGCGTTCGCTATCAGGGCGCGGTCGCCGAACAGCTGCGAGACCAGTTTGACATACGGGGTCTCGCCGCAGCCTGCGCAGGCGCCGGAGAACTCGAACAGCGGCTGGAGCAGCTGCGAATTCTTGATGGTGTTGGGATTGAAGGCCGTGCGGTCGACTTCAGGGATTTCCAGGAAGAAGTCCCAATTTTTGACTTCGCTTTCGCGCAGCGCAGGCTGGGGAGCCATATTGATGGCGCGGCGGCCCACCTGGGTCTTGTCTTTCACCGGGCAGGCTTCCACGCACAGGGTGCAGCCGGTGCAGTCTTCGGGCGCGACCTGGACGGTGTAAGCCATGCCGGGGAATTCCTTGAACTTCGATTCGTTGTGCTTGAAGGTCGCCGGGGCCTCAGCCAGCAGGGCTTTATCGTACACTTTGTGGCGAATGACAGCGTGCGGGCAGACGAAGACGCATTTACCGCACTGGATGCACAAATCCGGTTCCCAAACGGGGATTTCGAGCGCGATGTTGCGTTTTTCCCACTGGGTCGTGCCGGTCGGGAAGGTGCCATCGACGGGCATGGCTGAAACAGGCACTTCCTCGCCTTCGAGAACGATGATGGGCGCCAGGGTCTTCTTGACGAAATCGGGCGAGGCTTCGGGAACGCGGGCGCGCATCGCAATCTTGCTGGCAGCCGCTGCCGGAACCGGGATTTCGTACAGGTGCGCCAGGGTCTGGTCGACGGCCTCGAAGTTCTTCTTCACAACCGCTTCGCCGCGCTTGCCGTAGGTCTTTTCGATGGAATATTTAATCTCGGCAATGGCCTGTTCACGCGGCAGCACGCCCGAAATGGCGAAGAAGCAGGTCTGCATGATGGTGTTCACGCGGCTGCCCATGCCGGTCTTTTCGGCCACATCGTAGGCGTTGATGTTGTAGAACTTGAGTTTCTTGTCGATGATGGCCTGCTGGACTTCGATGGGCAGGTTATCCCAGACTTCTTCTTTGCTAAAAATGCTGTTGAGCAGGAACACGCCGCCGGGCTGGGCAAATTTGACCACATTGTAGCGTTCGAGGAAACTAAACTGGTGGCAGGCCACGAAGTTGGCGGTGTTGTTGGCAATCAGGTACGGCGCTTTAATCGGTTTGGGGCCGAAGCGCAGGTGCGACTGAGTCAGCGTGCCAGATTTCTTCGAGTCGTAGACGAAGTAGCCCTGGGCGTTGTTGTCGGTCTCTTCGCCGATGATTTTGATGGAGTTCTTGTTCGCGCCGACGGTGCCATCCGCGCCCAGGCCAATGAAGACGCAGCGCACGGTTTCGGGATACTCGATGCTGAAGGAATAGTCCACGTCCAGGCTGGTGTGGGTCACATCATCGACAATGCCGACCGTGAAGTGATTCTTGGGAGCCGGTTTGGACAATTCATCGAAGACCGCCTTGGTCATCGCCGGGGTAAATTCCTTCGAGGACAGGCCGTAGCGCCCGCCAATGACCTTGATATCGGTGCGTCCGGTCTCGAACAGAGCGCTCAACACATCCTGGTACATCGGTTCGCCCGCCGAGCCGGGTTCTTTGGTGCGGTCGAGCACGGCCAGCGATTTGACGGCCTTGGGCAGGGATGCAATGAAGGTCGTAATATCGAAGGGGCGGAACAGGCGCACGCGCAACACGCCGACTTTTTCACCCTTCTCGGCCAGGAATTTGGCAGTTTCTTCGGCAGTTTCGCCGCCCGAACCCATGATGATGATAACGCGCTCGGCTTCGGGGTGGCCGGCATAATCGAACAGGTGATACTGGCGGCCAGTCAGTTTGGCGAACTTGTCCATCGTTTCTTGAACAATGCCGGGCGTGACCGTGTAATATTTATTGACCGTTTCGCGGCCCTGGAAGTAGACATCCGGGTTTTGGGCGGTGCCGCGCAGCACGGGCCGGTCAGGGGTCATGGCGCGGGAACGGTGGGCCTGCACCATTTCCATATCAATCATTTCGCGCAGGTCGTCATCGCTCAACGGTTCAATTTTGTTGACCTCGTGCGAGGTGCGGAATCCGTCGAAGAAATGCAGGAACGGCACGCGCGTTTTGAGCGTGGCCGAGTGGGCAATCGCGGCCATATCGTGCGCTTCCTGCACCGAACCGGAGGACAGCATGGCCCAGCCGGTCTGGCGGCAGGCCATCACATCCTGATGGTCGCCATAAATAGACAGACCCTGCGACGCAATCGCGCGGGCGGCGATATGGAAAACGGTGCTGGTCAATTCCCCTGAGATTTTATACATATTGGGAATCATCAGCAGCAGTCCCTGGCTGGCCGTGAAGGTGGTGCAGAGCGCCCCGGCTTGCAGCGCGCCATGCACCGCGCCCGCCGCGCCGCCTTCCGACTGCATTTCGATAACGTGCGGCGCATTGCCCCAAATATTGGGGTTGCTCTTGGCTGCCCATTCATCGGAGAATTCACCCATGTTCGACGAGGGGGTAATCGGGTAAATGGCGATGACCTCGCTGACGCGGTACGCAACCGAAGCGGTGGCTTCGTTGCCATCGATGGCAATCATTTGCTTTTTTGACATTCTTTAACTCCTTGTGCAGAGAGAATAAGATCTGTTTGTGAAATTTTACTCAAACCTGTCTATTATACCCGCACTGCCGCGCATTTCAAAACCATTTTGAACGGAAATTTATGGCGGGGCGCGCTTGTTACATCTTTGCAAGTTTAGCCGCTCTGATTTTATAAGAAAAGTCATGAATGTCACATTAAAGGCCGAATCTTGTCATGAATTTCGGACAAGGTTAGGGGGAAATTGATAGCGGCAGTGACCGTCGCTTCAAAAGGGACAGCAATTCCAAATTATGGACAACTCAAATGGGTGCATTTCGTTTGAGTTGAAAGCCGGGCCTCAATCTGGTAAAGTGAGTTTTCCCAAAACCACTTCAGGAAAGAAGCCATGGCCTCCAACTCACAAGAAATTATACAAGACGTTCGCGCACA
>DAOUAZ010000370.1:0-20862 GCA_034432975.1 Anaerolineales bacterium | reverse complement strand
TGACCTTGGCGCTGAACGTGCTGCGCGGACGCGCCTCCGATACGCCCAACCTGATTTTGGCGGGCGCGGCCATTGCCATCCTGCCTCCGCTCATCGTCTTCATCCTCGGCCAGCGATTCTTCGTGGAAAGCGTCACTTCCAGCGGCGTGAAAGGCTAAATATGACCACCCTGGGCAACCCCAACCTGCACAATCCGCATCTGGATGGCGATGCATTTTTCTGGCAGAACGGGCCGGTGGGAATCTTTCTCTCGCACGGCTACACCGCCACAGCGGGTGAAATGCGGCCCCTGGCCGAAAAACTGCGCGAAAAAGGATATACCGTCGCCGCGCCGCTCCTGCCTGGTCACGGAACCCATCCCGACGACTTGAACCGCGTCCGCTGGCAGGATTGGGTTAAAGCCGGGCAGGAAACGCTCGACCGGCTGCTCCAAACTTGCGAACAGGTCATCGCAGGCGGAGAGTCGATGGGCGGGGTGTTGGCGCTCCACCTGGCCGCCAAAAACCCGCAGGTGAAAGCGGTTTTGCTCTACGCTCCGGCCATTGCGCTGACCACGAGCCAGTTCGACCGCTTCAAACTTTACCTGGCTGCTCCGTTTGTAAGCCAAACGCCGCGCAAAGGTTTGGATTGCCCCAATACCTGGCAAGGCTACCCGGCCTTGCCGCTCAAGGGCGTTACCCAATTGCTGCGCTTCCAGGCTGCTACCCTGCCGCTGCTGCCCAAAATCCACCAGCCGGTGCAAATCTTCCAGGGACGGCTGGATAAAACAGTGGCGGCAAATGCCGGGGAAATCATCCTGAATGGCATTTCGTCCACTATCAAAGAACATCACTGGATGGAGAAATCCCATCACACCATCCTGCTGGATGTGGAACAGGATGACGTGACCGCCAAAACCCTGGCCTTCCTCGAAAAGTACGCATGAGCGATATTCGATACTCGATAATTCGAATACCGAATAACGAGTATCGAATAACCAATTACTACCCTCCCCCGAAAGGAACTCATCTCTTTATGAAAAAAGTGAACGGCCGCTACGAAGTGTACGGCAACCCAATCAGCGAATCTCAAACCCGCGCTGCCGATGGCTGGAAGGCTAAACTCGCCAGGCAGTTCAACTACAACCCGAACGAAACCTATAACCTGAGCGCGCGCGAACATCCCTACGGCGGGGAGATTTTTGGGCTGCGGGAAATCGTCCGCGACCAGCCCGGCGAGCCGCTCGACAAGGAAAACGGCGTCATCGTCAGCACCATCCGCATGGGATTCGGCCACTACCGCATCGCCATGGCGGGCGTCTCGGCGGCCAAAGCGATGGGATTCACCCCCTACTGGCTCGACCTGCTTTCCATCCCCGGCGTGCCGACCGATGTCATCAACTGGTGCAACGCGAACTACAGCAAATACTCGCGGATTTCGCAGCGTTACCCCTGGTTCGATAAATACGTTTGGGAATCGCTGACCACCGGCGAGCCGACCCTGCCCGGCCTGAACTGGCTCTTCAACCATTGGATTGTGACCTGGCCCTGGCGCTTCCTGAAAACGGAAGTCAAAGACTACAAGATGAGCGAGCTCTTCGACCGGCTGTATGCCGCGCTGCCTTCCGACATGCCCACCCTCACCTCGCACATGTGGAACTGCATGGGCGCGGTAGCCGGCGGCATGACCAACGTAGTCGATATGATGTTCGACAACTGGCCGATGGCCTTCCAACTGACCGAAGGCGCCAAACACGCCGTCCAATCGCCCTCCGGCTACTACGGATTCCGCGTCATGCGCGGCTTCGACGACCAGGGCCGCATCCTCAAGCCCACCCCCACCGACGCGCTCTATTACACCGGCCACCACATCGACCACGAACTGGTCGAAAACATCGAACACGACTGCGAGTTCCGCCTGCGCCGCATGAAGGCCAAAGAACCGCGCCGCTTCCTGGTAACGATGGGCGGGGCCGGGGCGCAGCGCGAACTGTTCAAGGCCATCATCGAACACGCCATCCCGCTGGTCGAAAAAGACAAAATCGCCCTGTTCATCAACCTGGGCGACCACAAAAACAACTGGGAATGGCTGCAAGCCGAGCTGGCCGGACACAAAGACATTATCCACACCCATTTCACCTGGGACGACACCCGCGCTTTCACCGACAGCATCCGCGAGACGCCCGCTCGCGGCCTGCACGTCTTCCTGCACGACAACACCTTCCACGCCGTTTACGCCACCAACTACCTGATGCGCGTCATGGATGTGATGATTACCAAGCCGAGCGAGCTGGCCTTCTACCCAATCCCCAAGATTTTCAACGCCCGCGTCGGCGGACACGAAATGTGGGGCGCCATTCGCGGCGCGGAAATCGGTGACAGCACCGTCGAAACCCGTACCATTCCACAAACGCTCCAGGCCATCGACCTGCTGACCGAAGAAGATGACTTGCTTTCGATGTACTGCGACTTTATAATCAAAAACAAAGGCATTGGTCTCTACGACGGCGCGTACAAAAGCGTCGAACTCGCCACCGGCAGGAAATTTGTCAGATAACAATGTGACAAGCCTCGAGCTGCGCCGCGCGTTCCGCGCGGCGCAGTCGAAGGGTGATTCATCCAACAGAAACCGTCCTGCGCTGCGCTCAGGACTTGCCTTCACTTTTCCCCCGCCCCAACAAAAGGAGCGTCTGATGACCGCTGCATCCTCCACCCACTCCGTCGAAGAACTCTCGTTTGGCCGCCAAATGGCGTATGCCATCGGTCAACTGGGCTGGTCGACCCTGGTCAACATCATCGGCCTGATGCTGGTCTATTTCTACGTCCCGCCCGATGACGCCGGAATTCCCTTCCTGATTACGCAGGTCGTCTTCCTGGGCATTCTCAACGCCGTTTCGCTGATTGCCGCCTCGGGCCGCCTGGTCGATGCCGTCACCGACCCGCTGATTGCCAGTTTTAGCGACCGCTCCACCCACAAACGCGGACGGCGCATTCCCTTCATGTTGGCGGGGGCTTTCCCGGCGGCCCTGTTTTGTTTCCTGATGTTCGTCCCGCCGGCGGGCGAAATCAGCGCCTGGAACATGGTCTGGCTGGTGGTTGTGCAGGCCCTCTTTTACACCCTCCTGACCGCCTACGTTACGCCCTACTTTGCCCTGCTGCCCGAACTCGGCCACACCTCCAACCAGCGGCTCAATCTCTCGACATGGATTTCCATCACCTACGCCCTGGGCATTATCGTCGCCGCCCAAACCCCGCTGTTGGCCGATGTCTTCCAGTCCGCGCTCGGTCTTTCCAGCCGCATGACGGCCTTCCAGGCTGCGATTGGGACGCTGGCGGTTTTTGCTTTCTTGCTGATGCTTGTCCCGACCATCTTAATCGACGAGCGCCGCTACTGCCAGAGCAAACCGACCAGCGTGCCTTTCTTCCCCGCCCTGCGCCAGACCTTCCGCAACCCGCACTTCATCTACTACGTCATCGCTGATTTCGCTTACTTCATGGGATTGGCCATCATCAACACCGGCCTGCTCTTTTACATCACCGTCCTGCTCGGCCTGCCTGAAGCCCTGGTTGGCAGCCTGCTGGCGATTATGGTCTTGAGTTCCTTCGTTTTCTACCCGTTGGTCAACCTGCTGGCGCGCAAAGTGGGCAAAAAGATTCTGGTCGTCATCTCATTCCTGGTGATGAGTTTTGTCTTCCTGGGCATCTATTTCTTTGGCAACTTCCCCCTCTCCCCCGAAACCCAAGCCTACATGCTGGTCCTGTTCTATTCCGTGCCGCTGGCCTTCCTGGGCGTGCTGCCCAACGCCATCCTGGCCGACATTGCCGGGCATGACGCCCTCAAAACCGGCGAAGCCAAAGAAGGCATGTACTTCGCCGCCCGCACCCTGATGCAAAAATTCGGCCAGACCTTCGGTATCTTCATCTTCGCCGCCCTGCTGACGCTCGGCAAAGACCCCGGCAACGACTTCGGAATCCGTTTGAGCGGAATCGTCGGCTTCCTGCTGTGCTTCTCTGCCGGGGTGGTCTTCACCCGCTACCAGGAAGACCGCCTGCTGGCCGAAATGCGAGAACTGGCCGATTCGGGCCACGCCAGGTAAACCATGCTGCTCGAAATCGAAAACTGTCTGCTCTCTATCGAACGCGAACCGCATTTCCGGCTGACGGGCTGCCGGGCGGGGAACATCTGCCTGCGCAGCGCCCCCCATCCGCAGCCGGTTCTCTCCATCCGGCAGACCGATACCGGCGTGGACGTGGAGTTTCCCTCCTGCGCCCTCTCCATCACCCCCAGCGGGCATGGCTGCGACCTGCGGATTTGGCCCGAAACTGCGCACTTTTCACTCGCCTTCGAGATGCGCGGCCATTGGTACGGGCACGGCGAACTGGTCCACCAGCAATACCCGCTCAACCGGTTGATGCTGCCCGAAAGCCCTTTCCAGTCTTATGATAACGGCCCCGCCGGGCAGAGTTGCAAGCCCAACCCGGCCTGGTTTTCGTCGAATGGCATTTCCGTTGTTGCACATAGCCCGGTTTCAGTGGGAATCAACCAGCCGCCCGCGCATTATCCGCGCTATGAGTGGAGTTTAGGCGCGGAAAAAGGCCCCTTCACGCACCGTCCCTTTGCCGAGCCGGGAGGAGAGGGCGACGGCCTGCTCACCTTCAGCGGGCAGGGACTGCGCCTTTCCATCCACCTCAGCGAGAACGCTCGCGCGGCGTATCATCACCTGGGCGGAATATTCGGCCACCCGGCTGAAACTCCCCCCGAAAGCCTGTTCCGCCTGCCGACCTGGACGACCTGGGCGCGCTACAAGACTGCCGTTTCGCAAGAAGTCGTCCTCAATTTTGCGGACGAAATCATCCAAAACGGCTATCCCTACGGCGTGATGGAAATCGACGACCGCTGGCAGGTTCACTATGGCGACATCTCCTTCGACCCGGCGCGCTTCCCCAACCCCAAGGGGATGATTGACCAGTTGCACGAAAGGGGCTTCAAAGTCACGGCCTGGGTGATTCCCTTTCTCGACCCGGAGTCGCAGGCCTTCGCCGAGGGCAAGGCGCGGGGCTACCTGGCGAGGCAGTCGGACGGGGAACCGTATCCGGTGCGCTGGTGGCAGGGGGAGGGGGCGCTGCTCGACGTGAGCAACCCCTCGGCGTTAGAGTGGTTCCGGGAACGGCTCGAAAGGCTCCAGCGGGAAACCGGTCTCGACGGCTACAAATTCGATGCGGGCGAAGCGGCCTTTTTTCCCGCCGATGCCTTGAGCGCGGAATCCCTCCAGCCCAACGAATATGCGCAGCGCTATGTCGATTTCGTGGCGCAACGCTTCCGCCTGACTGAAGTACGCTCGGCCTGGAAGAACCAGCGCGCCCCCATTTTCTTCCGCCAGTGGGACAAGTGGTCGACCTGGGGATTGGATAACGGCCTGCACTCGGTTCTGACCGGCATGTTGTCGCTGGGGCTGGCGGGCTACCCGTTCATCCTGCCCGATATGATTGGCGGCAACGCTTACGATGAGCAAGCCGATGACGAGTTGATGATTCGCTGGACGCAGTTGAACGCCCTGCTGCCGGCCATGCAGTTCAGCCTGGCCCCCTGGGATTACGGGGCCGAATCGAATGCGCTCTGCCGCCGCTACGCCGAACTGCACCTGGAATTTAGCCCGCGTATCCTGGAACTGGCGCGCGAAGCAGCGCGTACCGGCCAACCCATCATCCGCCCGGTTTGGTGGCTGGCCCCGAACGATGAGCGCGCCCTGGCCTGCGACGACCAGTTCCTGCTCGGCGACGACATCCTGGCCGCCCCGGTCGTCCGGCCCGGCCAGCGCAGCCGCGCTATTTACCTGCCGCCCGGCCAATGGCGCGACCATTGGACCGGCGCGCTGTACGATGGGGATTCTGTTTTGCAGGACGTCCCGGCTCCGCTCGATATTCTGCCGGTGTTCGTCAGGGTGAGTTGAACCGAAAAGCGAAACGACCGCGCCGGGCTTTTCCCGCACCCGCACGACCGGTGATAAACGCCCTGCTTTCACATCAGGACAGGCAGGAGTGGCGGCGGGATGAGTAATCGCCCCGCCGACCATCATTGGGCGCTGGCTCTATGGGATACCTGCTCGTTGTAAATCATGCGGGACCACTCGCGTTTTTCCAAACTCTAATAGGAAGCGTCCCATCGCAGGCGCGTAGTGCCTGGCGCGCAGGTACACCAACTGATTGTAACCATCTTGAAACTCCCCGGTGTACCCATAATTCGGTCGGCGAACTACATGATGGATTTGAGCATCCCCGCCACAGACTGGTAAACCGGCGACTCATCCGGCAGGTCGACCAGCGGTTTGCCGGCCGCATCGAAGGTAGACAGTTCAGCATCGCTGGCAATCGTTCCGAGCAGGGGAATGCCCAATTTATCAGTAAACGCCCCGGTTTCGGGCGGCAAAGTCCCATTCACGCGGTTAATCACCAGGTAAGACTTTTCGATGCGGATGTCGAGTTCCTTGCTCATCTCGGCGATGCGCTGCGCGGCGACCAATCCACGCTGCGAGGGGTCGCTGACGATAATAAGATGCTGGACATCGCGCGTGGTACGGCGGCTGAGATGTTCCATCCCGGCTTCGTTGTCGATGACGACATAGGCGTAGTGGCGGCTCATGCCATCGACGACCTCGCGCAGGTTGTGGTTGACGGCGCAGTAGCAGCCCTGTCCCTCCCCGCGCCCCATTGCAATCAGGTCGAAACGCGAACCTTCAGACAGCGACGAGCGGACGTGATATTCGAGGTATTCGCGCTTCGAGACGCCGCCCGGCAGCCCGCCCATCGCCGCGCCGCCCTGCGCCAGCGTCGATTTGACCTGCTGGAGCATGTCCTCGCGGATGTCGCCGACCGTCCAATCCAGGTCGAGACCCAGCACCATGTTCAGGTTGGAGGACGGGTCGGCGTCGATGGCCAGAATACTGCCCGGCTGGTTCTGCGCCAGGTATTTGATGACCATCCCGGCGACGGTGGTCTTGCCCACGCCGCCTTTTCCGGCCAATGCGATTGTGGTTGTCATTCTTTTCCCTCTACTACGCCATTTCTTCGATTTTTTCAGTCAACCAGACATTAATCAGGGTTTCGGTGGAAATCCCTTGCTTGTGGGCGACTTCGGTCAAACGTTTTGCCAGTTTCGGCTCCAACGCCGCCAGGAAAACGCGCCGATTGATATCAACTTTAAATTCGACTTCCTGAGTTAGGTCTTTATACTCCGCCAGGTCATGGGTATCCCAATATTCCCCGGCCAATTCCGCGGTTTTGAATGTCGCCGGGATAGGGGAAGGATTCTTATTACTTTTTACCATACCATTTCCTTTCTTTGCCAGTCATTTCCCTGGCACTCACAATCAAAGCATCACCAGTCAATTTGAATACGAAAAACACAATCAGGTATCGGCCTGCATCCGTCTGCCCCAATGCGGCATAAAGATGCTCGCCGTCCACATCACCACGTTCGATAAAGCGAAAGCGAGGCGAATGGTTGAAAAGTTCTTCCACTTCTTCTGTCGAGACATTATGCTTCCAGGCCAATTTGTCGACAATGTTCCTCAACCAGACAATACCGGTGATGTTCATTGAACGCCTCGCTGTGATTCTAACTTAAAAAATCCAACATCCGCTGTTTGAAATACCGGTTGATTGTCAATACGTCAGCCCAAACCCAAACGGGTAGAGCGGATTCTCCGAATCATACGGCAGGTCTTCCTTCTGTTTGCGCACCGCTTCCATCGACGATGGGATTTCGAAGGGCAGTTTGCCGGTCGGGGCGAAGCGGCCAAAGACCACATCCAGCACCGCCGCGTCGTTCGCGCCGAAGTTGGCGAGCAGGGCGGCGCACTTTTCGTTGATTTCCGGGATGACCGCCGGGCGCTCGAAGTAGAAATCGACCACGGTCGGGACGGTTTCGAGAATGCCCAGGATACGCTCCTTCTCCGGGCTTTTGAAATCCAGGCCGCCAGCGTGGAACAGGCTGTCGAGGAAGCCCTTGCGCTTTTCGTAAGGCGCGGCCAGCCGCAGGATGGCGAAATCGGCCTGGGCCGGGTCGCTGACCACCTCGCCGTATTGCCCCGCCGTTTCGGGATTCATGTTTTCGATGTAGAGTTTCGGCCTGCCGGAGAGGGGCAGCACCGAATTATCTTTCCCGTTCTTCAGCAAAACGAGCGACTTACGCTGGGCCAGTTCGCCCTTCGCTTTGAAATCCTCCCGCCCGATGGTTTTTTCGGCAAACTCCGGGTCGAGATAGGGATGGTCGAACAGCCCCAGGCGGAATTTCTCCCGCAGCAGCCGCCGCGCCGATTGATTGATACGCTCCTCGGACACTTTCCCGCCGCGGACGAGTTCGACAATCAACTCCGGGCAGGTTTCGCCGCCAAATTGGTCGACTCCCGCTTCCAGCGCGACCTGCGCCCGCTCGATGGGCGTCAAATGCTCCACGCCCCAGGCCTTGGCCTCGATGAGTTCCCTGCCAAACATCTTCAGGCCGTTCAGCAAGAGCCAATCGGTGCAGACAATCCCGTCGAAGCCGTATTTCTCGCGCAGCAGGCCGGTGATGACGGCTTTGTTGAAGCTGAAGCCCTTTTCCTCGTACTGCGTCCCGACCGGCATTCCGTAATAGGGCATGATTTGGGAAGTCCCGGCGGCGAAGGCGGCCTCGAAGGGCTTCAGGTGGTAATCGAAATTGTCCCCCGGGTAAACCTGCTCCTTGCCATAAGCGAAATGCGCGTCCTCGCCGTTCATCTGCGGGCCGCCGCCGGGGAAGTGTTTGGTCATGCAGGCCACGCTGTGCCTGCCGAGCGTTTCGCCCTGGAAGCCGCGAATGTAGGCGCTGCCCATCTCAGAAACCAGGTCGGCGTCCTCGCCAAACGTGCCGTTGACGCGGCACCAGCGCGGCTCGGTCGCCAAATCGACCATCGGGTGCAGGGCCACGCGAATGCCCGCCGCCAGGTATTCCTGCCGGGCGATGTCGCCAAATTCCCGCACCAGGGCCGCGTCACGGGCAGCGGCCAGCCCGGTCGGCTCCGGCCACTGCGAGAAATGCCCGGCCGGCAGGTTCGCGCCGACGTTGTTCGAGAAGGCATGGCGCGGGTCGGACGAAATCGTGACCGGGATTCCCAGCCGGGTGCGTTCGGCCATCTTTTGCAGGTTGTTATGCCATGCGGCAATCGCACGCGGCTCGAATACGTTCAGGATGTTGAAGTGATTCATCCATTTGACCGCAATCACCTCGGAGGTCTTGGCCGGGCCGCCCTCGCGGCTCAGCGATTCGGTCAGCGTGCCATCGGGCTGCATTCCAATCATCGAGTGGAACATCAGTCCGGCCTTTTCCTCGAGCGTCATCTGGGAGAGCAGGTCTTCGACGCGCGCTTCGACCGGCTGGCGCGGGTCTTCGTAGATGTCCAGCACCCCGTTTTTGTTCAAATCGCGGAACTGGAAGCCATTTTCCGTCAAGACCGGCGCTTCCGGCCCCAGGCGGGACAGGTTGCGGCGGGTTTGCAAGGCAGGCGCGAATTTCAGCCAGGCGAGAATTCCGCCGCCAATGGCGAGCAGGGAAAGCAGGATGTAGGCGATGGTCATTTCTGGTTCTCCAAAATGGATACGTGGGGTAGGTCTCTGACCTGCCCAGACAGACGAAACGTCTGTCCTACAGGGCTGATAGAATGCGTTGGGTGGCTTCTTTTAGCGCCGGGACATGGTCATAAACCGGAATTCCCAGCCGGTCGGCCTCCTGCGCCAGCAAATCGGCGGGCAGGAAGCCTAAAACGGGCAGGCCGGGGGTTTTGGTTTCGAGGAACCGGGCTTCGTCCTCGTTACGGACTTTGTTGCCGACCAGGTAGAGCCGGTGAAGTCCCAGGTCGTTGGCGAGTTTTTTGATTTGGGCGGCGGTGCCCAGGCTGCGGCGGGTCGGCTCGACGACGACCAGCATGGCGTCGACAAAATCGACCGTGGCGCGGCCCAAATGTTCGACCCCGGCGTACATATCGAGCAGCAAGACTTCATCTTTGCGGAACATGAGATGCGTGAACAGGGTCTTGAGCATGGCCGCTTCGGGACAGATGCAGCCGGAGCCGCCGGTTTCGACCGCGCCCATTTCGAGCAGGCGCACGCCGCGATGGAGGACGCTGAATCGCTCCGGGATGTCATCGACGCGCGGGTTGATGGTGAAAAAGCCGCCGACCTGGCCCTTTTTGGCGCCGGTGCGCTCCAGAATCAGGTCATCCATCTCGGAGATGGGGCTGAGTTTGGCGCGCAATTCGTCGGGGAAGCCGAGCGCCCCGGCCAGGCAGGGCGAGGGGTCGGCGTCGACGGCCAGGACTTGCCGGCCCTGGTCGGCGCAGGCCTGGGCAATTAATGCGGTCAGGGTGGTTTTGCCCACGCCGCCTTTACCGGTGATGGCGAGTTTCATGGGTTCATCCTTTTGACAATTTTCCCGGTCAACTGGCTGCCGAGGATGGCGCAGCCGTCGATGGGCAGGTAGTGGGTGGCCGACGAATCGAACAGGACTTTGCAGGAGGAGGGGAAATCCTCGTCACCGAGCCAGAAGGTGAGCAGCAGCGGGACGCGCGGCAGGGCGGGGAATGCGAAGGAGGCCGAGCCGATGTCGAGCGGCTGACCGCCGAGGGACAGGCAGGCGGATTGAAAAGTATCCAGGGCAGCCGGGTGGGGCAATTTGGCAAATTGCCTTACAACTACGTCGCCAGAGTAGCCCTGGAAGGCCTGGTTGTACATGCGCCCGCCGGGCAGGTCGGCGAAGGAGACCCATTGGCCGGTCAACTGCGTTCCGTCTGCGCTTACAAAATAATACAGCAAAAGGGCTTGCAGGAAATCGGGGAGTTTGTCACCGGCGGGGGTGAAGAATGTCAGGTTGGGGAAGGCGCCGATAAGGGGTTTCTCGAACAGGTTGAAGTGGAATTCGCCTCGCCCGGGGCCAATTTCGAGGTAAGAAGCCCCGGCGCGGGCGGCCAGGGTTTCGGCGGGAACCGGCTGGAGGCTGGCGCGCAATTCCCCAGCGCGGGACTCAAGCCCCGGCGGGGTCTGCGGGCCTGGCTTTTTGAACGGGAAACCTGAAGGCAGGGTCATTTTTTTGTGGTTCGCGTCCTGGTAAAAGGTTGAATCCATTATAAACGAGGTCATTCCATTAGCGACATTTGTCAACGGATTGTGTGACATTCAACACAACTAATACTTCGGGCAAAGATGCTAGAATGAAATCACAAAGACATCGAAGCAAACATCGACGAGGAGCCAACGAGGAGCCTATCTCCAGATTTTTATTTTAATCCAATCAATTTTTAGAAGGAGGTTCAAATGCAGACCTCAACGTTCGATACGCCTGCCCTTTACGGAGACCACCATGTCACCGAGGTCAGGCGTCTGTTATTTGAGGTGCAAGGCGTGACGGATGTGTATGCCAGCTCGGCCTTCCGGGCGGTGCAAATCACATTCGATGAGGCAAAAACCAGCCATGAGGCGTTGGCAAAGGTGCTGGATGCTGCCGGGTACCTGGGAGAAATCCCGATGATGGCCGAGGCCAGCGTGGCGGCGGAGGCGGACAGCGTTTTTCGCCACAGCGCGATTTATGAGACGGTGAAAAAGACCGTCAGTTTCCAGCAAAAAGTGCCCTACAGCGGGCGCCCGCTGTGGAATTGCCCCGGCATGGGCGTGGTGAGGAATATGGATGAGTGATGTCAGTGAGGGGTGGTCTCGATACGCAAAGAACGCTACTCGACCACCATTTTTCACAATGACACACACGAGAGGCAGCCATGGCTAAAAAACGAGAAATCCAGGAATATACGATTGACACCGCTGCGCAGAAGATGTTGATTCGCGCGGAGGAGTTGGGTATCGGGACGGCTTTTTCGCGGGCCGATGCGATGTCGCCCTGCAACATTGGCGGGGCGGGGATGTGCTGCAAGCAGTGCGGCATGGGTCCCTGCCGCCTGACCAAAACCGGCGATGTGGGCGTATGCGGCGCGACGATTGAAACCATCCAGGCCCGCAACCTGACCCGCGCCATTGCGGCAGGTTCGGCGGCCCACTCAGACCACGGGCGCGACATGGCCTTTACACTCAAGGCAGTCGCCAACGGACAAACCGAGGGCTATCGCATCAAGGATGTCGCCAAACTGCGGCAAGTGGCCGGGTATTACGACATTCCGATAGAGAAGCGCGCCCCGGAAGAAATTGCCAACGACCTGGCCGACCTTTATATTTCGCAATTCGGCCAGCAGCGCGGCGAAGTGGTTCCGGTACGGCGCGCGCCCAAGAAACGCCAGGAACGCTGGAAGTCGCTCGGCGTTGTCCCGCGCGGGGTGGACCGCGAGGTGGTGGAGGCCCTGCACCGCACCCACATCGGCGACGACCAGGATTACCAGCATATCTTACAACATGCCATCAAAACCGGCATGGCCGACGGCTGGGCCGGGTCGATGATTGCGACCGATGTTTCGGACATCTTGTTTGGCACGCCGGCCCCGGTGCTGGGACAGGCCAACCTGGGCGTTCTGAAGAAGGATATGGTCAACGTGGTCGTGCATGGTCACGAACCAACCCTGAGCGAGATGATTGTGGCGGCTTCACAGGACCCGGAAATACTCGAATATGCCAAAGCGGCGGGGGCGAAGGGCGTGCAATTGAGCGGTATTTGCTGCACGGCCAACGAAATCCTGATGAGACAGGGCATCCCGGCGGCGGGCAACTTCCTGCACCAGGAACTTTCGATTATGACCGGCTCGGTCGAGGCGATGGTGGTGGATGTACAGTGCATCATGCAGGCGCTGGTCAGCCTGGCGAGCCACTTCCACACTAAAATCATCACCACTTCTCCGAAGGTAAGAATTACCGGCGCGACTCACATGGAATTCGATGAGCATCATGCGCTGACGATTGCCAAGAACATCCTGAAGGCCGCCATCGACAACTACAAGAATCGCGGCGATGTGCATATCCCGGATGAAAAAGAAGACCTGATTCCGGGCTTCTCGCACGAATACATCAACTACATGCTGGGCGGCTCGTACCGGGCTTCCTTCCGCCCGTTGAATGATGCCATCATGACGGGGCGCATTCGCGGCGTGGCGGCCATCGTCGGCTGCAACAATCCGCGCTCGAAGCAGGATTACCTGCATGTCAAAGTGGTGCGCGAACTGCTCAAAAAGGATGTGCTGGTGGTGCAAACCGGCTGCGGCGCGATTGCCTCGGCCAAACTCGGATTGCTGCTCGGCGAAGCCGGTATCGAACAGGTTGGGCCCGGCCTGCGCGAAGTATGCGAGACGGTCGGCATCCCGCCCGTGCTGCACATGGGTTCATGCGTCGATAATACCCGCATCCTGACCGTGCTGACCCAAGTAGTGGAAGAAGGCGGCCTGGGCGATGATATTGACCAGGTTCCGGCGGTCGGCCTGGCTCCCGAGTGGATGTCCGAGAAGGCGCTGGCCATTGCCACTTACTGCGTCGCTTCGGGCGCGTATGTCATCTTCGGGGGGGCTTCGCCCATCGGCGGCATGCCCGACCGGGTGGACGACAGCGACAAGGTGCTGAAATACATCTCCGAAGGCTGGGAGAAGGATTACGGCGGTAAATTGGAATTTATCGCCGACCCGGACAAGATGATTGAAGCCACGCTGGCGCACATCGACAAGAAACGCGCCGCGCTCGGCCTGCCCGCCTGGGAAGAGAACAAGTTTGGAAAGTCAGGCGATGCGAAAATGGTCGAACTCGAGGGGCTGACCCTTGAGGAGAAGCGAGTCGCTATCTACGGATAATTCGGTTATTGGATATTCGATAATTCGATATTCGGCCAAAGTCCCCGCAGCGGGATCGACCATCGAATACCGAGTATCGAATAACGAGTATCGAGTATCGAACAACGAATAACGAGGTACTTATGTCCCGATATATCGCCACCCGCGCCATTCGCGGCGCAAACGCATTAGTCACCGAAGCCGAGTTCATGCTGAACAAGGCCCTGGCCGAAAAAGGCCCCGACGCGCCGATTTCCTTCCCGAACACGGCCTATTACCTTCCAACCATCTTTGCCATGACCGGCATCGCCGTTGAAAAACTCGGTCAACTGACCGACGTGCTTGAACACGCCCGCGAACTGCTCCACCCGGTTCCCGCTTCCAGCAAGTGGACGCCCTACCTGGGCGAGACGCTCGACGGCGGCATGGCAACCCTGTTCGCTGCCGAAACCATCGAAGCCATCCGCTTCCTGTACGAACTCCAGCCCGAACCGCGCCCCAGCTTCCAACTGGCGGGTGGAACAGTCTATCCGCAACTTGGGGAATCGATGGAGGGCCATCTCAACGGCCCTATCGACGATATCCGCCTGCGCGCCTGGGGCATCCAACTGGTGGATGGGCGCATGCCTGGCTTCGCGGCCATCGTGGGGTGCGCCAAGAACAACCAGGTGGCGGTCAAAATTGTGCGTGAACTGCAAAAGCGCAACATCCTGACCTTCCTGTGCGGAAACGTCAACGGACGCAGCATCATCGACCAGTTGCAGGAAGAGGGCGTAGAACTGGGCTACGACACCTACACCGTGCCCTTCGGCACCGACACCATCTCGGCCATTTACCCGATCGGGTTTGCCTCGCGCTCGGCGCTGACCTTCGGCGGCCTGAAGGCGGGCATGGCGCAAGAAATCCTGCTCTACAACAAGGAGCGCGTCTTTGCCTTCGTGCTGGCCCTCGGCGAAGTGGATGACCTGAAATACGCCGCAGCAGCCGGAGCCATCAATTACGGCTTCCCGGTCATCGCCGACACGGTCATCCCCGAAATCCTGCCAACCGGCGTGACCACTTATGAGCATGTGGTCTCGATGCCGTTCGACCAAATCGACGGCGCGGACGACATGGAAAAGGCCGAGCGGCTCATCCAGAAGTGCATCGAAGTGCGCGGCGTCAAAATCAAGATGACCGAAGTGCCGATTCCGGTTCCGTATGGCTCGGCTTTCGAGGGCGAAGTCGTCCGCAAGGCCGACCTGCGGGTCGAATTTGGCGGCAAATACTCGAAGTGCTTCGAGTACCTGTACACGGCCCCGCTCGAAGAAGTGGTCGATGGCAAAGTGGAAGTCGTTGGCCCTGATTTTAGCGAAATCCCGCCCCAGGGCAATATGAGCGTGGGCGTCGTCGCCAAGGTGGCCGGGCGCGCCATGCAAACCGACTTCGAGCCGGTGCTGGAGCGTCAAATCCACTACTTCGTCAACGGCGCAAGCGGCATCCAGCATGTCGGGCAGCGCGACATCGCCTGGATTCGCGTTTCGAACGCCGCCGCCGAGAAAGGTTTCAACCTGCAAGACCTCGGAAAAATCCTGCACGCCCGCTTCCACGCCGATTTTGGCGCGATTGTAGATAAAGTGCAGGTGACAGTTTACACCGACCCGAAACTGTTCGATGAATGGCTGGGCAAAGCGCGCGAATCGTACGATTACCGCAACAAACGCCTGGCCGACCTGACCGATGACAAGGTCGAGGAATTCTACTCTTGCACGCTCTGCCAGTCCTTCGCCCCGAACCACGTCTGCGTGGTCAGCCCGCAGCGGCTGGGCTTGTGCGGCGCGTACAACTGGCTGGACTGCAAAGCCTCGTTCAGCATCAACCCGACCGGCCCCAACCAGCCCATCAAACTGGGCAAGGTCATTGATTTCCATAAAGGCTACTGGACTGGCACCAACGAATACGCTTCGATGGGTTCGCACGGCGTGGTCAACGAAGTGACCATGTACTCCATCATGGAGAACCCGATGACGGCCTGCGGCTGCTTCGAGTGCATCGTGATGCTCATCCCCGAAGCCAACGGCGTGATGGTTGTCAGCCGAGAAGACACCAGCATGACCCCGGCCGGGATGACCTTCTCGACTCTGGCGGGCATCGCCGGAGGCGGGTTACAGACCCCGGGCGTGATGGGCGTCGGCAAGTTCTACCTCATCAGCCCCAAGTTCATCTCAGCCGATGGCGGGTTCAAGCGGATTGTCTGGATGTCGAGCGTGCTGAAGAACACGATGGCCGACGAGTTCAAGGCCGCCTGTGAACGCGAAGGCGACCCCGACCTGCTCGACAAAATCGCCGACGAGCGCAACGTGACCACCGTCGATGAACTGCTGGCCTGGCTCGAAGCCCACGGCCACCCGGCGATGGTGATGGACCCGATGTTCTAAACATATTGCGTGTTGCGTAGTGCGTGGGGATTGGGAGGGAAACCCGTCCCAATCCCCATTTTTGAACTCTGCGCGCTCCGCGCTCTCTGCGTTAAGTGGTTTTGCAGTAGAGTCATTTCTATCAAACGCAAAACCGCGCGATGTAAAACTTGAATTAATTTGACCTACTTTGTATTTAAGCGTAAGATATAAGAAAAGGAGTTTAACTTATGGAGACTTATGCTACCGTCAAGGGTCAAATTGTAATCCCCGCCGAATTGCGCCGCAAGCATGGAATCAAGGCAGGAACCAAAATAACCTTCATCGATACCGAAGATGCGATCATTATTAAGCCTGTCACTGAAGAAACCATCAAACGTATGCGTGGCGTGTTAAAAGGCAAAGGTGTGCTTGAGGCGCTGCTGGATGAACGCCGTCGGGATGCGGAGCGCGAAGGATGACCGAGACAAAAGTCCTCGATACGTTTGCATTGATGGCTTATTTTGGAGACGAATCTGGCGCAGATTTTGTAGAAAGCCTCCTGCTGGATGCCCAAAAAAGCAATATCAAGTTAGTGATGAGCGTTGTCAACCTTGGCGAAGTTTGGTATTCCATTGCCCGCCATGCTTCCGTACAAGAAGCGGATGCCTGGGTGCATAATCTGCGCAGTTGGGCCATCGAAATTGTCGATGCCGATTGGCAACTCACGCACCAGGCTGCAACCTACAAAGCGCGAGGCGGCATTTCTTACGCAGATTGTTATGCCGCCGCCCTGGCCAGGTTGCGCCAGGCTGATTTAGTAACAGCCGACCCGGAATTTGACAAACTCAAAGACGAAATAAACATCATTTGGTCTGAAAACTGATGACTGAACACTGATTACTGGGTACTGTGATTACTGGAAACTGAATGAACCTCGTCCGTGACCTGATGACCGTCGGCGTGCCGACTTGCAAAATCACCTCCCCGGTGGTGGATGTGGCGCGCTTCATCGTCGAGAACAACGTCGAGGAGATGGTCGTGCTGGATGACGAAGGACACGGCGTGGGCGTGATTGGCTGCGAAGAACTGGTCGGCATCTACGGACGCGACAACGTGGACGAACTGACCGCCGAAGAAGTCATGCGCGAGGGAGTCCCCAAACTCCCCGCCGATATTCCCCTCGTAACAGCGGCGCAGATGATGAAAGACCAGCGCATCCGCGCAGCCTACATGACCCATAACGCCGCTGGAATCATCTACCCTGCCGCGTATATCTCCTACCGCCACATCCTGCGCGCCCTGGCAGCGCAAAACAAGCAAGACCTGAAAGACCTGGGCATCGCCGCCGAACGCAAATCGCCGGTGGAGCAGTTCATCGAACGGAGAGATGAAGCGCGCCGCAAAGCAGGGTTGAAATAAAAGAAAGCGAGATTCGATAATTCGAGATTCGATAATTCGAATACCGAATACCGAATACCGAGTATCGAACGCCGAATACCGAACACCGAATGACAATTATCGAACATCGGAGGAAACATGCCAATCGAAATACCCAAAGACAAATGGACAGGCAAGGTGCGAGCCATCACGCTTGGCGCAACCGCCGCGGAGGGCGGCACGCGCGCCAGCGTCGTCACCGTCGGGGGGGAAGCCTCCATGCCCTACCTGCACTTCGAGAACCCGGCGCCCAACGCCCCGGTCATCGCGGTCGAAATCAAGTCGCGTAAACCCGCCGACTGGTCGCGCCTGCTCGAAGAAACCTGGGGCGAAGCGATGAACGACCCCGCGGCCTGGGCCAAAGCCGCCGAAGCCGCCGGGGCGGGCATGCTCATCCTGTGGCTGACGCTCGAAGACAGCCCCAATGACGCCGTCAAGTCCGTCAAAGCGGTGCTGGCCGCCAGCGGGCTGCCGCTGGCCGTGTTCGGCCCCGGGCAAGCCGAAAAAGACAACGAACTGATTGTCCCCGTCGCCGAAGCCGCCAAAGGCGAGCGACTGCTGCTCGGCATCTGCGAGGACAAGAACTACCGCACCATCGTCGCCACCGCCATGGCCAACGGACACCTGGTCAGCGCCCGCAGCCCGATGGATGTCAATCTCGCCAAGCAACTCAACATCCTCATCACCGACATGGGCCTGCCCAACGACCGCATCATCATGGACCCCACCGTCGGCGCGCTCGGCTACGGCATCGAATACGGCTACTCGGTCATGGAACGCCTGCGCATGGCCGCCCTGCAAGGCGACAGCATGACCCAATTCCCCATGCTGGTCACAGTCGGCTTCGAAGCCTGGAAAGCCAAGGAAGCCAAAGTCGGCCAGGGCGTCCCCGAAGCCTGGGGAGACTGGCAGCAGCGCGGTATCGATTGGGAAATTGGCACCGCCATGGCGCTGGTCGAATCAGGCGCGAACATCGTCGTCCTGCGGCATCCTGAGTCCGTCAAACGGGTCAAGGCCGCTATCGCTGAGTTAATGACCGTATAAATGTTGCCCGGTGTTCCGGTTGACCGGTTATCCAGTTCCTGCAACAGGATAACCGAAGCACCGGGCAACTGGTAAACGAAAGGAACTCCTATGGCCCTCTCTGGCATCCAAATCTACAAAATGCTCCCGCAGACCAACTGCAAAGAATGCGGTTTCCCGACCTGCCTGGCCTTCGCCATGAAGCTGGCCGCCAAACAGGTCGAACTCAGCGCCTGCCCCTACGTCACCGAGGAAAACAAGGCCCAACTGGCCGAATCATCCGCGCCGCCCATCCGTCTGGTCACGCTCAAGGGCGCGGCAGGCGAGGTCAAAGCCGGCAACGAAGTGGTGATGTACCGGCATGAAAAAACCTTCTACAACAAACCCGGCCTGTTCATCCGCGTCAAATCCGCGGAAAATGTAGCCGCCGCCGATACCTACAAAGTCAACTATGTCGGCATGGACTTCACGGTGGATGGATTTGCCGTCGAAGCAGATTCACCTGCCGCGATGACGGAAACCGTCAAAGCAGCGCGCGCCGCCACCCAGCGCCCGCTGATTCTGCTCTCCAAAAACCCGGATATTTTACAGGCTGGGTTATCTGCCCTGCCCGGCGAAAAGCCCCTGCTGTGCGGCGCAGACGCCTCCAACTGGGAGAAAGTCGCCGACCTGGCAAAGGCCTCCGGCTGCCCGCTCGCCGTCAGCGCCGATACCATCGACGGCCTGGCCGACCTGACCGAGAAAATCAAAGCCAAAGGCATCGAAGACCTCGTCCTCGACCCGATGGCGACCCACCTCGGCAAATCGCTGGCGTTGAACACCCAACTGCGCCGCCTGGCGCTCAAAAACACCCGCTCGGTCGGCTACCCCATCCTGGCCTTCCCCTGCGACGCCGCCGATGAACTGGCCGCCGCCTCGCAAGCGATTGCCAAATACGCCGGGTTCGTCGTCTTGAGCGAATTCCGGCCCGAACTGCTCTACGCCCTGCTTGTGTTACGCGAGAACATCTACACCGACCCGCAAAAACCCATCCAGGTGCAGCCTGGCATCTACGAAATCAACGCGCCCAAGCCCGAAAGCCCGGTGCTGGTCACCACCAACTTCAGCATCACCTACTTCGCGGTCGCCAACGAAGTCGAAGGTTCGGGACTCCCGGCCTGGCTGGTGGTCTGCGACGCCGAGGGCATGTCGGTGCTAACCGCCTGGGCGGCGGGCAAATTCGACGCCGAGCGCATCGCCAAAGCCATCAAAGGTTTCAACGTGGCCGATAAAATCGACAAGAAGCGCGTCGTCCTGCCCGGTCATGTCGCCGTCCTTTCGGGCGAACTCGAAGCCGAGCTGCCCGATTGGGAAATCCGGGTCGGCCCGCGCGAAGCGGTCGATTTACCGGCGTTCATGAAGCAGGCGTTGAATTAAGTTATCCGGTTGTCCGGTGGCCGCCAAACTGGATAACTGGTCAACCGGATAACCGAACAGGAACATGAACCACACCATCACCTTCACCCTCCCCAATACACCCGACCCCGTTGCCGCGCAAGTCCCTACCGGCGCGCTGCTCTCGGACGCCGCCCACCTGGCAGGAATCGAAATCAGCCAGCCGTGCGGCGGGCAGGGACGCTGCGGGCGCTGCGCCGTGCAGGTGCTATCCGGCGACGTTCGGCGGCGTTCCACGCTGCGGCTCTCATCGGAGGCCATCGAGCAGGGATTCGCCCTGGCCTGCCAGAGCATCGTCGAAGGTGATGTCTCCATTTTCGTGCCTGAACAGGAGAAAATCGAGCGCAACCTGACCACCGACCGCGTGGCCGCCGATGCGCAGGTTCCCGAAGGCTACGAATTCGAGTGGTCACAGCCCATCCGGCGCGTCTCGGTCAGGCTCAACCCGCCCTCGATGGACGACCAGACCGACGACTGGAGCCGCCTGCAAACCGCCCTGCGCGCCCAGCACAAACTCGAAAACACAACCGCTTCGCTGGCCCTGCTGCGCCGCCTGGGAGATGTGCTGCGCGCCAGCGATTGGCAAATCTCGGTCATATATAGCAACACCGGCACGTATGACCTGCCCGTTTACCAAATTATCGATGTTCGACCGTTGGAAGACCAGGATGACCCGGTGTATGCCGCCGCCATCGACATCGGCACCACCACTGTCAGCCTGTGGCTGGTCGATTTAATCAGCGGGAAGGTCGTGGCGCAAGCCGCCGAATATAACGGCCAGATTGCGCGGGGCGAGGATGTCATCAGCCGCATCATCTATGCCAGCAAAACTGGTCCCGAGGGACGAGG
>DAOUAZ010000369.1:0-1635 GCA_034432975.1 Anaerolineales bacterium | reverse complement strand
AGGAGGATGCGCGTAGCATCCTCCTTTTTCTTGCAGGCGCTGGTTGTTCTTTACGCCCTGTTCAGCCTGGAATTTTGGATTACGCTGCCCCCATCACCGAAGATGGTTTTGGGGGGAATAGCGTTGCCGCCAACAAGCGGGCTTCGTCGGTCTCCCAATAGCAGTCGGCGTAGGCCGATTTCAGTTCGTCGAGGCTGCGGTAGCCAAAGACCAGTTGCAGCACGGTCAGGTCGGGCAGGCCAATTTCGCCCATCTCATTGGGCTGGGGTTTGTAGGAGGTCGATTCGGTCAATTGCCCGTTTTGGAAGGTCAGTTTAACGCCGGTCTTGTACAGGTTCAGGCGCAGACTCCCGCTGTAGCCGGGAATCAGCGATTCGGCCAGGCGTTTTTCGAAGGCCGGGGCGATATGACGGAAGAATCGGGGCAGGTCGGGGACGCGCACGTACCAGGCGTAGGCCGGGCGAATGCGCGGCAATCTCTCGCGCCAGACTTCGTAAACCGGGTGCCAGGAGCCATGCCAGAACGGGACTGCGGTTTTGTTTTCGAGCGGCTGCCCGTCGCGCAAGGCGTATTCCCTGCTGGTAGACAGGATATAGCGCGCAACCGAAGGCGTCACCGCCAGCCACGAGACGCCCGGTTTGAGTTCATACTCAAAAAGCGGAATGCCCCATTCCCAGTTGAACCAGGGATGCGAGACATAGCCAACCGGCTCGCCTGCGGCATTTTCAATGATGCGGAAAACATTGCGGTTGATGTTGCGCTCGCTCTTGCCGGTCAGTTCATAGCGCCAAATCGCTTCGTCGCGCATCGAGCGGACGAGTTGGCGGCTCCCGGCGTGGGTGTAGACCCCGCCCAGGAACGGGATATCGGATTCGGCGGCGGGGCGAAACGTGAAGGGTTCGCTCTCGCCCTCTTTGAGAGTCGCAACCAGCGGGGCGAATCCGATTCGTCCGCCGCCCAGTTCCAGGCCCATTTCATAATCGAAACGCTTGTAGTAGTGCGGGATGCCGGTGATGGCCTGGACGAGTTCGCCGCGTTCGGCGCTCCAGCGGTGGATTTCGTCGAATTGGACCTGCACCAGGCGTTTGTGCCGGTATTCGGGCAGGGTGCCGACCAGTTCGGGACGCCCAACCTTAAAGGGGATGCCGTCATACGTCCAGGTTTGTGAGATGTGGTTAAGCGAGGACACAATCCGGCCGGTGGCCTGCTCCTCGACGAGGGTGAAATCGCTCTCCCCGAAGGTGGGATGCGGCCGGGTGAGCAGGTCGCTCGTCCACCAGGCCAGGCGGTCGTCGGGCTTGTCCCAGCCGTCATCGCTGTGAATGTGACTGTTGAAGTCGGCCAGTTTTTGGGCGTCGGCGGCGGTGGAGCGGCGCAGGATTAACCCGTCGCCGAGGGCGCGGGGCAGGTTTTCAGGTGTCATGTGTCAGGTTCCAGGTGGTCGAGTGGTAACGTTGAATATTACCTGTTCAACAGGTTTTTCACATCCGCCAGGGCCTGTTCCGACGAACGGAAAAAGACGCCTTTCATGCCCAGTTTGCGGCAGGCCTCGATGTTTTCGCTGAAGTCATCGACAAAGACGGCTTCTTCGGGCCGGACGCCGAGCGCGTCGAGGGCGTGATGGTAGATGCCGGG
>DAOUAZ010000368.1:0-2534 GCA_034432975.1 Anaerolineales bacterium | reverse complement strand
TTGATTTCTGGCTTGCGGTAGTCGGCCACCTGGAAGTAAACGCTGCCGCCGTCAATCCACTGGTCGTTGCCCAGGTCGATGGAGAGGGTATACCCGCCGGGCTGTAGCGGCCATCGTACAGGCTGCGTAAAATGCCGCGCAGCGAGACCACGTCGCCGGGGCGGTAGACGGGGCGGTCGGTGTAAAGATAGGCCATCGGGCGCGGGCCGCCAGAGTCGAAACGCAGGTCGAAATCCCAGGGACTGACGCCCAGGTTCCAGCCGGGCGAGCCGACCCCAAACTGCTCCTGGCCGGGACTGCCGATGACAACCATCCGCGCGGATGCGCCGGAGGGGATTTCGCCGCGCCACAGGCCGTCGGCGTCGGTTTCGCCGTTGGTAATCCGCGCGCCTTTTTCGTCGTAGACGCGCACGGTGGCAAAACCGACCGGCTGGCGGGTGCGCAAATCGACGGCCCAGACCAGGGCTTCGGTTGCGCTGGCTTTGACCGTCACGTTGACATCGCTGGAGACCAGCAAGCGCGTATTGCGGGAACGGTAGGAAATATCAGGCGAGTCAACCTGCACCAGGTACAAACCGGGCGCGAGCGGCCCCTCGCTCAGGGAAAATTCGACCGGTTGGTTCAGGTTGCGTGGCAGGGCCGGGCGCAAGGTCCAGGTCTCATTATCAGGCGGGACAAAGTTTTGGCGGAAGTTGTAATCGCTGTCGAGGCGCAGGAAGTCATCGAGTGTGAGCGTGCCGCGCGAGATGAGAATCGTCTGCACGTTGACCGCCCGCACGCTCAAGACCGGGTCGCCGGGGCGGGTGAACAATTCCTGGCTGTACGAGCCATAATCGAGCGCGGGTTGGGCGTCCGGCTCGCGGAAGGTAAAGCGGATGTCCTGTCCGAGCGTTTGCCCCCATTCATCCGATAACGAGGCGGGCAGGGTCAGGGTGTAGGTTTGCCCGGCCTCGAAACCGCCGTAGATGTTGATGGCAGTTCCATCGACCACCGCGCCAAAGGTTTCGTGGCGGGGCGAAAGGACAAGCAGTTCAGACAGGTTGGTCCCTTTGGGAATTTTGAGCGGCGCGCCAAAATACAAGACCAGCCCTTCGGAACGCGAGCGCTGACCGCCCTCCGGGATGTTGGCGCCCTCGAAGCGGAAGGGGCGATAGGTGGAAAATTGCGACTGGATATCCTGGCCGAGCGGCGCGCCGCCGCGCGAACGGGAGGCAGACCCCACTGTCAGCGTGTAGACCGTTTCGCGGGGCAGCAACCCGCCTGATGATTTGAACGTGACGACCGTGCCGCGCTCGTTCCAGGTGAATGTCCCGGGTACGGCCTTTCCATCTGGGCCGCGCAGGGCAAAAGCCGATTCAACGCTGGCGGTATCCATCGGCTGGTTGAAGGTGATTTCGATTTCGGGGTCGAGGCCGATAAAATCACTGCGCCGGGGCGAGATGTTTAGCACTTCGGGCAGGGCAGCGCGAAAAGCCCAGGCCAGGTTCGGAGCCGAGGCGTCGAGCGGCGTGCCGGCGCTGCTTTTCAGCGAGGGATTGACGCGCGCGGTGTAGTCGATTCCGCCCGAAAGACCGGGGTCGGGGTAAAAGATGTAGGTGCTGGTGTTGAGCCATTCGCCGCGCCCGCTGGCGGCGGGTTCGAGGCTGAACCCAACCGGCTGCGAGGCCGAATCCGCGCCGAGCGGCACGACTGGCTGGTTGAAGGCCACGACCACCGCCGAATCGGGGCTGACGGATTCGGCCTGGGGCGCGGGCAAGACCTGGGCAACGGTCAGCAGGCCGGGGGTGTGATAAGAGAGAGTCACTTCACGGGGCAGGGCCAGTCCCATGGCGGTTTTGGCGGCGGGGCCGAGCGTTATCTCGATGGCTTCATCCGCTGGGAAGGCCTGGGTTGGCGTGATTTGCAGGGTGGA
The DNA here is from genome assembly GCA_034432975.1 of Anaerolineales bacterium. GTDB lineage: Bacteria > Chloroflexota > Anaerolineae > Anaerolineales > Villigracilaceae > UBA5195. Next base: position 622 of record DAOUAZ010000368.1, on the reverse strand, counting down.
ATCGTCCAGCCAGGTGAACAGGAATTGGGACGAGTCCGGCGAACGCAGGGCGGCTTCGACCGAGGCGCGCTCCATCGGCTCGCTGAAATAAATGGTGAGCGGGGTCTGGAGGCCGATTTGACTGCCGACCGGAGGCACGCTCTCGACGATGGCCGGCGGCAGGGGCAGCGCGGTTGGGGTGGGCGTGGCAGTGGGCGCCGGGGGGGTGGCGCTCGGCCGGCCGGGCAGGTTCAGGTTGCAGGCCAGCGAGAGAATTAAGATAAGGGCGATGGGAACAAGCACAAAACGACGCTTCATAACAAGCCTCCGTGGGTGATTGGATTATATACCTTTTAGGATGACAGGAAGACCGGGAAAGTTCCAATGTATCGACGGCCATGAGGGAAGGCGAAAAAAGACCCGCGCCAGGAAGATGGGCGCAGGGTCTTTTTGGAGGGTTTTTCGCCAGGGCTTGACGGTGTATTAATTCGGTAGGCGTTCTTGTTTTGCTGGACTCATTGTAACTGCCTACCCTGCCATGAGCGAAACAGGCTGGTAGGAAAAGATGTCCCGCAAAGTGGCAAAGATATTTTTGCCTTGTTTTCTACAGGTGGCAATAATCGCTTGCAAACGGGCATAGACT
>DAOUAZ010000367.1:0-20936 GCA_034432975.1 Anaerolineales bacterium | reverse complement strand
GTTGGCGCGCGGGCTGGCGCAGGTGCTGGAGAACCAGGAGAAATTCCGGGCCGGGGCGCGCGCCAGGGCCGAGTCGGCGTTCGATGTGCGGGTGATGATGGAGAAGTATCTGGAGGCGCTGCTGGAGTAATTGGTGATTGGTAATTCGTTAATCGAGATTCGGGATTTTCCTGAAGGGATGTCTTACTAGCCACCAGACACTTTTGAATCAAGGTGGTCGAGTAGCCCCGACAGGGGCGTACACCTGCACTTGCAGCGCAGGTGCAAGTGTCGAGACCATTTTTTACCAACTTAACAGATTTTTTGGTCTCGATTGGTTGTCGAGCAGTTGGTCGAGTTCGTCGAGACCTGCCGAGACACGGCGGAAAACCGCCGCCCACTCGACCATCTGGAGCAAACTGTACGGCTGAATAACTTTCATGAAAAAACTCCTGCTCTCACTCTTTTCCTTTTTTGCCAGAATCATGCCCCTGTCAGCGAAACAGGCCATCTATCGCTTTCCACCCCTGGCACGGCTGATTCGCGGCTCGCTGAACGCGGCGGTCGAAACGGGTCTGAGCGAAGTCGAAATCGCCGCCGGTGACCTGAAGGGCTACAAAATCCTGCTCAATCTCAAGGCTGAAAAAAGCCGCTGGCTGGGCACCTACGAACCGGAACTGGCCGAGGCCGCGCGCGTTTTCCTGAAACCCGGCATGACTGTCTACGATGTGGGCGCGAACATCGGCTATGTTTCGCTGCTGCTGGCGCACCGCGTTCGCCCGAATGGCAAAGTGTTCGCCTTCGAGGCCCTGCCCGCCAACGCGCAGCGGATTCGTCGCAACCTGGCGCTCAATGCCCTCGAAAGCCGCATCACGCTCATCGAGGCGGCGGTGGCCGACCAGGGCGGCGAAATCTCCTTCTTCGTCCACGAATCGGTCGGGATGGGCAAGGCTGCCGGGTCTGCCGGGCGGCGCGAGGAACGGTACCAGGCCCAAATCAAAGTCCCGGGACTCTCGCTGGACGAATTTGTCTATGAGCAGGGCAACCCCCCGCCCGACGCCGTCAAAATGGACATCGAAGGCGGCGAGGTGCTGGCCCTGCCCGGCATGAAGCGGATTCTCACAGAGCATCATCCGCTCCTGTTCCTCGAACTGCACGGCCCCGAATCCGAACAGGCCGCCTGGCGCGCGCTCACCGCCGCCGGGTACACCCTGCATGAAATGTCCACTGGCTACCCTATTCTCTCCACGCCCGAAAAACTCGGCTGGAAAGCCTATGTGATAGCGGGATGCGATATTCGATAATTCGACAACTCGATAACTCGTCAATTCGATAATCGAATAACCAATATCGAATACCGAATACCGAATAACCAATATCGAATAACGAATTACCATGTTCCCTGGCCGCCTCGCCCTCATCCAGCGCGTTCTCCCTTCCTACCGCGTCCCGTTTTTCGACGCGCTGGCCTCTGCCTGCACCGGCGGGTTGACAGTTTTTGCCGGTCAACCATTGACTTCCGAGTCGATTGCTACGTCAACCGCACTCCGCGCCGCGCACCTTGCACCGGCTCATAACCTGCATTTTTCCAATCCCCAATCCCCGTTTTACGCCTGCTACCAGCGCGGAGTCATCGATTGGCTGGGGCGCGAAAACCCCGCCGCGTTGATTGTGGAGGCCAATTTTCGGTATCTCTCCTCGCCCGCTGCCATCCGTTGGATGAAACGGCGCGGGCGTCCGGTCATCGGCTGGGGGTTGGGCGCGCCCGCTTCGCGCGGCATCCTTTCCGTGCTGCGCAATCGCTTCCTCGGCCAGTTCGACGCGCTCATCGCGTATTCGGCGCGCGGGGCCGAGCAATATGCCGCTTGTGGATTTCCTGCCGACAGGATTTTCGTCGCCCCGAATGCGGTTGCCCCGGCCCCCAAACATCCCCTGCCCAAGCGGGATTCTTCCCCGCTGGAGCAGGGCGGCATCGAGCCGACCGAGCGTAATGCCGCTGGTACGCTGCCAGCGGCAAAGCCGTGCGTGCTGTTCGTGGGCCGCATCCAGGCGAGGAAGCGGGTTCCTGCGCTGCTGAAGGCCTGCGCCGAACTCCCCGCGCATCTCCAGCCCCGATTAATTGTTGTCGGCGAGGGGCCGGAACTCGAAACCGCGCAGACTCTCGCCCGCAGCGTTTATCCCTCCGCTGAATTCGTGGGCGCGAAACACGGCGCGGGCCTGGCACCCTGCTTCCTGGCCGCTGACCTGTTCGTCCTGCCCGGTACGGGTGGCTTGGCCGTCCAGGAAGCCATGTCCTACGGCCTGCCGGTCATTGTCGCAAAGGGAGATGGCACGCAGGATGACCTCGTCCGTCCCGAAAACGGCTGGCAAATCGCGCCGGATGACGATTTTGCGTTATTATTTGCCTTGCAAGACGCCTTGAGCGATATTTCCCGTCTGCGCCGCATGGGCGCGGAATCGTACCGGGTGGTGGCCCAGGAAATCAACTTGGAGAAAATGGTCGGGGTGTTTGTGGAAGCGTTGAAATTAGTCAGTCAAAAGGAGTAAACGATGGGATTTCTCAAAAAACTATTCAGCGGTTTCAGCGCGAAGCCCGAAAAACGCTACTACGTTTTCCAGGTCAAATGCAAACGCTGCGGCGAAATCATCGAAGGCCGCGTGGATGTGGATAACGATTTAAGCGTGGAATACGAGGATGGGGGGGATGTTTTCTACGCCCGCAAAGTGCTGATTGGCGACGGGGGCAGCCACTGCTACCAGCAGGTCGAAGTCGGCTTGAAGTTCGATAAATCGCGCAAATTAATCGACCGGCGGGTTGAGTCGGGCGGGGAGTTCGCGTAGGACGGAATTCATTCCGTCCGTTTGCTGCGGACGGGATAAATCCCGTCTTACCGCGTCAACTCCACAATCAACGTATCCAGCGCCAGGTCGAGCGGCATCACGCCGGTTTTGGCGGCTTCGTCCATCGCCAGCAGGCGGTGATAGATGGACGTGAGCGACTCCATGTTGAACTTGCGAGCCTGGTTCCAGGCTTTTTCGGCCACGAAGGGATGAGTCCCCAATGCGGCGGCGGCTTCTTGCAGCGTGCCGCCTTCGTCCATTACTTCGCGGGCGATCGTCAGCAGGCGGAATTGTCGAATCACCATCCCAAACAACTCGAAAGCGTCCTTATCTTCCAGCAGGCGGTGTAACAACTTCTGCGATTTCCTGCCGTCGCGCAGGCCGAGCGCGTCCACCAGTTCGAACACATCCACGCTGGCGGTCACAATGCTGACCGCCTCCACGTCCTCCAGCCCGATGGGGTGGGCGTAGTTGACGTAGGTTAACAGTTTGGTAATTTCCTGGGCGGCCTGGCGGGTTTGCTCGCCGGTCATCTCGGCCAGGCGCGCCGCCGCGCCTGGTTCGATACTCCCGCCCTGGCGTTTGGCCTCGGCCACAATCCAGCCGGGCATTTCGCGCTGTTTGGGCAGCAGGAAGGCCCTGGCCTCGGCGGTCTCGGCGTGCCTGGCGGCCCATTTCACCATCCAGTGATTGGGGATGTCGCGCTCCTTGACTTCTTCCGGGTCGATGATGACCAGTTTGGTCGAAGGGGGAATGGTTTCGAGAAACGCGGCGAATTTTTTGTGACCATCCAGCCCGGTATAGCGCTTCGAGACGTTTTCCAGCACTACCAGGCGCTGCGCGGCCAGGAAGGGCATGGAGCCGACGGCGTTGTTCAGTTCGTTTTCGCCGGCCTGGCGCGCGTCGAGGCGCGAGGTGTTCATATCCGCCGTCGTCGGGTCGCTGAACATCTTGCCGAATTTGCCCGCCTGCTGGCGGATGGCGTATTCGTCGTTGCCGAAGTAGTAGTGGATGTGCATCAGGAGCGCGTCACAACCCGGTGAACGTTCTTCGCAACTGGATAAATATCCAGGATGGCAAGTTCGCCGGGATTGGGTTCGGTGGTGATTCCGTTTTGCAGGGCCGGGCCCAGCCGCTGACCGGCGATAAAAGCCAGCGCCGAAAGAACGACCAGCATCGGCAGGCGTTCCCAGCGCTGACGGTTGTTCTTCGTCCCGCTCATGCCCCAAAACGCGAACAGGGCCGCCAGCCCGCCGCTTACGACGTAATTCGTGCCGCAGCCGGGATGAATCGCCAGGCCGCGCTCGCCGTTTTGCAGGCGCGTCAGGGCCTCGGTCACGGCCTCGCGGATGTGTTCGGTCGGCGCGTCGCCGAGCAGGAAAAAGCCGGTCGGGTTCGAGTGCCCGGCCAGCGCGCGGTTGGGGAAGCGCGCCGAAAGGATATGAATGGTGGCGTGTTCCAGCGCGTGATTGCGCCGGGTCTGGCTCACCAGAGGGGCTTGAAGGATGGTTTCCATGCGTCTATTTTACTACCTGCTGCGCTCCTCGAAAGACTGGTACGCCTCGAGCAGGCTGAGCAATACCCGGTCGGTAAAGCGGTGCAGGCGGGTCAACATGCGTCCCCAGGCCAGGCCAGGCGGCACGCGCGAGTCTTCGTACGCGTTGACCAGCGCTTCGAGCAGCCCATTGCGGAAGAACAGGAAGGCCTGGGTGGCGTCCACGCTGTTCAGGCCGTAGCGGCGTGCCCGCAAGGCGTATTCGTATCCCAGCGCCTTGGCCTCGCTGTTTTCGTCGTCGCTCTCGCGCGAAAGATACCCCATCAGCCCGCGCACCAGCGCCCCGCCGCTCATGCGGTATTGCGCGCGCGCGTCGGCGTCGAGTTTCTGATACCAGGCTTCGGCCTCCAACGGCCCCTCGCTCACCCGCATCCGAATTTTGCCGATAGCGTTTTGCAGGGCGTCGGTCGGCTCGACCACCTGCTTCTCGCGGGCGGTGTTCATCCACAACTCGACCTCGCGCAGCAGGTAGCGCCGGTGTCCGCCCGGGGTGCGGTGGGTGGGGAGGACGCCTTTATCGGACCACAGCCGCGCGGTGGAGGGGTGCACCCCCAATTTTTCAGCCACGTCTGAAAGAGAGAGCCAATCGGCCTGATTCTGGTTCGCCATTTAATGTGCCTGTTCCCGGCTGTGAATTAATCCGCCAGCGCGGCGCGTTCCGTTATGGAGGGCGTTTCCACCTGCTGGTGGAACTTCTGCACGTTGATACCCAGCAGTAAAATCGCCGCCACAGCCAGCATGGCCGCCTCGATACCGAACACGACCAGGTATCCGAGCAACACATCCCCGGCGAGGAACGTAACCCCGTCCCGCACAATGCCCGCCATCAACGTGCCGGTCAGCCGCGAGAGCGCGTTCGAGACGCCCCACGCGCCGATGAATAACCCGACATAACCGGGGATGGTCAGGTCGAACATCAGCGCGAGATTTGCCACCGTCGAAAGGCCGGTTCCAGCGCCAAGCAGCACCACCCCGCTGTAGAAAATGCCTGTCGAGCCGGTCATTCCACTGGCGAGGATGAACAGGAATCCGCCCAGGGCGGTGAGATTGCCCACTTGCGCCACCAGTTTGCGGGGAGCGCGCCGCTCCATGGCCCCGGCCAGCAGGATGGTCAGCAAAACAGCCACACCCCAGATGGATGTAATGCGCGTCGTCTGCTGGACGGTCATCCCAAAGGCTTCGGCGGCGAAGGGTTCGAGCAGGACATCCTGCCCCAAAATGGCAGCCAGCAGCAGGGTGAGATACCAGAAAAAGGTCGTTGCCTGGCGGCTTTTCAGGATGACGCCAGCCATCTCCCGAAACGAGTAATTCTCTCCTCCTGAACCAGCGGCCTGGTGGCGGTTTTCCAGCCGAACCAACCCCAGCAAACCAAACCCCAGCGCAACCAGGCCGACTTCCCAAAAGGCGGTTTGCAGGGCTTCGGGCGAGTACGGCTCGACCAGGCGGCTGATGGCGATAGCGGTGAAGATGATACTGACAATCATCATGAACCACATGGTCGCAATCGTCTTGCCGCGCCCGTTTTCACCGGAGATTTCGGTTGCCAGCGACAGGTAAGAAACGGCGGACAGGTTGTACCCCATGCCCCAGGCCCCAAAAGCCAGCGCGGCGACGAGATACCCCAGGGCGGGCTGTTCGGCAATCAGGAAGGCGACCTGCGGCGAGACGATGACCCCGATGACGCATAATAGCAAACCAAGCAGGATGTAGGGGCTGCGGCGAAACCCCAGGATGGGGTGACGGTCGGAGAAGGAGCCAATCGCCACCTGGAGCGGGGCAAACAGGTAGGGCAGGATGGCGAGGGTGGCGACAACGGTGGCGGCTATCCCCAGTTCCTTAATCATTACGCGGTTGAGCGTGCTGTTGATGGGGACGAGGGTCATGGCGACGGCGACGTGTATCAGGCCGAGCTGCAGGCGTTTTCTTAACATGCGCGAATCGTATCCTTTGGCTGGAATATCTCCAAATTCTATAGGAGTTGGCCGAAAAGTCAATGTAGGTTTATGTAGAATTTTAGCGTAGTTTTGATAGAAACTTATTAAAAACTACAGGCGCTGCCCGAGTTTTTTCCCGGACAGCGCCCGCTGCTCTTAAAGAACAGACGCCGGTATCGGAAGACCCCCTTCCTGTTTGACCGGCGTCTATAACGTGGGCCCCAGTTCCACGTTTCGGTTTGTTGTCCATATCATACCGAAAAGGCATAGACAGAACGTAGACATACTTTGCATATTTGTAAGGTGTTTTGGGCGCATTGTAAGGCGCGGTCCGGTTTTGGTTAAAAACAGACACCGGTCGCGGAAGTCCCCCTTCCTGTGTACCGGTGTCTGCAACGTGGTCCCCACCACGTTTCGATTTCTTGTCTATATGATACCGAGATTGCGTAGACAAATCGTAGACACGCCTTGCAAATTTGTCAGGAGTTTTCGGAGTCGTTAACTGTTTGTGGCTGGGCTGGCAACTGCTTGAGCGCGACCAGGACGAGGATAATCAAGGCCATCGGAATCCAACCGGCGACTCCCAGTGGATTGCCAGCCAGGGCCATATCCAGGCCTTCGGGGTTCAGGAAAAAGAGCGCCGCCGGGCCGCTGGCATTGAACGCGCCGTGCGCCAGGGCGGGCGCCCAGGGGCTTTTGGTTTTGAGATACAGCCAGCCGAAAATGACTCCCAGCAGCATACAACCGACGGTCATGACCAGCACGCCCAGGTAGGGATGTTGGGGGAAGTTGTGTCCGTGCAGGACGGTGGCGGGCGCATGCCACACGCCCCAGATTGCGCCGCTCAACAGCAGGGCTTTCCACTCACCGAGCGGAAGCAGTTTGGGCAGCAGGAATCCGCGCCAGCCGAGTTCCTCGCCCATCGCAAACAGGATGTTGATGAATGGCGCAAGCGTTAGAGCGAAAGCGAGCTGGATGGCGACCAAAATCTCCACAGAGGGAAGTCCCTGCGCTTGCGGAGACTGAGCCAGGGCCTCGCGCATCATCGGAAACGAAGAGTCGAACGTCCCGGTGCCGAACAGGACTGTCGCGGCCAGGGTCAGCGCGGCCACCAGCGGGGCCAGGAACCAGGCCCAGAAGTAGCAGCGCTTGGGGCCGAGCGTGTTCACCCGCAAGGTCGAGAACGGCTGGCGGGCAATGAACAGGGTCACGACAATCGCCGCAATCCCCGGCCCCCACATGGCGAGGGCGAACAGGCTGGTTACTGCGATGGGGTAAAGCGTTGGATCGCCCTTGAATGCCAGGGGCGCGGTAAACAGCGCCCAAGAAATGGCAAAGGCAATGACAAGGAACCAGGTGAGTGATTTTTTGTCGAGCATGAGATTTCTCCAGTGATGAAATGGCAGAAACGGATTTACCGATTTGTGTACGAAGGCATCGAACGCGCCCGTTTGACCCGGTCGGTCAGCGGGCGTTTGGCAATGATGTTGATTTTGTTTTGATTTTCGAGAATGTGCGTCGATTGGTATATATTTGTAGCGCGGGATTTATCCCGCAACCCTGGCACGACATTAATGCTGCGGCACAGAATTTGCGCGATCGTGATAGTTTTTCAGAAACGGTACTATGCTGCCCGAAAAAGCAAGTTATTTTTAACAGCGGCCATTCTACGGGCAGTTTTTGAGGATGTCAGGTGTTTCGGTGTCAAGTGTCAGGTATGTTTCATGTGAAACAATTTTGTCACCTGACGCATCTCGCTATGGTTGCAATTTACGCCACGCAAAGTATGAATACACTACCGGGGTTAGCCCGGCAAAGAATAGCGCGGCCATCAGCAGCCAGAAACCGTTTTCTCCCAGGAAGGCGCTGACGATGACCAGCGCGCCGCCAATGCGGAAGGTCTGCGCGCCGAGTTTGTGGGTCTTCTCCCATACGCTGTCGCTGACCAGCGTCCAGGGGGTGCGAATGCCGATGAAGAAGTTGCGTTTGGCTTTTTCTATCAGGAAACTGATACCGATGAACAGCAGGCCAACGACCGGAAGCAGCATATAGGTCATGTTGAACTGGTAGCCCAGCGCGGCGGCCAGCGTCAACCCGTAGACATACAGCATATACGCTACAAACCCGATGATGAAGGCGTTGTACAGCCCGCGAAACTTCTCGATATTGGCCTTGAGCGGGTCAATCGCGGGGACTGCTGCCAACAGCAGGGTAATCCCCAGCGTCATCAGCGGCATCAGCCAGATACCCCAGAATTTGGACATGTGGCCATCCACTTCCCCGGCGGCATTCCAGTGCGAGGGCATCGGGTCGGGAAGTTGATTCCACAGAACCAGGCCGACAATCGCGGCAATGGCTATCAGGATAAAGGAAATGGTGAGGGATGTTTTGGTCGACATTTTTTTGCCTTTCTGCAGCGCAAGATATTATCTTGCGCTGCTACGTTTCACGTGAAACGCTGGATACTGATTTACTGGACACTGAATACTTACTTTTCCTTCGGCAGGTTTTGCTGCGCCATTGCAGCCAGGCCGCTGAATCCGCCCAGGTTCATCGTATCCACCGCCGAGCTGGGGATAATCATCAGCGCGCCCTTTTCCTTGAGACCTTCGAAGAGCATATTCATCGCGCGCAGGTGCAGGGCGGTGGGATTGTTGATATAGGCTTGCGAGGCCTCGGCAAACGATTCGGCAATTTGCTTTTCCGATTCGCCCAGGATGACGCGCGCCTGGCGTTCGCGTTCGGCCTGCGCCTGACGGCTCATGGCATCTTCCAGCGCCTGCGGGATGACGATGTCGCGGATTTCGACAGACTGGACCGTTACGCCCCAGGGGGTGGTGCGCTCGTCGATGACCTGTTGCAGTTGCTTGTCGATGGTGCCGCGTCCGACCAGAATGTCGGCCAGCATCATGCGTCCGGTGATGTCGCGCAGGGCGGTCTGGGCGGCCCAATCCACTGCGGCGCGGTAGTCTTCCACTTCGAGGGCGGCCTTCTCCGCATCCCACACAACCCAGAACAGAACGGCGTCCACGTCCACCGGGACGGTGTCTTTGGTGAGAGTCTTTTGCGCGGCGAAGGGTGTCACCATCACGCGGTGGTCAATCCAGGTTGGGATGGTATCTACAATCGGCACAATCCAGAACAGGCCGGGGCCGCGCAAGCCCTGGAATTTGCCCAGGCGCAGCACGATGGCTTTTTCCCACTGGCTGGCGACTTTGAGCGCGAACAAGATGTAAATGGCAATCAGCATCCAGCCGACGACCCATGCGCCAATCAAGGCGTCGGGCTGTTTGCCATCCATCAGGATTGCGCCGAGTATGGCGATGACTAGCAGGATTGCAAAGAGTGTCCCGGCAATGGGCGGAATGTGCTGGTCGAGTTTGGCATTGGTCAGGGCGGTTTTTGTGAGTAACTTTGAGTTCATTTTGCTCTCCTTGTTTTGTCTTTTAGGTGGCCCGGATTCTTGGTTTTCCGGCTTGTTCTTTTTGAAGGTTTATGGCTGGTCTGTTTCTTGAACGTCTTCCTGCGTTTCTTGAAAAATTTGCAGGCTTTGCTCGCGGCTGAATCCGAGTCGTTTGGCCTCGACCAGGTAGCGGCGCGCAAGGGCTTGCAAGGATTCTCTTTTCAGGCGGTTGCTGATATTCGGCGGAGGCTGCTCCAGGATAAAGGTGCCGCGTCCTTGTTGGGTGGAGATAATCCCGGCCTCGTCCAAGATTCGATAGGCGCGCGCCACTGTGTTGAAGTTGACGCGCAAATCGAGCGCCAGCGCGCGGACGGTGGGCAGCTGGTCGCCCGGCGCGAGATGCCCGGTTGCCAGTTGGTGCTGGATTTGCTCCACAATCTGGTTGGTGATGGGAACATCAGAGCGAAGGTCAATTTGGATATTCATAGCCTGAAGTGTATCATTGTCTTATTGTATCTTTGTATCTTTGTATCATTGTATATCAAATGGGTAGTTTGTCAAGATGTGAAAAGCGATGTTCTCCAAAACTGCTAGACATTTACCCCCCTTTCAGGTATGATTAGTTCGTTCTGGAAACGGCCAGAACCGTTTCAATTTAACTAAGCAAAGATGCCCATTTACTCAATTAAAAACGACCCCGGATTCGAAAAACACCAAAGGCAGGATAAATTTTGGCGTGGAGGCAAAATGACAGACCTGATTAAGCAAATCACCAGCGATTTCCAGAAGCAAATCGAAGCGTTCAAACCTGAGGTCAGCGTCAGTGATATTGGCACGGTCGTAGAGGCCGGGGATGGTATCGCGCGCGTGCAAGGCCTGGCCAACATCCGGGCGCAGGAACTGGTGCGGTTCGAGAACGGCGTGATTGGTACAGCCTTCAACCTCGAAGAGGACAGCGTCGGCGTCATCATCATGGGTGAGTACTCTGAAATCACCGAAGGCATGACCGTGCGCGGCACCGGACGGATTGCTTCTGTTCCCGTTGGTGACGGGCTGGTTGGGCGCGTGGTAAATGCGCTCGGTGAGCCGATTGATGGCAAGGGCCCTATCCAGTTTAGCGGTTATCGCCCTATCGAGCGGATTGCGCCGGGCGTGGTGCAGCGCCAGGACGTGGACACCCCGGTCCAGACCGGTATCAAGGCTATCGACGCGATGATTCCGATTGGACGCGGCCAGCGCGAACTCATCATCGGCGACCGCCAGACCGGAAAGACCGCGATTGCCATCGATACCATCATCAACCAAAAAGGCAAAGACCTTATCTGTATTTATGTAGCGATTGGGCAAAAGAAAGCCGCTGTCGCCCGCACAGTTGCCCTGCTCGAACGCTACGGCGCGATGTCCCATGCCATCGTGGTCGTTGCCTCGGCGGATGAAGCGGCTGCCTTGCAATACATCGCCCCGTATGCGGGCTGCGCCATGGGCGAGGAATTCATGGAGACAGGCCGCGATGCGCTGGTGGTGTATGACGACCTTTCCAAACATGCCTGGGCCTATCGCCAGGTTTCCCTGCTCTTGCGCCGCCCGCCCGGACGCGAAGCCTATCCCGGCGACCTGTTTTACCTGCATTCCCGCCTGCTGGAGCGCGCCTCGCGGTTGTCGGTCAACTATGCTGTTGTCAAGGCTGGCTTCGAAGGCGAGGCTGCGCGCGAAGATGCCGTAGGCGGCAAAATCTACGCCGGGCCGATGGCAAAGCATGACGCCGAACATGCCGCCCAGGAAAAAGGCGAAGACTACACTATCGCTAAAGTGGCCGGCAGCGGCGGCTCGCTGACCGCGCTTCCGATTATCGAAACCCTGCTTGGCGATGTATCCGCTTACGTGCCGACCAACGTGATTTCCATCACCGACGGGCAAATTTATCTCGAATCAAGCCTGTTCAACGCCGGTATCCGCCCGGGCGTCAACGTGGGTATCTCGGTCTCGCGCGTGGGCGGCGCGGCCCAACTGAAGGCCATGCGCCAGGTGGCGGGACGCCTGCGCCTGGATATGGCCGCCTACCGTGAGTTGGCTGCCTTTGCCCAGTTTGGCTCCGACCTCGACAAAGCCACCCAGGGCCAGTTGAATCGCGGGCGGCGGATGCAGGAAATCCTGAAACAGCCGCAGTATGCGCCGGTTTCGCTGGAACACCAGGTCATGGTCATCTTTGCCGGTACGCAAGGCTTCGCCGACGAAGTGCCGGTCGAAAAGATGCGCCAGTGGGAAGCAGACTTGACCAAATTCCTCGACCAGTCGTACCCTGAAATCGGCAAAGACATTGTCGAGAAGAAACAAATCGCTCCCGATAATGAAAAGAAATTGCGCGAAGCGCTGGCGGCGTTCAAATCCACCTGGCAAGCCTAGTCTGCGGAGAAAACCCAAATGGCTTCCGCGAGAGAAATGCGGCTCCGCATTCGGAGCGTAAAAAATATATCGCAAGTGACCCGCGCTTTGCAGGCGGTCAGCGCCAGCAAAGTGCGCAAGGCGGTTGCCGCCCTGATGGGGACGCGGCCTTACGCCACCAAAGCCTGGCAGGTGCTGACCCACATCTCCGCCCAGCCGGGGCGCGACACCCTGCATCCACTGTTGACAGCCCGCGACGAAGTAAAGAAAACCCTGGTGGTCGTCATCAGCGGCGACCGGGGGCTGGCAGGCGCGTATAACACCAACCTGATTCGCTTTGCCCTGCGCCACTTCAGGGATTGGCCGACCCCGGTCAGTTACATCGCCGTCGGGCGCAAGGGCCGCGACCTGCTCGTGCGCCGCCGCCTGAACGTAATTGCCGATTTCAGCAACCTGCCTGCCGCGCCGGCGTTTTCCGACGTCTCGGCAATTGGCCGCCTAGCAGTCGAGGAATTTCTGGAAGGCCGCGCCGATGAGGTGTACCTGGTCTATACCGACTTCGTCAATATGGTCAAGCAGGACCCGACCGTCAAAAAACTGCTGCCGCTCGAAGTGGAAAGCGGCGAAGGCCGGGTAGCAGCCTTCGAGCATGTCAAGCACACCTCGGCAGCCTATATTTACGAACCGGCCGAACGCGAAATCCTGGATGAAATCATCCCGCGTTTTACTGCGCTCCAGGTCTACCAAGCCATTCTTGAATCGCTGGCTTCGGAACATGCCGCGCGCATGGTTGCCATGCGCAACGCCACCGACAACGCTCTCGAACTGGTCGGCGGTTTGCAGTTGCAATACAACAAAGTTCGCCAGCAGGTAATTACCAACGACATGCTCGATATCGCGGGCGGCGCCGAGGCGCTGGCCCAGGCATCTGGAGGAAAATAATGGCTCATGCAACCGGACGTGTAGTTCAAATTTTGGGCGGCGTGGTGGATGTTGCTTTCCCCGAGGGGGAACTGCCCGAAGTCTACGAGGCAATTGAAGTGCCGCGCAAAGGCAAAGACGCATTGGTTCTGGAGGTGCAAAAGCACCTCGGCAACAACTGGGTGCGGACGGTGGCGATGGACTCGACCGACGGCCTCCAGCGCGGCGTTCCGGCGGCTGCCACCGGCGCGCCCATCCGGGTTCCGGTCGGCCCCTCCACCCTGGGACGCATCTTCAACGTGTTGGGCAATCCCATCGACGAAAAGGGCGAGGTCGAAGCGTCAGACCGCTATCCCATTCACCGGCTGGCGCCTGCTTTCGACCAGCAATCGACCAGCGTGCAGATTTTCGAGACCGGCATCAAAGTCATCGACCTGATTGCGCCCTTCACCAAAGGCGGCAAAACCGGCATTTTCGGCGGCGCAGGCGTCGGCAAAACCGTCGTCATCACCGAATTGATTTCGTCCATCGCCCGCGTGCACAAGGGCAACTCGGTCTTTGCCGGGGTCGGTGAACGCACCCGCGAGGGCAGCGCGCTCTTCCGCGAAATGATTGAATCGGGCGTAATGAAAGACACCGTGATGGTCTTTGGCCAGATGAACGAGCCGCCGGGCGTGCGCCTGCGCGTGGCCCTTTCGGCGCTGTCCATGGCCGAATATTTCCGCGACCAGGGCCGCGACGTATTGCTGTTCATCGACAATATCTTCCGCTTCACCATGTCTGGCTCCGAAGTCTCGGCGCTTCTGGGACGTATGCCCTCCGCCGTAGGCTACCAGCCGACCCTGGCAACCGAGATGGGCGAACTGCAAGAGCGGATTACCTCCACCCGCACCGGCTCCATTACCTCGATGCAGGCCGTCTATGTCCCGGCGGATGACTACTCTGACCCGGCCCCGGTGGCGACCTTTACCCACCTCGACGCCACCATCGCGCTGGAACGTTCCATTGCCGAAAAGGGCATTTACCCGGCTGTCGACCCGCTTACCTCCACCAGCCGCATCCTCGACCCGAACATCGTCGGCGCTGACCACTATGCCACCGCCCGCGAGGTCCAGCGCGTCTTGCAGCGTTACAAAGACTTGCAGGACATCATCGCCATACTCGGCGTGGACGAACTCTCCGAAGACGATAAATTGCTGGTCAGCCGCGCCCGCAAAATCGAGCGATTCTTCTCCCAGCCCTTCGTCACCGCCGAACAGTTCACCGGCATCCAGGGCGTTTATGTCCCGCTGCGTGACACCATCCGCTCCTTCCGCGAGATTCTCGATGGGAAATGCGACGACCTGCCCGAACAGGCCTTTCAGATGGTCGGCAATATCGACGACGCCCGCGCCAAGGCCGAAAAACTGGCCCAGGGCGGTTAATTAGTGTCAAGTACCAGGTGTCAAGCGTCAGGGATTCACCTGACACCTGGTACCGGAGAACCCTATGCCTATCCGTTGTGAAATTGTCTCCCAGGACCGTATGGTCTATGAAGGCGATGTGGACATCGTCGTCCTGCCCGGCATGGATGGCGAGATGGGCGTCCTGCCGCATCATGCGCCCCTGCTCACCACGCTCAAATTCGGGATTATCAAAGTGCGCGTCAAAGGCGCGGAACAGGTCTTCGCGGTGGCGGGCGGCGTGGCGGAAATCCAGCCGGACATTGTCACTGTGTTGGCCGATGCCGCCGAAAATGTGCAGGAAATCGATGTGGCGCGCGCCGAGATTGCTCGCAGGCACGCCGAGGATGCCCTGGCAAAGGTCAATCCTGATGATGTCGATACCCTTTTAGCACTCGAAAACGCCCTGCGCCGCTCCAACCTGCGCCTCGACGCCGCAAAGCGCTTCCGCTCCTCTAAACGAACCTACGAAGAGTAAACCAACTCCATGGCAGGATTTTCGAAAGACCTGGGCATCGACCTGGGTACCATGTACACGCGCGTTGCCGAAGGGCAGCGGATCACCGTCGAAGAACCGACGGTCGTTGCTATCGATGTCGCCGACCAGAAAATCGTGGAAGTTGGCAAACCGGCCCAGGACATGGAAGGCCGCGTCCCCGATACCATCGAAGTCGCGCGCCCGCTTCAAAATGGCGTGATTGCCGATTATGAAATTACAGAGCGACTGCTCTGGGCTTTGCTCCAACGCGTCAGCAGCCCGCTGCGCATCTTCAAGCCAAACGTGATGATTACCGTTCCGTTTGGCGTGACCAGCGTGGAAAGCCGCGCCGTTCACGAGGCCATCCTCCAGGCGGGCGCGCGCGATGCCTATCTCATCCAGCAGCCGCTGGCAGCTGCCCTGGGCGTCGATTTGCCCATCAATTCCCCCTCCGGCAATATGGTGGCCTGCCTGGGCGGCGGCGCGACCCAGGCCGCCGTGCTGGCGATGTACGGCA
This sequence comes from Anaerolineales bacterium, assembly GCA_034432975.1. Lineage (GTDB taxonomy): Bacteria > Chloroflexota > Anaerolineae > Anaerolineales > Villigracilaceae > UBA5195. Next base: position 5,484 of record DAOUAZ010000367.1, on the reverse strand, counting down.
TCGTCTCGGCAGAGACGATGCGGGCCGGCGGCCAGCAGATGGATGAAGCCATCGTCAACTATGTGCGCCGTAAATATGGCATCATCATCTCGCCCTTTACTGCGGAACAAATGAAAATTAAAATCGGCGCGGCGGTGCCGCAGGATACCGAGCAAAGCATGGAAGTACAGGGACAGGACCAGGTGACCGGCCTGCCCCGCCCGGTAACGCTGACTACAAGCGAAATCGTTGAGGCGTTGCAGGACCCGCTCAAAGCCTTGACAGAGACCTGCCGCCGGGTACTCGAAAAAACCCCGCCGGAACTGGTTTCCGATATCATCGACCGGGGCATGGCCCTGACGGGCGGTGGCGCGCTTTTACGCGGCATCGACAAACTGCTGACCAAGTCGCTGGGCATCCCGGCCTACCTGGTCGATAATCCGCTGACCTGCGTCGCAGAAGGCGCGGCGCGCGGCCTGGACATGTACAGCCTGTTGCGCAGGAACCTGCCGCAGGTATAAACCTCAACGTCCCGAAGGTTCAAAAACCTTCGGGACGTTTTTTAGTAGACAGACTTTGCAGTTTTGTTAGGATATTTCGTTTTGTCCAGGCTGGTGATATTTTTCCCAGAATCTTTGCCATTCGAATAAGATGGGCGCGTCTTCCAATCCGTTTTCGAGTTCATCCAGGATGGTTTCGATGTGGCTGCGCTGCGCAATCGCATCTTGCCCGGTTTGCGCCAGGGCTGTTGCCTGAATTCCCAGACATTCCAACTCCAGCCAGCGGTATTGATGCTTGTGATACCAGGCAGCAGTATTCCCAAGCATTTGCAAGGCTTCTTCCGGCTTTCCCTGTCGCAAGAATAATTTTGAGCGCAGCCGCTTGACGGTGCAAATCGGGAGTTCTGCCCCAATGCGCGGCGGCGCCTCGGCCAGGAACCACTGCGCCCGCGCTTCGAACCCCTCCCCATTGCCTAACTCAACCAGCGCGGCCAATTCACTGATGCATCCCATCGTCAGGATGGCGCCCAGGTTTTCAGCGGATTCCATCGCCTGCGCAATTTGCACCAGGCCGTTTTCATCGCCCTCGCAAGAAAGGCAGTAGCCACGCCGGTACAGGCTCTCGCTGCGAATAAAGTGTTCCCCTGCTGCGGCAATGCCCTGGTCATAGGCATGCCGGGCCTTCTTGAAATTCAACAGGTAGGAGTAGATATCGCCCAGCACCCGGTACCCCATCGACATTGTTTTTCCATGCCCATATTTGCGGCCCAGGTCAATAGCATGTTGGGCGTGTTTCCAGGCAGGCCCAATCAATCCCATCTCGAGTTCGTTCATTGCGCAATAAACGTCCAGGTAAACTACCATGCGCCAGGCGGCAATCTGTCCCAGCAGCGACAATCCTTGCAGGCAGGCTTCCTGTCCTTTTGCCAGGTCGCCTTTCAAATAATATGAAAACCCCAGGGAACTATGCGCAATGATTTTCCCATAACTATAACCGGCGCTTTCGGCATCTTCCAGTGAACGCCGGGTATACTCCAGCGCGCGCTCTGGGAAGCCGGACAGGTTTTCGGTCATGCTCATCTGGTGATTGGCATCGGCGCGAGAAATAACCAAACCTGGTTCGGTCGCGTCGCGCGTTACTTGCAAAACTTTCAAGAACCAGCCCTGCGCATCGTGGATGCGCCCCATCATCCTCAGGGAAATCCCCTGGCGCACCATCAAGCGTGACAGTTCTGCCTTGTTCCCGCTGCGGGTGACATGCGGGAATGCCTGCATGGAGGCTTCATAGGCTCGTTCGAATTGATTGCGTGCCATGTGAGCCTCGCCAAGAGCGATGAAGGATGCGCCGGTCAGCAGGTCACTGGCTCGTTCCCGCCCGAGCGCGCTCAAACTCTGGCTCAATCGCTCCAGTTCGGCGGCATCATCGTTGTCGAAGGCCAGGGTCATCCAGTCAGTGTACATATCGTAAATTTGTTCATCGGTCAGGCCAACGGCGCGGGGCAGCAGGCGCTCGGCCCGATGGTAGGCTTCCGTGCATTCGTAGAAAGATTCCAGGCGATAGGCATTTTTCGCGGCAATTTTCCAATACTCGAAGGCTTTCAGCAAGTCCCCGGCGGATTCGTAATGCAGGGCAAGTTTCGACGCAACGATATCTTTCTGGCTGCCGTGATATTCTTCCAACATCAATGCGCATTTCTGGTTGAGCAGCCGCTTGCGTCCCGGGCTGAGCTCATTGATCAGGCTCTCGCGGATTTTTTCATGCCGGAAAGCATACACAGGACGGTCGCCGGGCAGGGAGCGCACCAGGCGCGTGGCATCGAGCGCGTCGAATGCGTCAATCACCTGTTCTGCCGAGAAACTCACCGCTTTTTCGATGACGGCCAACTCAAACGAACTGCCCATCACCGCGCCAATGGAGAGTAGTTCGCGGGCTTCGGGGGAGAGGGTCGCCAGGCGCGCCTTAACCAGGTCGTTGATGGAAGCGGGCAGGGGCAGGCTTTCTGCATCCGCCAGTTCATCCGCAGGGTAGGTTTCTTGCAGGCGTGACAGGATTTCGAGCAGGAAGAAGGGATTCCCGCCGGTATCCTGTACCAGCTGCCCAATAATCGAAAACGGCAGCGGGCGCGAGAGAACCTGTTCGCACAACTCGGCAATTTCCTCGGAACTCAGGGCGCGCATTTCGAGACGGCGCACCGGCTGCGGGTAGGAGGTGAGCAGGAAGCGGTCGAGTTGCGGGTTTTGCTCCTCGATGCGGGCGGTCATCACCAGCAGGCCGCGTCCCTGGCTGAAAAATTCCTCGCGCAGCAGGTAGGCCACAATCGCCAGCGTCGATTCATCGGCCCAGTGGACATCGTCGAGGAACAAGATGACCGGCCCCTTGTTGGCGGCTGCCAGCAGGGTCTTGTGAATGGCTTCCAGCAGCGCGCCGCGTGAAACGTCGGGCGTTTTTTGCGGCGAGGGGTTCTTACTATTGCGAAACTGGCCGAGTTCGGGCAGCAACAGGCTGAGCGAATCGGCCCAGTTGACATCGAGTTTGCGCCACTCCGCCTGGCTGATGGAGTTACGCAGCAGGCTAATCCAGGGTGAGAAGGGCATGCCTGTTTCGAGCGGCTGGCAGGAGGCCAGCATCAGGCGCGGGAAACCTTTCTGGCGGCGGAAAAATTCCTGCACCAGGCGCGTTTTCCCAGCCCCAGCCTCGCCGTAGATGAGAACGCCCCCGCCGATGCGATAAGCGCGTTCCATTTCTTCCAGCATCTCTTCCTGCCCAATGAAGGGGACTTGCAGGCTCTGGCGGACGTTCCAATCGGGGGGCAGCGCCGGGAGGTCGGAAGAAGGCGTGGCGTAAATGCGAGATTCCAGCGCGCGCACGCCGCGCGGGTAATCTTCTTTTTCGCCATAGGTGTTTTCGAGGGACTCGAAATAAGCCCTGGCCTCTTTGAGAGAGTCATTCTTCAGGTGATTTTCAAGGATGGCCTGGTGAACATCGGCGTCGAATTCGTCGAAGTGCAGGGCGGTCATCAGCCAGCGGTTGGCCTGGTCAGGGTGGCCCGAAGCGGCCTCGTGCGCCGCCAGCCGCTTGGCGATGCGCGCCAGTTCGCGGGTAATGGATTCTTCCGTCTCCCGCATCCAATCGCTCAAGTCTTCGGAATATTCCACGTCACCGCCCGGCAGGAAATTGCGCCCATCCCAGGTTTGCATCATCTTGAGCATCTGGCGGTAGCTTTCGGCGGGCAGGGGTGAGTTTTCGGGCAGTTTGCGGGTGCTGGCGTTGATTGTTTCGAGCAGGGATTGGATTTCGAGCAGGTCCACCGAAACCCGCTGGAAATCGAGCGTAACATTGTCACGGGTTGCCTGGAGCAGTTCTTTATCGGGCAAAGCCTCGCGCACCTTCCCCAGCCCGTCGCGCAGCAAGGCGCGGGCTTTATCGAGCGGCTCATCGGGCCAGAAGCGGTCTATCAGGTGGTCGCGGGTGATGGGGCGTCCCTGGGCGGCAATGTAATAGAGCAGGGCGCGCGTCAGGCGGCGCCGGATGACCAGGGGCTTGCCAACTTCATCATAGACAACGGGAGCGCCGAACAGGTTGATTCGCAGCATAGACCCTATTTTATACGCAAAAACCATCGATTTGAACAGGCCAAAGGGAATCTCATTCGTCCTAATTCTGTTCGTCGCGCATCGCGTATAATGGAATGCGGAGCGCGCGCTATGATTCACACTTACGAAATTAACGGTATTCCACTCAAAACAGGCGACATTATTTGCACCATGAACGGCAAACCCGACATCCTGCCCGGCGAATTTTGGCGGCTGATTGGGATGCTGGTTCCCGGCGATGTCGACCATGTCGCCATCTACATCGGCCCCGAAGGACGCTGCGTGGAGGCGGGCGCGCTGGGCGTCGTCACATTCGAAGTCCATGATGGTCACTGGGAGGCCGAACACACCATGCCCGAGCGTGGAATGCTGGTGGATACATTCTATGGGGTTGCCTATCCCTTGCAAGACATCGGCCTGAGCCGGGATGAAGAAATTACTATCCGCGAGGGCATGGCTGCGTATTGCCTGGCGCAATTGGGCAAACCCTATAACCTGAACTTTCTCGACCCTGACACTGACCGAGCCTTCTATTGCAGTCAACTGGCTTACAAAACCTACCTGCCCTTTGGCATCGACCTGAATACCGGCATGTTCATGGAACAACTGCCCGGCACGAACCAGATTATCTATCCCCAGGAAATCTGGGATGGCTGCGCCCATGTCCGGGATAAAACGATTGTGCCTGGTTCACATCCCATTCCCCGTCTTACCCCGGCCAAATAACCCAAGTTCAATTCGAATTCGTGGCGCAACATGCCGTTTTGCGCCACCGTGCATGAATTGCAATTACCCTGCCATGCTATAATCAATCCATTATGGCGTTAACATGGCCTTTATGATACAACCGGAACGCATGGCCGAATCCTCTCTCATCCAGATTAAAGGTATCCGCGATGGGCTGCTCGTCTCGCTCGGCGAGGCGGGCTGGCCGGTGGTACAGCGCGCCCTGCTGGAACGCATCGAAGCCCAGCCCGATTTCTTTCGCGGCGCTCGGCTGGCGTTGGATGTGGGCGCGCAAGTCCTGAAATCACCGGAACTGACTGCCCTGCGCGACCAACTCTCGGAGCGCGGGATTACGCTGTGGGCGGTGGCCAGCACCTCGCCGGTAACGGAACATACCGCTCAACTGCTGGGATTGGCGACGCGCCTGTTCAAGCCGACCCCGCAGCGTGAGCAGGCCCGCCCGGCGGCAGGTTCCTTCCCGGTTGCCAAAGGCATCGACGATGAGACAGCCCTGTGGGTCAACAAAACACTCCGCTCCGGCACGCGCCTCGAGTTCGCCGGGCATGTGGTGGTATTTGGCGATGTCAACCCCGGCGCGGAAATCATTGCCGGGGGCAGCGTGATTATCTGGGGCCGCCTGCGCGGATTCGTTCACGCCGGGGCGCAGGGCGACCGGGAGGCGGCG
>DAOUAZ010000366.1:0-2493 GCA_034432975.1 Anaerolineales bacterium | reverse complement strand
CGTCGCCTGCAGCGACTCTGGTTGGCCGCCGCTGTAAACCTGAAACGCATCTTCAAGTTGTCTGAAATTCGAGACAACTGTCTGACCATCATCCCAACGCCAGCATATGAGGTGCAAATGAATGCTTAGAGTTCGCTTTTCCGTTTCCCTCCTCTCCCACTGGGAGAGGAGGGGTGAGTTTTTTCTCCCCTCTCCCAGTGGGAGAGGAGGGGTGAGTTTTTTCTCCCCTCTCCCACCGGGAGAGGGGGCGGGGGTGAGGGTAGGCAGTCGATTAACGCGGATTGGTGGATTCCCCTCGCTCGAAAATCTCGTGATAACCCTTATCCAACTCGTCGCCGCTCAGGTGCGCGTAGCGCTGGGTGACGGCGATGTTGGCGTGGCGGGCCAGTTCCTGGGCCAGTTTCAGGTTGCCCGAAGCGCGCAACACGGTGGTGACGAAGTAGTGCCGAAACGAGTGGGGGGTGATTTTCCCGACCGAATCATCCCCCAGCGCCTCGCGTACCCGCTCCTCGACAATGTTCCTGCCGGTGGCGGTCGTCACCGGCTTGACCTTTTTCCCCGCTCCTTTATCGTGCCGCGCAAAAAGCGGCAGCGAACCGAGCGGACGACCGGAACCGCCATCCAGCCGGGCGCGGGCGTTGAGATACTCCTTGAGCGCGTTCAAGGCCCGGCTGGAGAAGCGAATCACAGCCTGCTTATCGCCCTTGCCGATGATAACTGCCCGGCCCTCGTTCCAGTCGATGTCGCCGCGCCGCAGCCCGCAGGCCTCGTGGACGCGCAGGCCGGTATCGGCCAGGGTCACAAGAAAAGCCCGGTCGCGCAAACGGCGCAATCGTTCCGTTTCGCCATTCATCATTTCGCATTCAGCATTCAGCATTCCTTCTAAAACCTGCTCGATCGCCTCGCGCGGGAACTGCGGCAGGCGCTGGCCGCTCTTGCGGGCCCGCATTTTGATTAACTGCTCGATGCGCGGCAGGGTGGGGGAGGCCAGCCGCTCGGCAGACAGGAACTTGTAGAAGCCCATCGCGGCTTGCAGGTAGAGATGCTCGGTGGCCGGGGCGTGACCCTTCAGCCAGGCCGCGAACCAGCCGACCGCGTCCTCGGGTAGTTCGCTCACCGCCGTCGCGGCGGCCTCGATTTTGTTGTCGGCCAGCAGGGCCGCAAAGGCCTGCATGGCGTAGCCATAAGTCTCGAAGGTGTTCCTGCTGCGCGCCATCTCGACCATTTCGAGGTATCTTTGGATGGCGGATTGAATGGTGATGTCATTGCTCATAAAAATCGTCCTCCGTCGTTGGTCGAGTAGTCCCGAGCGTTTTTAGCGAGGGACGTATCGAGACCAACGCATTTGCGCAGACGCCAAAAAGCGGCGTTTTACTCGACCAGCGGCTCACTCACAGCGCCGCTCCATATAGGTTGTCAGATATATGCGCATAGCATATCGTTTTTCCTGGTATTCGGTTTCGCGCAATGCTTTGCCGCCAGCCAGATTCGGCGCAAAACCTGTCAGGCGGGGCGGCTGGCAGGTTGGGAGAGAATCGCCGCGCGCCAACAGCGTGTAGCGTAGAACACGCCATCCCGCCGTCCCGAAGGTTTTGAAGCGGGTTTTTTCTGCGCCTGGGGGACAGCCTTCGGGACGCTTCTTTGCCATTTGCTACAACGAAACGTTTTCCCAATCCCGCGCCGCAGACCTGACTGCCTGCTCCTACGCGCCTTCGGCGCGATTTTCCGCCCCAAACAGCCCAGGAGGCCGTATAAGCGTTTGTTTTGGCCGATTCTGTTATGTTTTCATTAATTATACTTAAGTGAAACATAAACGCATTATACCCAAAACCCGCCCAAAAGCAACCCCCTTTTCAGCATCCAGTGTCCAGTAGTCAGTAAACAGTTATCAGTCGCCAATCGAACGGTGGTTTTTACTGAATCACTGGGCACGGATAACGGATGACGGATGACCGAATCCCCCCCCACCCCACTGAGACCTGACGGGTTTCCTTTGCGGACAAGCGCCTTTTCAAGCATTTTATCTGCGCCTGCCAGTCACCCTGGCTGCCAGGAAAACCCGTCAGGTCTGCCTTTGTGTAACAATATGTAACAAAACTACTCCCCTGCCCTACTGCTCGCTCGCCGAAATCACTCGGTTCATCATCTCCACAATCGCTGGCAATTGGATTTTTTCAAAAATGACACGGGCTTTCAAAGCATATGCTTTTGCTTTCTCTTTATGCCCGGCGTTTAAGAGCGCGATAGCAAAATTGCCTGTATCTGCGCCTTCGCTGTATAAATCGCCAATGGCCCGGCGCATTTGGATGATTTGCGCAAATTGATTTTCGGCTTCATCCAGACGGCCTTCTTTAAGCGCCACCCGACTTAAAGCAGCCAGCACGTTGGCTTCGCCCAGCCGATCCCCCACCTGGCGGAACAGGGTCAGGGCTTCGCCGTAACTTTCCAGCGCGGCGTCGATTTCCTTGCGGAAGTTTTGCACGTCGCCGATGG
>DAOUAZ010000365.1:0-19803 GCA_034432975.1 Anaerolineales bacterium | reverse complement strand
CCGAGGACATGCTCGCCCCCATCCTGGAGACCGCCGTCCGCTACCCAACCGCCTTCGCCAACTGGCTGAGCGCCGCCGATTTTGCCCTCGGCCCGGTGGACGAGGTCGCCATCCTGGGCGCGAACCCGCGGGAATTAATCCAAACGCTGTGGAAAGACTACCGTCCTCGTCAGGTGGCGGCCATCTCCGATTTCCCCCCGCCCGAGGGTTCGCCCGCCCTGCTGCATGACCACCCGCTCCTTAACGGCCAGCCGACTGCCTACGTTTGCCGCGATTTCGTCTGCCAGCAGCCAGTCAACACTGCCGATGAACTGAAAACGCAACTCCAAAACCGATAACGAACGTAAAGCCTTTAACCACGAAGGCAACAAAGGAACACGACGGAAAACTTATTATGCCTCCCGTCGTGTTCCGTCGTTGCCTTTGTGGTAAATTTCTTGTTCTTTCTTTCCCGTTGTAGTTCACTTAACCAAATCTCCCACCGTCGCATCCATCTGCCCCAGCACCGATTCCGCCGAAGCGTTCGGAAAGGCCCGGAACAGGTACAGGAAGCCGTCGGCCAGCACCTTGTTCGCCAGTCCCCACTGTGTTGAGCGAGGATACCCGACCGCATGCGAGAGCAATCCCGCCGCCGCGCCTTTTTGGGGGTTGGCGGCGTAATCGCTCTTGAGCAACTCGAACGCGGCATCGCTGACTGGGAACAACCCGCTCGCCCGCGCCAGCCTGGCCTGGTTCTCCGGCTTCAGCAGCCACTGGACCAAGAGCCAGGACGCCAATTCATGCCCTGAATCTGACTGAAACACCGCCACATCCAATCCATAGACCGGCACAACCGGCGTCTCGCCGGGGAAAGCAATCACCGTCCATTCATCGGCAGACTCCGCAGCGGAAAACGCCGCCCGCTGGTCGTTCAGGTCGCCCAGCCCGCCGCTGATAAACAGAGCCTTGCGCGCGGCCAAATGTTCAAAGTTGCTTAGGCTGGATGGCAGCCAGGCGCAGCCCTCGGCCCGCAAATCCACCAGCTTTCCGAGCGCGGCGGCGTTTCGGTCACTTTCAAAAGAGTACGCGCCCTCCGCGAACACCTCGCCGCCCAGGGCGCGCGCCCAGCCGTAGGGCGTCTGCCAGTTCGAGGTCACCTCCAGCGCCAGGCCGCCGAAACCGTCGTTGGCCGGGTCGGCGTCGGCTCTCCAGGTCGCGTTGGCGGCGCAGGCCTGCGCGCGGAAATCCTCCCAGGTCTGCGGCGCGGCCTCGAAGCCCAGTTCACGCGCCCAGGTCACGTTGTAAAACAGGTAACGCCCGGAGCGGATGACCGGCAGGCCGAATTGCGCGCCATCCAGCGCGGATTGCTCCCAAAAAGCGGGCGGGATAGCCTCCCGCGCCACGCCAAATTCGGCGTTGGCGGCGTAGGGGGCCAGGTCGAGCAGGGAGTCACTCCAGCCGAGCAATTGTTCGGGCAGGGCCAGCACGACATCGGGACGCGAATCACTCTCCAGCGAGGCGGCAACCGCCCCGGCCAGGAGATTCAAATTCGGGTAGGAAACGAGGGAGATTTTCACGCCCCAGGGGTTGCTCCCGTTGAAATCAGCGGCCAACTGCCCCAGGCCGGGGACATCCCCACTGACCCAGGCTTCCACTTCGAGGCCTTTCACAACATCCGGGTTGAGCCGCAGCCCCGGCGTGGGGCTGGGGGATGGGGCGCGGGTCGGCGCGGGCGCGGCGGTAGATTGCCCGGAGGACGATTCCGTTGTCGGCGTGGACGCAGGCTGACGGGTGAGCAGCGTTATCTCTGGGGAGCAGGCGCCAAGCAACGTGGCAGCGACGATGACGAGGGGCAGGAGTCGTTGCAAAGTGCTGTGCATTGGTCAGTTTATCCCAACAAAATCATCGGAACGGGGGTGAGGACGAGGAAAAAGATGAATATCATGAACCAGGCCAGGGCGCGGCGCGGGGCGTCCAGTTCGGTAATCTGGTCGAGCGGCTCGGCGGACTGGCGGCCAAACAGGAACAAGAGGAAGACCCACAGCCACCAACCGCTCCAAAACAGTCCCAGTATGCCCATGAAAACGATGATGACCGGGAAGGCATAGCGCAGTTTCCGGCCAAACAGGGTGTACAGGATGTGGCCGCCGTCGAGTTGGCCGACCGGCAGCAGGTTGAGGGCCGTCACCAGGATACCCGCCCAGCCCGCCAGCGCCACCGGTGAAATGAACACGTCCACCCCGCCAATGGGCAGGGGCGTGCCGGTAAAGAAGTAACGCAGCCAGTACAGAACAGGGTCAAGGCCGCCGTAGGTGGCCGGTTCGGGCAGGAAACGCCCAAAGACGACGAATTTTGCCAGCAGGTACAGGATGGAGTTGCCTTCGATGAAACTGCCCGCGCCGGTCTGCACCGGCCCGATGGTGGAGATAGACAGCCCATAGAGCAGCACCGGGATGGCGACCACCAGCCCCGAGAGCGGCCCGGCAATGCCCACGTCGAACAGGATACGCTTGTTGCGCGGCAGTTCCTTCCAGACGATGACCGCGCCGAGCGTGCCGAGAATGGACAGCGGCATGGGGATGAAATAGGGCAGGGTGGCGGCGGTCTTGTGGCGGCGGGCGGCCAGGTAATGCCCGAATTCGTGCGCCAGCAAAATCGAGAGCAGGCTGAGGGCAAACGGCCAGCCGGTCAGGATGTTGCGCAGCAGGAACAGCAGCAGGCCGAGGGTGTCATCGGGCGGGGTCTCCTGCGCATCCACGCCCATCAGCATGACGCTGAAGACGGTCAGCACGAACAGGATGATGTTGATATTGATGTTGTATTTTTTGGGCGCAGGCAGGCTGCGGACGAGGTAAATGACCTGCCGCCCGTCGTTTTCCTTGCGGAAGAGCGGGGTCAAGCCGTAGGGCTGCAAACGCTCGGAGAGTTGGTCGAAGGCTTCGATAGAATCGATAAACAGTTCGCCGCGAAAGCGGACCAGGTATTCCTGTTCACCGGCGGTGACATCTTCGATGCGAAAGACGCGCGAGACGATGGAGGTGAGAATTTCGGGTTCGGGGAGGGACATTGCAGTGACCAGTAATCAGTGAACAGTGAACAGTGAATAGTGAGCAGTGAGTCAGTAATCAGATACGACCGTCCCGAAGGTTTTTTGGGGAGCGCGCGCGGATGCTTGGGCAGCCTTCGGGACGTTTTTACCAGGCATGAGCGGGAGTGCATGGGAGTCGAACCCACCCTGGAACGCAACGCGCCCCAACAACGGTTTTGAAGACCGCGAAGCCCACCGGGACTTATGCACTCCCGGCGGTAAGGATACACGAGGCGGGCGCGATTGGCAAGTGATTTTCGATTTTGGATTTGGAGTTTTGGAACAGGGAAGGGGAAAGTACAAAGACCGGTTCAATCCGCCATGCCGGGCAGCCAGAACTGGAGCCAGCGCGATTTTTCGCGGATGCAGAATTGGAAGCCCGGGAACAGCCCTTTGAGCGGCGCGCCGGGGATGGGCGTCAATTCCTCGCCGGTGGCGGGGTGGGTGATGCGCCCGTAGATGCGCGTCCGAAAATGGGCCAGCCAGTCGGGCAGTTTCATGGCCCGGCTGGAATTGATGGTAACGACCGGCCAAATAAAGGCCGGGGGGCCGTGCGAGAGCAGGTAACGGAAGTTGTTCTGGGTCGATTCATCCATGCGCAGGATGGAGTCCAGGCCATCGAACAAGAGGATGACCGGGGTGGTATCCTGGCGGGCCTGCGCCCGGCAGGCCAGGTCGAACAGGAGCGTTTCCGCGCTGCGCTCATAAGAAGGCCAGATGCCTGCCAGGTGTTCAACCGCCTGGAAGCGGCTCCACTCCTCCGGGTAGTCGGTCAGCACTGCGAAATGCAAACCGCCGGGGCGATTGAGTTGCGAGGCCGCCCGCAGCATGGCCTTCTGGAAGGCCGTCTTGCCGCTGCCCCGGTCGCCCGTCACCAGGATGGGGCCTGGGCGCGGGTCGCGCAAGTGCAGCAAGAGCGGCAGGCCGTCCGCGGCAATCCCGAACAAGATGGCATTGCCAGGGATGCGGCCAACCGCATCCAGCGCGTCAGATAACCCGGGGAAGAGCGGCATTCCCGGGGCCGGAGCCTGGCCGAGTTCGGCCTGCGCTTCTCGCAGCGCATTGAGCATCAGGGCATACTGGTAATTTTCAGGCATTTTACACCGTTACAGAACTTATGTTCTAATTATACATGCTTCTAGCGCGAATGCAATCCCCTTTCGTTGCAGGTGGATTGCATCAGACGAAATAACAACCCTCCTGAAGGCTTTTGACGCTGCTTCGACAACCTGGCGGACGGTTTTCGGCCCGTCCGCCGACATCATTGTCATCCCATCGAAACACAAGTCTTTTCACCGAACAGGATATAATAGACATATCCATGTATTCGCCTGGTATTGCACCCATTTCGGGGACCGGCCCTGCCTGGCAGCCGGTTCGGCTTCGGTGGCGATGCAAAATAAAAAAGGTGAACTATGCCGCGACAAGAGAGCGCAGGGAAAAGCCGCAAGACGGTCGGTGTATTCGTTTCACAGGCCGGACGGGTGTGGGGACTCGATTACATGTCCGCCATCACTGATGCCGCTGAAACGCACGACATCAACCTGATTTGTTTCGTGGGTGGAAAACCAACCGCCATCACCACGCCCGGCCAGATGTCACCTTCCTACGGGTTGTATGACCTGGCCCAAACCGCCGACCTGGCCGGGATTATCCTCTCCGCCGACCTGGGTCACGGCGTTCCCGGCGAGGATATCCGGCAGTTTGCCCGGAGTTTCCAAAAAATCCCGATAACCGCCACCGCGCTGGAGGTGGAACAAGCCCCCAACCTGCTCGTAGACAGCGTCGGTGGAATGCGGATGCTGGTTCGGCATCTCATCGAGACGCATGGCTACAAGCGCATCGCCTTCATCTGTGGGCCAAAGCGCCAGATGGAGGCCGAGCAGCGCCTGTTTGCCTACCGCGAGGAACTCAAGGCGCACGGCATCGAATACGATGAGCGCCTGGTGGTACAGGGCGATTACAGCCCCGAAAGCGGGCGCGCCGCCATCCGAAAACTGATGGAAGGACGAAAAGTCAAGTTCGATGCGGTGGCCGCCGCCAACGACCGGATGGCCTTTGGCGCGATGGAAATGCTGCGCAATTACGGCCTGCACATCCCCAGCGATGTGGCCGTGACCGGCTTCGACGATGTGCGCGAGGCGCGTTCGCTTGGCGTGCCGCTGACCACCGTCCGGCAGCCGTTTTACGACCTGGGGAAAAACACCTTCGAGACCTTGCTTAAAGTCATCAGCGGCGACTCCGAGCCAACCCTGACGACCATTCCAACTGGCGTCGTGATACGCTGGTCGTGCGGATGCCAGCCCCGCTTCATCCAACAGGCCCAAATCTCGCGCGAGGAAGTCGCCCGCACCGGCACCCTGGAAAACAAGCAGGGGGTCTCCATCCGCGCCATGTTCGAGGCCAGCGGCGCGCCCATGACCTCCAAAACCGCCCTGACCAAAGTATACAACCAGGTTTGGGAAACCTTCCTGCTGGCGCTGCGCGGCGAACGGGTGGCAGAATCCTTCCTCGCGAGCATCGAACAAGCCATCCTGACCCTGCAAAAATACAACGACGACCCCGGCGATTGGCACAATGTCCTCTCGGTCTTCCGGCGACACGCCCTGGCAGGCATCCTCGACAAAGACGCGACACTGCAAGCCGAAAACCTGTTCCAGCAGGCGCGTATGCTGGTGGGCGAACTCTCGCAGCGTTACCAGGCCTATCAACGCCTCGAACTGGAACAAGAGGAACAGCTCCTGCAAAACTTCAGTTTCGACATGGCCCCCGCCATGAGCCTGCACGAAATCGGCAGCGCCATCCAGAAAAACTTCCCTGCGATGGGTATCGAGCGGCTGTATGTCATGTTCTACGACAAAATTGCCCGGCCGCAATCGTCGCTTTTACCCCCCTCCCAAAATCACCAGTTGTTCCTGCAATACGATAATGGAAAGTGCGACCTGTTCACCGAGCAGCCAAAAATTGCCACCGGACACCTGATTCCGGGCAGCAGCATCCCCACCGACCGCCGCTATACAGCGGTAGTCATGCCGCTGGCCCTGGCGCAAAGCCGCTTCGGCTTCATGTGGATTGAGACAAAGACCGGCGATTGGGAAGTTTGTACCCGGGTGCGCAACCTGCTCTCCAGCGCGCTCTTGCGCACCATGCTGGTCGACCAGCGCGAGGCGGCCCAGCGCGAGGTGGAGCGGCTGCTCCACGAAGCCAAGCAGCGCGCCGAAGAACTCGACCGCCTGTACCAGAACGAGCAGGAACGCCGCCGCGAAGCCGATGCCCTCTCCAAAGCCGCCCGCAACCTGTCCACCGTCATCAGAGTCGAAGAAGTGCCGCAAAAAATCCTGGAGCAATTGCTGCTGGTCCTGCCCTATGAACGCGGCGCGCTGCTGATGGAGGAACGCGACGGCACCATCAGCGTCCTGGCCCAGCGCGGCTTTCCCGACGACCAGCGCGCCCAGGATTTGCGCGTCCAAATCAATCCCGGCGGCGTGTACGACCAGATTGCGCGCACCAGCGAGGTCATGGTTGTCGATGATGTCACAAAAGAAAAGGGCTGGACCCAGGTCGATTGGCTGCCCGTCCACCATTCCTGGGTTGGCCTGCCCTTGTTTGCCAAAAACAAAGTGGTCGGCATGTTGTCGCTCACCCGCGCGAACAAAGCCGCCTTCACCGCCGATGACCTGCTGCTGGCCTCCACCTTCGCCATGCAGGCTGCTATCGCCATGCAAAACGCCCGCCTGTACGACGACCAGGCCAAATTCAATGAATTGATGGAACACATGGTCGAACAGCGCGTGGAGGAACTACACAGCGCGCTCACCACGCTCGAGAAACTCGACAAAAACAAAACATCCTTCATCCAGGTGGCTGCCCACGAACTGCGCACACCCATCACCGTCATGAAGGGCTACCTGGGAATGCTCAAAGGCAACCCCTCCATCCAGGAACAGGAAGCCCTGCTGCAAGCGGTCGAGGGCGTCATGAAAGGCACTGACCGTCTGCACCAGATTGTCAATGCCATGCTCGATGTTGCCAAACTGGAAAGCCAGGCCATCACCCCGCATATCGAGCCGACCATCGTTGGGCTGGTCTTGCAGTTGGTGCAAAAAGAGTACAAGAACGACCTGAAAGAGCGCAACATCACCCTGAAGGTCGAAAGCAGCATCAGCCAGCTGCCGCAGGTCATGGCCGACCCGCAATTGCTGCAAAAAGCGCTCGATGCCATTGTGGTCAACGCCATCAAATTCACGCCCGATGGCGGCGCAGTCACGATTGGCGGCGAAACGGCGCAGGATGAACGCAAAGGCCCATGCATCGAACTGCGCATCGCCGATACAGGCATCGGCATCGACCCGGCCAACCACAAGGTCATCTTCGAGAAACTGCACCAGGTCGGCAAAGTGGAGTTACACTCCTCAGGGCGCACCAAATTCAAGGGCGGCGGCCCCGGCCTGGGTCTGTCCATCGCTGCGGGCATCATCAAGGCGCACGACGGAAAAATCTGGGTCGAAAGCCCCGGTCACGACGAAGAAAAATTGCCCGGCAGCACCTTTTTCATTCGTATCCCCATCAAATCGCAATCTTGACGCGAGGCCGCGCCCGGAGAATAAGGTGACAGTCACTGGAGAAGTAACCGTCACCTGGCTTTATCTTCTATAAAAATCCCGCCCCGGCGGACGCCTTGCAAATATAAATCTCTGGATGAATCCCCGTCCGAGACTCGTATCCCGCCGCAAGGGCCTGGGCGAATGCTTCGGCCTGCTCCCGCGCCGCCAGGTTGACCGTACACCCGCCGAATCCTGCTCCCGTTAAACGAGCGCCATAGCACCCGGCCAGCGACTGGGCAACTCCCGCCATCACATCCAGTTCTGGGCAGGAGACCTCGTACAGGTCGCGCAGGCTGGCGTGACATGCGTTCATCAACTTCCCAAAGCGGGAAACGTCACCCGCCTGGAGCAGCGGAATCGCCTGCCGCGTGCGTTCGATTTCCTCCACCACATGCCGGGCGCGCTTTTCGACCTCGACAGGCAGCGTACCGGCCAGGCGGTTGAAATCAGCCAGGCTCACATCGCGCAGCGAGCGGATTCCCGGCAAACCGGCCTGGAGCAGCCGCACCGCTTGCTCGCAAGCCGCGCGCCGGTTGTTGTATTCGCCGCTGGTCAGTTTGCGGCGCACGGTCGTATCGGCTACCACAATCGAGACCCCTTCGGGCAGGGCCAGCGTTTCCCATTCCAACGAACGACAATCCAGTAAGAGCAGGCGGTTTTCGACCCCGCAGGCCGATGCAAACTGGTCCATGATGCCGCAGTTGACGCCCACATACTGGTTTTCGGCGCGCTGGCCGAGTTTTGCCAGTTCCATCGGCGCGAGTTCCCAGCCGCCCAACTGCTGCCAGGCCACCCCGAAAGCCATCTCCACGGAAGCGGAGGAACTCAACCCGGAGCCGCGCGGCACATCCGATGCGAAAACAGCATCCATGGCGGGCGTTTCCAAACCGGCCTCGCCCAGCGCCCACATCATCCCGGCGGGATAGCGCGCCCAATCGGGCAGCGGGGAACCGTCAGGTTGGGTTTGGGCGGCCAGCGTTTGGGATGAGAAGACAGCCGCTTTGTCAAAATCAGCGGCCCACAGCGTGGTCCGTTCCGAATCTGCCGGGCTGAAGGCAATGTAGGTGGCGCGGTCGATGGCGGCGGGCAGGACAAATCCGTCGTTGTAATCCACATGTTCGCCCAGCAGGTTGACCCGCCCCGGCGCGCGGGCAACGAAAGCGGGCGGGCGGCCAAATTTTTGCTGGAAGACGGCTGGAAGGGTGTTTGGGAGGTTCATAATCACCTGGCGTAGGTTGGGGTGGTTGCGATTGTGAATTATAGTATGAAAGGGAACGTCCCGAAGATATTTGGCTCAACCCTGGTCTTTTTGGAGAAACCGCTCGGCTGATCGCTCGCGGCGAAGCCTTCGAGACAGTTCCAGGCGAAAGAAGAGTTATGTATAATCAGGGCAAAGGTTCTTGTAATCATGAATTTTTCGATGCGCCCGCATAAAACTGGCCCAATCATCCGCCTGGTCACAGCCTGCCTGCTGGCTGCCAGCCTGGCGGTTGGGTTATTTCTCCCAACCACTGGCAAGGCTTTGCTGTCACCGGCTGCCAGTCCAGTTTTCCAATATGAGCCGGATGCCCGTTTCGAGCAATTGAAGGTGGAAGACGGCCTGCCCAGCGGCACGGTCTTGGGCGTTTTGCAAGACCAGCAGGGGTTTATATGGTTTGCCACTGCCGACGGCCTGGCGCGCTATGACGGCTACCAATTCAAAACCTTCCGGCATGACCCGCAAAACCCCAACAGCCTGAGCCACAATAATACATTTGCGCTGATAGAAACCCGCGACGGCCTGATTTGGGTCGGGACAGACCCCGGCGGGTTGAACATATACAATCCCAAAACCGATACATTCCAGGCCTACCGGCACGACCCGCAAGACCCCAACAGCCTGCCCGATGACAGCGTGTGGGCGCTGCTCGAAGCGCGCGACGGTTCGCTTTGGGTTGGCACGCGCGGCGGCCTGGGCCGCTTCGACCGCGAGACCGGTCTCTTCAAGAACTACCTGCACGACCCCCAAAACCCGCGTTCATTGGCCTGGCCGGTGGTGCAGCGCTTATACCAGGACCGCGCCGGAACGATTTGGGTCGCTACGCGGTTTGGGCTGCAACGGTATGACCCGTTGACCGATGATTTCACCATATTCCAGAATGACCCGGCAGACCCCAAAAGCATCGCGGCCAGCAACGTGTGGGCCATGCTGGAAGATGCGCAGGGCAACTTCTGGGTGGGGACGCGCGGCGGCGGCCTGAACCGCATGGACCGCCAAACCGGCGCCTTTACCGCCTATCGCTATGACCCGGGACCTGGCCGCCTGAGCGATGACCGCATTTGGAGCATTTACGAGGATTCCGCCGGGAGACTGTGGATTTCGACCGAAAACGGCGGCCTGAACCTGTTCGACCACGCGAGCGGAACATTCACCGCCTTCCGGCACAACCCCAATGACCCCTTTAGCCTGAGCGCGGATGACATATTCGCAATCTATGAAGACCGCTCTGGCGTGTTGTGGGTTACGGGCCGGGGCGGCAGCGGGGTCAACCTGCTCTACCCGGCATTGCAGCGCTTTGGGTGGCACCGGCAAATCCCGCAAAGCCCGGTTTCCCTGTCGAACGGCAACGTATTTGCCATCCTGCCCGAAGGGGAGACCCTGTGGGTTGGCACCTTTGGCGGCGGATTGAACCGAATCGACCGCAAGACCGGCGCGGTACAGGCCTATCTGAATGACCCCGGCAAACCGGCCAGCCTTTCGAACGATAAGGTATATGCCATCTTCCGAGACGTGGACGGCACGCTTTGGGTGGCGACGTCGGGCGGCGGGTTGAACCGTTTCGATGAGACGAGCGGCGTATTTAGCGCATATCGACTGATTCCAGACGACCCAACCACCCTGCCCACGAACTTTATCACCACCATCGAACAGGCCGGGAAAAACCACCTGTGGGTTGGCACGCTGGGCCTGGGACTGGTTTTATTCGATACCGAAAGCGGCAAAGTCGTCAGGCTCTACCAAAACGACCCCAATGACCCCGCCAGCTTGGGCGAAGATACCATTTACGACCTCGTAACCGATTGGCAGGGAATGGTATGGGCTGCCACCGCGCGCGGCGGGTTGAACCGGCTAGACCCCGGCGCCGGTCAGTTTACCCGCTTCCGACATGACCCGGCCAACCCCAACAGTATTTCGAGCGATTCGGTGAATCACCTCTACCTGGACGAGGCCAACGGGATTTTGTGGGCCGGCACATCCGGCGGCCTGAACCGGCTGGAAATCAGCACAGGCCGGTGGAAAAACTATACCACCCGCCAGGGATTGCCCGGCGACACGGTGGTCGGCATCCAGCCGGATGGCGCGGGCGGGCTATGGGTCAGCACCACGCACGGACTGAGCCGCTTCGATGCCGTGCTGGGAACGTTTCGGAATTATGACGCGCGCGATGGCTTGCAGGGCAACCAATATAACATCGCCAGCACCGCCCGCGCATCGGATGGCGAGGTCTTCTTCGGCGGGCCAAATGGGGTCAATTTTTTCCACACTGGGGATATCTTCGACAACCTGCATGAGCCGCAAGTCATCCTGACCGGGCTGGAACTGTTCAACCTGCCGGTGGAAGTGGATGGTGAAATCCTGACCCAGCCCATCGAATACACTCCCTCCATCACGTTCCGGCACGACCAGTCGGTGTTCACCATCGAATTTACCGGCCTGAGTTACCAGAACGCTTCGCGCAACCTGTACCGCTACCAGATGGAAGGTTTCGACAAGGAATGGTCGCCTCCCAAAACCATTCGCCGCGCAACGTATACCAACCTTTCACCCGGCACATATAACTTCGTGGTGTATGCGGCCAACAACGACGGACAGTGGAACCGCACCCCGGCGCAGTTGCAGATTATCATCCTGCCGCCCTGGTGGCAGACCTGGTGGTTCAGGGGACTGGCCATCCTCGGCCTGACCGGGCTGGTGATTGGCGGGGTGCATTGGCGCACCCGCCAAATTCGCCGGCTGAATGCCGAACTCGAAAAACGGGTCCTGGAGCGTACCATCGAACTACGGGAGGAAATCCTGCGGCGTCAGGCTGCCCAGGGACAATTGCGCGAAACCAACGACGCGCTCCAGGCCAAACTAAACGAAATCATCGAGTTGCAGGTCAAGCTGCGCGAACAAGCCATCCGCGACGCCCTGACCGGCCTGTTCAACCGGCACTACCTGACCGATGTGATGTCGGGCGAATTGAGCCGCGCCCAACGCGGCAACTATCCCGTTACCTTCATGCTCATCGACCTCGACCACTTCAAGGAAATCAACGACAAATACGGACATCACGCAGGCGATGTGGTGCTGGCAACGGCCGGGAAAATGCTCCTCGAACACATCCGGCAGGGAGATTATGCCTTCCGCTATGGCGGCGAGGAGTTCCTGGTCATCCTGCCCGGCACCGCCCCGCACGATGCGCTGCGCCGCGCCGAGCAACTGCGCGCCGATTTCATCGCCCTCAAGACTGAAGCCGAAGGAAAAGTCATCGACGTCACCGCCTCAATTGGCGTGGCGGTCTACCCCATCGATGGCGAGAAAACCGAAGATATCCTGCACTATGTCGATGCGGCGCTATACCAGGCCAAAGGAAAAGGCCGTGACAAGGTCATCATCTCGCCGAACACGCGCAAGATATTGAAAGCGGGCGATTAAAGTCAAATAGCCCAAACGGATGAAACGGGGGAGCGAATGAGTGGGGTACAATCTTCGCATTAAGCGCGAAAAACTTATTGCGATGCGGCCAGGCTGCCTGTCTGCCATCCGGCAGGCGGAATGGATTCCGCGCCGCGGAGACTCTCATGGAACAAGAAAAAAACTTCTTTACTACCACGCTCGGTATTGTTACGGTTGTAATCGTCTTATTGTGCTGCTGCTGCATTGCAGTCGTGGCCGGCGGATTTGGCAGCCTGTTCGTGGCTGCCAGCCAGGCCGCGCCGCCCTACATCGATGAACCGCCCAGTTACGATTTTTACACGCCTTCGCCGTTCGACCCCGACCCTGTGGTCACGCCCACCGCCCCGGTCATCGCGCGCCCGGCATTGGATGAAATCTCGACCGATACCCTCGAAACGCTCAAGAACACCATCGTCCCCGAAAACGACCCGCGTGAACTGGCCTGCCGGTTGAAGAATATTTGCAACATACCCGAGACGTTCCCGCAGGGGCCGTTCGAGGTGGGCGCCAAAAAACAATTCTGGGTGATGAACGTGCAGACCATCGAATACCGCCAGTTGACCGCCAACCTTGCCTACAAAACCGACGTGGCCTGCTTCTGGGTCGAGGAGGGAGTCCGCTTCAACCAGAACGAAGCCAAAGCGCTGGTGGACGCCTTCAGCCAGAAAATGGTGCCGACCAACCGCGAATTTTTCGGGATGGAACCCTCCCCCGGCATCGACGGCGACCCGCATATCTACCTGCTGTATGCGCGGGGCATTGGCGGCAGCACCGCCGGGTACTTCTCCTCGTCCGATGCGCTGCACCCGCTGGTCAACGAGTATTCCAACGGCCACGAAATGTTCGTCTTCAACGCCGATAACTCGCCGCTTTCTGATACCTACACCTACGGCGTGCTGGCGCACGAATTCCAGCACATGATTCACTTCGGGCGCGACCGCAACGAGACCTCCTGGCTGAACGAAGGCTTCTCCGAGTTGGCTGTCCTGCTGAATAACTATTCCACCGGTTTCAAAGACTCTTCTTACCTGTCCCAACCTGACTTGCAGCTCACCGATTGGGGGCCGGATGTCGGCCTGAACGCGCCTTATTACGGCGCAAGTTTTCTGTTCACCACCTACTTCCTGGAGCGTTTCGGCAAGGAGGCCACCCAGGCCCTGGTGCGGGGGGCCGATAACAGCATGGACAGTGTGGACAACGTGCTGGAGTCGATTGGCGCGACCGACCCGCGCGCCGGAGAGCCCATCCGGGCCGACGACCTGTTCATGGACTGGGCGGTTGCCAATTTCCTGCTCGATAAATCCGTCGATGACGGCCGCTATGCTTACGAACTCTACCAGCCGCGCCGGCCAGCCTCCGAATCCCAAGCCTTCACGTCTTGCCCGGCGGAGGTTTCCGACACGGTCAACCAGTACGGCGTCGATTACATTCGTTTTTCCTGCCAGGGCCAGTACACCCTGCGCTTCGAAGGCTCCACTACCACCACCCTGCTGCCGGTCGATGCCTGCTCGGGCAAATACGCTTTCTGGTCGAACAAAGGCGACGAGTCGGATATGACCCTGACCCGCGCATTCGACTTTACGAACGCCACCGGCCCGCTGACCCTCAACTACCGCGCCTGGTACGACATCGAAGAAGGCTGGGACTATGCCTACCTGCAAGCCTCCAGCGATGACGGGCAGACCTGGCAAATTCTCATCACCCCCTCCGGCACAGCCGATAACCCGGCCGGCAACGCCTACGGCTGGGGCTATACCGGCAGCAGCGGCGGCTGGATCGAAGAATCGGTCGATTTGAGCCAGTTTGCCGGACAAAAGGTTCTCTTGCGTTTCGAATACATCACCGACGCCGCCGTCAACGGCGAGGGGCTGCTGGTGGATGACATTTCCATCCCTGCAATCGACTACTTCGACGATTTCGAAAACGGCGCGGATGGCTGGCAGGCCGAGGGCTTTGCGCGGGTCGAAAACCTGCTGCCGCAGACCTTCCGGCTGGCGCTCATCCGCAAGGGCGGGCAGACCACCGTCGAGACCATCATGGTCAACCCCGACCAGACCGCCGAAATCAACCTCGACCTGGGCGGCGATACGCGGGAGGTCATTGTGGTGGTGAGCGGCACGACCCGCTTTACGCGCAGCGTGGGAAGTTACATTGTGAAAATCGAATAGCGAAAAGAAAAGGTGACGGTCACTTCAAAAGTGACCGTCACCTCAATACCGTCCCGAAGGTTTTTAGGAGTGGGCAAAATCACACGCAAAGCCTTCGGGACGTTTTTTCTCGCTCAACCCCATAAGAGTTCCGCGCAGGCCAGCGAATATTCGATGCCGGTATCTTCGGGGGTCAGGTCCCACCAGGCCGAGAGCAGGCAGTGGCAGATGCCCCAATCCCGAATGGCCTGGCGCGGCCAGCCCAGGCGCTCGCTCAAAATCGCAATCCGCCGCTGGGTCTGGCGTTTCGATTGGGGGCGGCAGGGCCAGTCGGGGATGGGATTGGCCAGCAGCGGGCCAACCTCGTAGCCGGGCGGGCCAATCACGCCTTTGGGGTCAATCACCAGCCAGCCGCGTTCAGACGAGAGAATATTGAAGTGGTGGAAATCGCCATGCATCAGGACAGGCGGCCCGGAATCGGCAAATAATTCCGGCAGCGTGGATTCAACCCGCTCGACCAGCCGCTTGGGGAACGGCCCCGTGCCGCCCTGGTAGCGGGGCCGCAGGCTATCGAGCGCGGCGAACCACTCGGAGAGTTGGATGAACCCCTCCGCCTGGGGCGGAGTCCGCCAGATACGCTGCATCACATCGACGGCAATATGCGTCCGCTCGTCATCATTTTCCACTTTCACGAGCATTTCGCCAGGCCGCAGGCGCTCCAGCAGGAACATGGAGCGTCCCTCGTCGGCCTCCAGCAGGCGGCAGGCCCCATCGCCATTGAACAGGCGCAGGGCGTTCAACTCGCTCAACAATTCGCGGTTGGGAACGCCCAGTTTGAGGACGACTTCGCTTCCATCAGCGCGCCGAGCCGAGCAGACGTAGTTGTACGAGAGCAGCAGCGGCTGGCCGAGGGTCAAATCCCACTTGTGGGCGGCTTCTTCGAGCAGGGAGGGCAATTCAGCGAGCCAGCGGCGGCCCGCTTCGCCAAAGGCGTTGTGGATGTTGTGGAGGAAATCGGGAGGGAAATTCAAGGCTGTCAAAGGTTCATAGAGCATTCCTTCACTCCACTCCAGGGCTTCGGCTTCGCGTTCTCGGTCAGCGGCCATGGCGCGATAACCTTCTTCCAGCGGTGGGGGTGTTTTCTTGGCTGTCATGGTAAGTCCTCCTCGGTCTCAAAACATCCCTGTCTCGACAGGCCTCGATACGTCCCAAAGAGCGTGGGAGACTCGACCTTCGCTTTTTCGTACTGGATTATCCGATTTTCGTCATCATAACGGAAACCGGCGGATTGGAGCAGGGCATCCAAATCGGGACGGAGGGGCGCGCGCCAGGCGAGGAGTTCGTAGCCAGTTTGCGAGGGGTGCTGGCGCAGGTCGGTCAGCAGGGCCGGCAGGTCGGCTTCGGCGCAGGCCAGCAGGCCGACTGCCGAGATGCGCTGTCCGTCCTCGCTGCCGTCCCAGGCGCAGACCAGTCCCCGCCGGCCGCGCCACCAGAAGATTTGCCCGCTAACCTGTTGCACCAGCCAGCGCAGCAGGGGTTCTTCCGGTACGGCGGATTGCCACCAGGCATCCAACATCCCACGTTCGCGCGGGGCATGTTCGGGGCGCAGGGCAAAGTCGGCCGCTTCGGCGAAATCGGATTCAGCCAGGGGAGTCAGGCCGGTGGATTCTGCCGGGGGCAGGGGCGGCGCGTTGTACGGGGCGCGTTCCATCGTCTTGATAAATCCATCCCGCTCGCATAGATGATGGACTTTGACGCGCTGCGCGCTGGTCCACAAACGCAAGACGCCCTGGCCGTGTTCCCCCCACCAGGCGACGGCGTAACGGTGCAGCCGCGAGCCGATGCCCTGGCCTTGCAGGCGCGGGTCGACCCGGAAGCCCTCCAGCCACCACTGGCTGGGGGTTTGCCTGACAATGCGCGTCAGCCCGACGGCGCGGCCGGCATAGAGGGCGCTGAACATCTGACCGCGCGGGTCGGCCAGCCACTCGTCGAAGACGTAGGGGATGTAGTCGTGGCCGTCCCAGATGAATTTGCAAAAATCGAAGATGTCCCGCCGGTCGGCGGGCAGGGTCGGGCGGATGGTGAGGGTGGGGGAGGTGAAGGGGGGCATTTCTACAATTGGGTTGTGCGGGAGCGGAATTTGGTAGATAATTGGATTATAGCCGCATTCGATGAAAGGTCAGCCATGCTTGTTCAAAATTTCCAACTCCTGCAAAACAACCAGCCCATCCGATTCGTCAAATCCCCGAATGTCGATGTCCCCTTGCAAGAGCGAAGGTTTGTGGTGATGCATTACACCGGCGGGGCGAGTTTCACCGCGTCGGTGGCCTGGCTGACCTCGAAGAGCAGCGGCGTTTCGGCGCACCTGGTCATCGGGCGGAATGGCGAGGTAGCGCAGCTGGTTCCGTTCAACCTGCGCGCCTGGCACGCCGGGACGAGCGCCTGGAAGGGCTATACGGGCATCAACAATTACTCCATCGGCATCGAGTTGGACAACGCCGGGATGATGAAGCGCAGCGGCAGCCAGTGGGTTTCGACCTTTGGGCGGGTCTACCCTGAAGCCGAAGTATTGGCCGCGCCGCACAAAGCGGTCCCGAATGTGCTTTACGGCTGGCACCGCTATACCGATATTCAACTCAAAACCGCCGCCGAGGTGGTAGCGGCGCTGGTGGAGGCCTACGGCATCGAGGAAATCATCGGGCATGACGATATTGCCCCTGGCCGCAAGTGGGACCCGGGCCCGGCCTTCCCGATGGAAACGTTCCGCCAGGATGTGGCGGCGCTGGTGAGCGGGCAGGCGGTGGAAGAAGGCGACGAGAAAGAGGACGGCGAGGTCATCGTCGAGCCGCCCAAGGAGAAGGCGTTGATGCGCTACCGGGTGGAAAATCTCGACACGGGCCAGAAGGCCGATTTCACCTGGAGCGCGCCCTTCCAACCGGCCACCCTGCTGCCGGTTCCGTACGTCTCACAGTTGGGGCCGGGGGCCGATGCGCGCAAGAACGACTGCGGCGCGGCTTCGTCCATCATGCTGCTCAAGGCCTGCATTCCCAACTTCCAGATGACCCCGGACGAGTTCTACACGCGCTTTGCCATCCCCGGCGCAGACCCGTACCTGAGCGTCGCCCAACTGCGCAACGCCATGGGCAGCCTGGGCCTGCTGACCGACTTTCGGGCGACCCTGACCATGCACGATTTGTTCGGCTTCCTGGCGGCCAGCAAACCCGTCATCGTGCTGCTGCGCTACAAAGTATTCGAGGATGCCGGGCTGACCGAGAAAAAGTTCGAGGGGCCGCACTTTGCGGTGGCGGTGGGGCTGGACATCCGCTCTATCTACATCCACGACCCGCTTTACACCAACCCGGCGGATGGCGAGGCGCATCCTTACCCGCTGGAACTGTTCTGGCGGGCCTGGAAGGAGGTCGCCACTGACCCAAAGGTGCGCAACCCGGAGCGCTCGGCCATCATCCCGACGGCCGGCATCGGCTTCAGGTTGAGCCGCCGGGTGAAGGTCAACGTCCCGGCCCTGAATGTGCGCGCCTCGAACGCGCTGACCGCGCCCATCGCGCGGGTGCTGAAGCAGGGCGAGGTGGTGGAGATTGTGCGCGAAATGGGCGGTTGGGGCGAGATAGACGGCCTGGGCTGGATTGCGCTTTCGTACACCGCCGCGGCGCCTGACCATTGGGAAAGGAAAAGAGACGATGCTGGAACCTGAACGCAAGATTCACAACCAGGGCAAACTGGTGGAATTGCATCCCGTTTTTCGCAGCCGGGCGCAGGCGGTTTTGCAGGAATTGGAATCTGCCGGGCTGAGGCCGCGCATCAGCGCGGCCTGGCGTTCGGCGGCAGACCAGGAGGCGGCTTATCGAAGCGGGAAGCGCCAGGTTCTGTATGGCTTCCATAACGTGACGATGGCCGACGGCGGCAAAGAGTCTCTTGCGGTGGATGTTGTGGATGACGATAACCCGCAGACAACCGGCACGGCCTTTATGCTGCGATTGGCGGCAGCCGCGCAGCGCAACCAACTCATCACCGGCATCCGCTGGGGACTTTCGGACGATAAAATCCAGGCGGTGGAGGCGGCGATTGCGGCGGGCAACTGGGACGCGCCCGTCCATGTGGGCTGGGACCCGCTGCATGTCGAAATCACCGGGCTGACGACGGACGAGGCGCGCGCGGGCAAGCGTCCGCTGACGGGGGCAGCACGCCAACCAACGGCGGGACAGTTTCCGGGGAGTCGGGCTTGTCGATTCCAGCGGCTTTGGCGGCGGCATGGACGGCTTTTTGGAGGCTGGTTTCGTGCATGTAAAGAAAGAGGATGACGCTGAGGGCCTGGTTCTGGATGGATGCGGAAACGCGTCTTTCGACAACGAGATGGGTGATGAATTGGTTGATTTCAGTGGCGCCCATTTGGCGGGGGTGGCGTTTGACTGCGCCGCGGATTAGCCACAGGGTTGTGGTAGAGGATGAATTGGCGCACCCAGTTGATGTAGACTTCCTCGGTGCGGCGGGAATATTGTTTGACGCGCAGGGTTTCGCGGTATTGGTCGAGGAGTTTTTTGGCCTGGGGCGGCGCAGGGTTGGGGGAGGTGGTTGGGGCGTTGTTCATTTTCTTGATTTTTTGGGATGCGTTCTATAATTCTGTACATAAGGTGGTATAGAAAGACTTTCTGCATAATACCACTATTTGGGCATATTAGAATGAATCATTCTGTTAAGTAACTCAAGTTGCTGCCTTGGGATGAACTTTGACAAAAATCCATGAAAGTCTGCTAGATTTGGGGGATCCCTGCCACCAAAGAAGGAGACCATCATGGATACCCAAATTATAGTTGTTTATTGTCTGTGCGCGGACATGCTGATTGCCTTACGTCACGATGAAGACAAACAGCGCCAAATGAGTGATGCGGAAGTCATGACGACTGCCATCGCAGCCATGTTGTACTTCAAGGGTAACTTCTGCATGGCGAGCCGGTTTCTATATGACGGCAATTACATTCCGAATATGTTGGGCAAGAGCCGTTTCAATCGCCGGCTGCGCAATATCGCTGACCTGTTCTTGACTTTGTTTTTGCGTTTGGGCGAGACCTGGAAACAACTCAATGAGAAGTCGGTGTATGTGATTGACAGTTATCCAATCGCGGTTTGCGACAATTATCGCATCTGGCGTTCGAAAATCTATCGAGGTGAAGCCTGGCGAGGCTGCATTGCCAGCAAAAAACGTTACTTCTACGGCATCCGCATCCACATTATGGTCACAGAAACCGGTGAACCGGTTGAATTCTTTCT
>DAOUAZ010000364.1:0-3013 GCA_034432975.1 Anaerolineales bacterium | reverse complement strand
TAGCGAATGGCGAACTGCGCTATATCTATCTTTCAGGAGCCAATGGCGCGAACTCTGGAATTTCATCCTGGGTGACTTCGACTTGCACCCGTATTGAAGGCTTCGAATCTACCACGCGCAATTTTGGCGCACCGGATGGCACCACCACCGGTGGCGCTTCTACGCAGGCTGGAACAGGAAACAGCCAATCCATCAACCTGTACGATTGCCGGAACGACTAAACCATGAAAATCTACAAACTTCTTGCTCCCCTTTTTACCCTGGCGCTATTCTTGAGCGCTTGTGGCAACGTAGCGTCTGCCGCTGAACCAACCGACGAAGCCGCCGCGCTGGAGGCCGTCTACACTGCGGCGGCAGCCACCCTGTTCGCGCAGGCCGCGCAGGCAACCGCCACGCCCCAGCCAAGCGCCACACCCACGCCGCAGGCCACCGCAACACCCATGCCAACCATCGCTCCCATCCAGGATGTCATCGCCCCCACCTCGGCTGGCTACACAGCCAGCCTGTGCGGCAATTCGATTTACGTCAGTGACGTAACCATTCCCGATGGAACCGTGCTGGCTCCCGGCGAATCCTTTACCAAAACCTGGCGATTCCAGAACACCGGAACCTGCGCCTGGTCGACATCCTACTCGATTGTGTATGTCAGTGGAGATGCGATGAGCGGCTCGGCGACGGCGCTTTCCGCCGCGACCAGTTCTGGAAGCACGCTGGATGTCTCAATCGAAATGGTCGCCCCCTCCACAACCGGCTCCTACACCGGTTACTGGAAACTGCAAAACGCATCCGGCGCGACGTTTGGCGAGGCAGTCTATGTCCAAATCGTGGTATCGAGCAGCGTATCCAGCCTGACCCCGACGCCGACCGTCACAGAGGAATCATCATCCACCAACACGCCAACTTCCACGCCTGAACCAACCAACACGGCGGAAATAACCGCCACCTCTGAAAGTTAGCCGTAAAGACTGTTCCCCGGCATATTCACAGCATTTTCACAGGCTTTTCTTGGTTTCGTCACAGGATTGGATTTTAGAATCGCAACAGATTGAATCTGCCAACTCCTGAAAGGAAATCACCCATGCAAAAATACCTGAAGATATTCCCTGTCCTGCTCCTGTTCCTGGCGATGCTCCTGTTGTCGGGCTGCGCCGGGCAGGCCAATGCCCAGGCCAGCGTAACATTCCAGCCGGTTACAACAGTCACGCTTGGCACGAGCATCGAATCGAGCGGCACGCTCAGCGCCGGGCAGTTGACCACGCTCTCGTGGGGAACGAGCGGCGTCATCGAGACAGTCAACGCGCAGCCGGGCAGCCAGGTCAAAAAAGGCGATGTGCTGGCCAGCCTGCGGCTCGATTCCGTCCCTGCCAGCATCCTCCAGGCGCGCGCCAACCTGGCCTCTGCCGAGGAAACCCTCTCCAACCTGCAAAACACTACCCTGACGCTGACCCAGGCGCAGTTGGACGTGGTCACTGCCCAACAAACCCTGGCAGACGCCGAAAAGACCTTTGCCTCGCTCGATTATCCGCGCGCTTCCGATGCGCTTATTAAAAATACCGAGGCGCAAATCCGGCAGGCCGAACAATCCGTGGCGCGCGCTGCCGACCGTTACCGGATGGTGCAAAACTTGACGGATGGCGACTCGCGCAAGACCGAAGCCATGCTGGCCCTGACGAACGCCCAACTCAGCCTGAACGAACTAAAGGCCAAAATCAACTGGTACACCGGCAAACCCGCCCAGACCGACTATGATGCGGCCCGCCTGAGCGTGGAAAAAGCCAAAATCCAGCTGGCGGAAGCCCAGGAAGAAGTGGAACGTCTGCAAAGCGGAAAGCCCTCCGCCGAACTGGCGCAAGCCGAGGCCAGCATTGCCGCCGCGCGCGAACAGGCCGAAGCCATATATATCCTCGCGCCTTTCGAAGGCGAAGTGATTGTCTTGTACGCCAAACCCGGCGATGTCGTCCAGAATGGCGCAACCGCGCTCGGCCTGGTGAACTACGAAACCATGAAGGTCGAACTGGCCATTGACGAATCGGAAATCACCCAGGTCAAAGTGGGCGACCCGGCGGAAATCAGCATCGATTCGCTCCCCGGCCTGACACTGACTGGCAAAGTAACCCTGATTGACCCTATCGGCCAAACCGTCAGCGGACTGGTCAAGTACACTGTTATCGTCTCGGTCGAGCGGCCTGATTCTTCCATCCTGTTTGGCGCAACCGCCAATGTGGTCGTCACCACCGGCGAGCCGCGCGCCCTGCTGGCCGTGCCGGTTGGCGCGGTGTTGAGTGATTCGCAAGGCGAATATATCCTGCGGGTTGGCGCGGACGGCCTGACTCATCGGGTGGATGTGGAAACCGGCGACCTGGCCGGAAGCCTGGTCACGCTGGTCAAGAGCGGCGGCCTGAAAGATGGCGACCAGGTGCAGGTTGGCGGCTCCTCCAGCACCAATCAAGACCAGCAGCGCAACCCGGGCGGAATGATGCCCTTCGGAGGCTGATATGGCGCTTATCGAACTGCGCGGCCTGACCAAAGTATTCCAGATGGGTGAAAACGAAGTCCACGCCCTGGCAGGCGTCTCGCTCGACATCGAAAAGGGCGAAATGCTCGCCATCATGGGGCCATCGGGATCGGGAAAAAGCACGCTCATGTCTATCATCGGCTGCCTGGATATTCCCACCGGCGGCTCATACAGCCTGGATGGGCAAACGGTCGAAAAACTCAAAGATTCGCAGCTGGCCCAGGTGCGCAACCGCAAGATAGGGTTCGTCTTCCAGCAGTTCAACCTGCTCTCGCGCACCAGCGCGCTCGAAAATGTGCTGCTTCCACTGGGGTATAGCGGCCTGGGAACGCGCGCCAGCCGAGAAAAAGCCCTCGAAGCGTTGGAAATGGTTGGGCTGGCCGAGCGCGTCAAACACCATCCCGCAGAACTCTCCGGGGGGCAGCAGCAGCGCGTGGCGATTGCCCGGGCGTTGGTCAACGACCCGGCCATCCTCATCGCCGATGAACCGACCGGCGC
>DAOUAZ010000363.1:0-21928 GCA_034432975.1 Anaerolineales bacterium | reverse complement strand
AGAAACGGATTCGGGAACGGATGGCTGCGCGAAGCGGAGAAACGGATTTGGGAATGGATGGCTGCGCGAAGCGGAGAAACGGATTTGGGAATGGATGGCTGCGCAAAACGGAGAAACGGATATTTAATCGGCCAGCAGGCGGCGCAGGCTTCGCCGCGAGCACTCAGCCGAGCGGTTGTCGGTCAGTTCCAGTTCCATGTCTACGCGGTGCAGGCCGGGGGCGTAGTAGTCGGGGGTGGTTTTCGTGGCGAGGAAGCCGAAGCACGCGAAAAAGGTTTGGCTGTGCTGGCTGGTGTCGATGATGACGCGCGCGGCGGGGTTTTCACGGAAGATGACTTTCAAACGCTCCTGCAACAGGAAAGTTCCAATTCCCTGACGGCGCAGGTCGCCGCGCACCATGCCCCAGGCGAGGACGATTTTTCCACTTTGCGGGTCAGCGCCGCAGCCGCCGCAAGCGATAACCAATCCTTCGGCCTCGACCACGAAAAAGGGGCAGGGCAGCCGCTGGAGGAAGTTCTCGAAATCCGGGCGTTCAGTGGGTCCGAAGTATTTTGGGGTATTGCTGTCGAACAGGTCGAGGCAGCCGGCTTGGTCGGCGGGCGTGTAAGGGCGGAAGGTGAATTCGGGTTTATCCATCGAGTTCGATCCACTCATCGGCACGAATTTTTAGAGGTTCCCAAGGGTTGGTGCTTTATGTAGCGTAGATTAGTGAAGATTGGTGGATAGAAATTTACCCGAGTTGTTCGAGCAGGGTTTTCATTTCGGTTTCTTCGTTTTTCTGGTGGTCGAAGTATTCGGTAATAAATTCGGAGCGGCGCAGGCGCAGGGCCATTGGGGCGACGGTGGTCAGGTCGGAGACCTGGACGGTTTCGCGGCCATCGGCGGCGGCGTAGGCGCGGGCGGCCTCGAACCAGGTGATTTCGGCGCGCAGCGAATCGACGCCCATTTTTTGAATCAGTGCGATGGCATGGGTGGCCAAATCATCAGGGAGTTGCACCTGCCGCAGGGTTTTGCGCGCGGATTGCAGTTCTTCGCGGGCGAGCGCGATTTCATCGGCGTACAAGCCAATCATGGCGCGCGGGTTGGCGAGATAAGCCTGGACGCGCCGATAGGCTTCGAGACGTTCCTCGGCGTTATCCAGCCCGCGCACGATGACGCGCAGCCCGAAGCGGTCGAGGATTTGCGGACGCAGTTTGCCCTCTTCGGGGTTCATCGAGCCAATCAATACGAAGCGCGCCCGGTAGGTAGCCGAGACCGGGCCGCGCCGCACGGTGTAGATGCCCTGGGCGGCGGCGTCGAGGATGGCGTCGATGATGTCGTCGCTAAGCAGGTTGATTTCGTCGATGTAGAGCAGGTTTTTATCGGCCTGGGCCAGGATGCCGCGCCGGATGCGCATCCGCTCGTGGACGGCGGCGCGCTCATCCAGGCCGCCGACGACATCTTCGAGCCGGGCGTTGAGCGGCAGTTCGACCAGCCGCACCCGGTCGGGGGCGGTGAGCGGTTTGCCTTCGGCGTATTTTTCGGCGCATTCGGGGCAGACGGCGTCGAGGCCGCCGCTTTCGACATCCTCGGGCTGGCAGCCATAGTAACAGGTGGAGCGCTGAATCATCGGGAGCAGGTCGAGCAGCGAGCGGACCGCGGTGGTTTTGGCGGTGCCGCGCGGGCCAACCAGCAGGATGCCGCCAATGTTGGGGTTAATCAGCCCCAACATCAACGCCAGTTTCATCTCGTTTTGTCCGACAATCGCCAGGAAGGGAAAGGGCAGGGCCTCGGCGATGCCCGAATCGCCCATTTGCGCCAGGTCTTTGGCGACATCCTTGGCCGAGGCGAAATCGAGCAAATCTTTGAGTGATTTGAAGTGCCGGGTGGTCTGGCCGGTTTCGCCAACCGGGGTGGTGATTTCGGGTGAGGGTTCGAGGTTGGTCATGGGTTTACTTCTGCTCCAACCGCTGCCGCTGCCGTTTCTTCCCGCTTTCCAGTTTTCCCTGCTCGTCGGGTGTTTCGGCAAAGACGGGCGGAACGGGGGCCGGGCTGCCGGTTTCGTCGAGCGCGACATAGACGACGTAGGCGGTGTTGGTGTGGGTGCGCTCGCCAGTAATGGGATTCTCGGCTTCGACCAGAACCTCGGCTTCCATGGATGTGCGCCCGGTGTAAGTCACTTGCGCGGTGAGCGTAACCAATTCCCCGACCTTGATGGGCTGGCGGAAGGTCATGCGGTCCATGGCAACGGTCACGACGCGCTGGCGGGCGTGGCGCATACAGGCCAGCGCGCCACACTCATCGACCAGTTTCATAATCCAGCCGCCGTGCACGTTCCCCAGCGGGTTGGCGTGTTCGGGCTGCATGAGTTGCGCCAGGGTGACGTAGGAGGCGCGCATGGGTTTGGAAGCGAGGGAATCCATCGTCATTGAGCAATCCGAAAATCGTTTAGTCCATGTCGGGGCGGAATTCGCCCGAATCGAGGGTGTGCAAGAGTTCTGGTTGGTCTTGCAGTACGTCTATCATCTCGAACGGCACATCGCCCATCATTTTGGGGAGCGGGTTGCCGGATGGGATGCGAATCCGTTCCGGGCGGGCGGGCGGTTTGAGGCGCGGGCGCTCTTCCAGCGAGCGTTTGCGCAGGATGCGCGGGTCGTTGGTCAGGCTGCCGACGTAATATCCAAGCACGGAATAGACTTCGCGCTGTGAGGTGACAAAGCCAATCCACTCGCCCTGGCGGTTGAACAGGTGAGGGTAGACCAGGAAGGCGTCGGCATCGCCGCGGGAGGAAAAAATGGGGATGATTGTGTTTGCCATCGTTCAATTATATGCCTAAAGGCAACAAACGCTGTCAAGTGCCAGCAATGCTCAATATGAAAAGTTTAGTGAACGTCCCGAAGGTTTTTGGGTACAATTCGGGCGATTTTCGGAAACCTTCGGAACGGTTTGAAACCAAATTGAGAAGAATTGGTCAAGCGTCAATGTCGTTATATGTCCAATAGCGGTTGACGAAATAATTCCATAGCATGACGATGCCAATGGCGAGGGCGAGGGTGGCGTTGTGGCTGATGAAGGTGTGGCTGGTTGCCAGCAGGTTGAGGGATGAATTTTCCAGGATGCGGTCGAGGACGGGTTCGCCAAGTTTCAGGATGGGGACGCGAATCACCAGGCCGATGGCGTTGACGATGGTAAACTGCACCAACTGCCCGACGACATGTTTGGTGCGCGATTCGGGATAGGTCCAGAAGCGGTTCCATGTGAAGTTGCTGATGACGGCGCAAATGAAGGAGATGCTCCCGGCCAGCACCAGGGTGGATTTGACCAGCCAGACCAGCAGGTTCATGACGCCGAAATCTATTAGCGCGCCCAGCGCGCCGACGATGGCAAACTTGATGAAACGTGTTCGTTCCAGCGGGTCTTTGAGTATCGCCGTCATTCCACCAGACCTAGTTTTTGTTTGAAGTATGGAATGGTGCGGCGAAGACCCTCCTCGAGGTTGAGTTTTGGCTCCCAACCCAGGATTTCGCGGGCGCGGGTGATGTCGGGGCGGCGGCGCTGCGGGTCGCGGGTGCTGCGGGCATCGGCTACGAATTCGATTCCGCCGGGGTTGCCTGTAATCCGGTTAATGGCTTCCGCAAATTGCAGGATGCTCATCTCGATTGGGTTGCCGATGTTGACCGGCATGTGTTCATTGGAGTAGAGCAGTTTGACGATGCCATCGATCAGGTCATCTACATAGCAGAAGGAGCGGGTTTGCGAACCGTCTCCATAGACGGTCAGCGGTTTGCCCTGCAAGGCCAGTTTCAGCAGGTTGGGCAGGGCGCGGCCGTCGTCCAGGTCCATACGCGGGCCGTAGGTGTTGAAGATTCGCACGATGCGGGTATCGACCCCGTGCTGGTGATGATACGCCAGGGCCAGGGCTTCGGCGAAGCGTTTGGCCTCGTCGTAGACGGCGCGCGGCCCGGCCGGGTCGACGTTGCCAGGGTAGGATTCCTTTTGTGGGTGTTCCAGCGGGTCGCCGTAGATTTCGCTGGTGGAGGCCAGCAGGAAGCGGGCTTTGTTGGCTTTGGCCAATCCCAGCGAGTTGTGGGTGCCGAGCGCCCCGGCTTTCATGGTTTGGATGGGCAGGTTGAAGTAGGCCAGCGGCGACTGCGGGTTGGGGCTGGCGGGTGAGGCAAAATGCAGCACGGCATCCACTTTACCGGCGACGTAGATATAGTTGGAGACGTCATGTTTGTAGAAGGTGAAGTTGTCGTGGCCCATCAGGTGGGCGATATTTTCTTTCGAACCGGTGATGAAATTATCCAAACCGACAACTTTGTGCCCCTCGACAAGCAGGCGGTCGCATAGATGCGAACCGAGAAAGCCGGCCGCGCCGGTGATGACAATGCGCATAATTCCTCCAGAGAACAAAATGGGATAATGGGATTATAAACACCCCAATTTTACCTGTTCTTTACAGTTTACTTCCAGTCGATAACCTGTATCAGCCCATCATTCGTTACCTGGATGGCCTCGCCGAGGGCGGCGTCTATCATCCACAGGTTGCCTTCGTACAACACCGCAACAAAATCTCCCTCTACGAAAGATGGCGCGGAGGGCGACCAGGCAGGGACCTGTGGTTCGAGTCCGGGCGAGCCGGGCCGGGGGAAGACGACCCGCCGGTTGGAGCCGTCCCGGTCCATCAATACCAATTGATAACCAGAGATGTCCGACTGCTGGGGCAGCAGGGCCTGGAGATAGGCGACGTAGTAGGCCATTTCGTCATCGCGCTTGCTGGCGCGCGAGGCGGATGGGTAGGCAAACATCCCGCTTTGCTGCCTGATGCGCACCAGGGCATCCGAATCGAGTGAGCGCGCGCTCAGGTCGAAGTTGGGCGATTCTTCGGGGTTGACCAGGCCGGGCGGCGGGGCGTGCGTGACGACGAAAAGCGTGCGTCCATCGGCGCCCCAGCCGACCGGCGGAATCAGGGCCCAATCGGAGCGGGTCTGGAGCGGGGTGAAGTCGAGCAATGGGAGCAGACGCTTTTCCCGGAAACTAACAATGCCCATCCCGTCAGGGCGGCTGTAGGCCAGCAGGCTGCCGGTCGGCGACCAGAAAAAGTCTGTTCCCCACCAGCCGTAGACGCCGCCGGTGTTGGCCTCCACAATCTGCTCGCGGACGCCCAGGTTGCCGTTCGCGCCGAATTTCATGCGATACAGGTCGTTGTTGGCCTGCCAGCCGGGGGCGGCGGCGCGCGGCTCCGCGGTGGAATAGAGGACGGTCAGCGATGCCAGCGGGTCGAAATCGGCAAAGTGGATGACGTTGGGCGTGCGCAGGTTGATGGGTTTGGCCTTGGGGTCGGTAATATCCAGCACCCAGAGTGTGTTGATTTCCTGTTCGGCAGGTTTGGCTGATTTGCGGGTGTAGAGCAGCCAGCGTTTGTCGGGAGAAAGGCGCAGGACGCGCCCGTCGAGCGGCGTTTGGGGGTCGTCGATGACCACCAGTGGAATCCGGTTGGAGGTCGAACCCTCCATCATCCAGGCGGCGCCGCCTGCTAAATAAACCAATTTCCCGGCGATGGGCAGCGGCGCGAAGGGCGAGCGGACGCCGACCATCATGATTTCGGGCAGGGCTGGTTCGAGGATGATGGGACGAGAAGGATTTTTATTGACCAGAAGTTCATTTTCATAGTAATAACGGTAGGTGATTTCTTGTAATCCGTTTTTGCCGGGCTGAAGCAGGTAAGTTTCACCTTGCGGGAGCGATTCATTTCGCACCATCTGTCGCTCGAAGGCAATGATGGATTGTTCTGTCTTGAACTCCTCGCGCCCGCGCGTGATTTTGATGGATAACCCATCGGTCAGGATGGTGTAGAGCGGCGGTTCGACCTTGTCCAGGCTGCCGACCTGCAACCCGGCGGCCTGGAGCGCATCCGCGACGGTGCTACCGATTGGAATCTGCACCGGGTAATTCTCCCCGTCTGCATTGAGACTGGCTTGCAGGATAACATTGCCTTGCGAAACCTGCGGCGCGAGGCAGCTGCCCAGGAGCAAGGCAAGTACGGGGAGAATAAGAAAGCGGTGAAGACGCATTGCGGTATGATTCGCCAGCGTAAAGGTCCCGCGTTTTTTGCGGGAGGGTATAATCGGGCTTACTTTACCCGCCCCACCATTGCCATTGTGCCGTCGGCGATGGTGATACTTTCGAGCCGGAAGCCGATGGCCGCCGGGCCGAGCGCGCCGGTAAAGACCTCTTGCACCAGCGCGGTGATGGTTTTGTTCAGCCCTTCAGGCGCGGGCAGCGGGCCAAAGTCGGTCGAAACAACGGCGATGGCAGGCTGGCCGTTGGCATCGACGCTGGCCGAGATGACAATCCGCACGTTGACCTGGAAGGGTCCCTGGCTGGCTTTTCCGTAAACCTGGATTTGGCCGTCGCGCAGGTAGACCTGCGGGTCGGTGAGAAGCGGCGAGGGGTTTTCGGCGAGTTTGGCAGCCACCAGCGAGGTGAGCTGGCTTTCGGAGACGCTGATGGCCAGCGCGCCGCTCTGGGCTGCGGCAGTTTGAGCGGCCCGCACCTGTTCTGCCAGGCTGGCGGCGGATTCGGTCGAAACCGGGACGCGCGTTTCCGGGTAAGCAGGTCCTCCAGCCTGGATGTTGCAAGCCAGGGAAGCCAGGAGCAGGCTCAAGAGTGTCATTAAAATAAAGAGTTGGCCCTTTTTTATCATGGGTTTCTCCAATAAAAGTGATTGACTTGAAATCGTCCCGAAGGTTGTCCCCATGCGTTCAAGGTTGCGTCAAAAAACCTTCGGGACGCTTCTCGAATAGAATTTGCCTTAAGCGGAGCAATTATAGCATGAGCGAATCCCAAAGTATTCCCGAACCCGGCCTGCCCGTCCTGTTGGAAGGTCTGTTGTTCGTCGCCGCCGAGCCGGTCAGCCCGATGCAGTTGGCTGCCGCGCTCGAAGTGTCTGTCAGCGAGGTCGAAAAAGGCCTCGCTGAGTTGGAGGAACAACTCAGCAGCCGGGGCCTGCGCTTGCAGCGTCATGCCGGGCGGGTGCAGTTGACCACCTCGCCCGAACTGGCGGAATCTATCGAGCGTTTCCTCGGCCTGGAGGCTACCAGCCGCCTGAGCCGGGCCGCGCTCGAGGCGCTGGCTATTATTGCCTACCAGCAGCCGGTGACGCGCCCCTCGGTGGATTCGATTCGCGGCGTGAACAGCGATGGCGTCATCAAGAGCCTGCTCAGCAAAGGTCTGTTGCAGGAGGTGGGGCGCTCCGAAGGGCCTGGCCGCCCGATTTTGTACGGCACGACCCCGCAATTTTTACAGCACTTTGGTCTGAACTCGTTGACCGAACTGCCGCCGTTGAATTTGACGGAGAGCGGCGAGAAGGATGTGGAATTGTTGAAGGGATAGGTTCCAGCGTATCGCTTCTGGCGTGGTTGTGTTATATCTCGCAGACCGTAGGGCAATTTGCCAAATTGCCCTGCGAATTTTTATGGGAGAAGACTCAATGACTCGTAAACGCGTTGTCGTAACCGGCCTGGGTTGTATCAGCCCGTTGGGGAACACCCTGCCCGAAACCTGGACCGGTATTGTGGCGGGTAAATCGGGCGCGGGGCCGATTACCCTGTTCGATGCCAGCAACCACAAGACCCGTTTTGCCTGTGAAGTGAAAGGATTCGACCCGGCGGCCCTGTTTGGCAGCCGGGAAGCCCGCCGCATGGACCGTTTCTGTCAGTTTGCGGTGGCCGCCGCGCAGGAATCGGCGCAACACGCTGGGTTATCCGTGACCGAGGAGAACCGCGACCGAATCGGGGTGCTGGTCGGCACCGGCATTGGCGGGATTGGCACGCTGTTGGAGCAGGTGGAAGTGATGCGCGAAAAAGGCCCAGAGCGGGTCAGCCCGTTCCTGGTGCCGATGATGATTGCTGACAACGCCGCCGGGACGATTGCCATCCGCATGGGGATGCGCGGCCCAAACGCGGCTTTCGTGACGGCTTGCGCGACCGGTTCGAATGCGATTGGGGAGGCGGCGGAGATGATTCGGCGCGGCGCGGCGGATGTGATGCTGGCGGGCGGGGCCGAGGCTTCCATTGTCGCGGTGGCGATGGCTGGTCTGAACGTGATGACTGCGCTCTCGACCCGCAACGAAGACCCGCAGGCCGCCTCGCGCCCCTTCGACAAAGACCGCGATGGTTTCGTGATGGGCGAAGGCGCGGCCATCCTGACGCTGGAATCGCTCGAACATGCCCTGGCGCGCGGGGCAGCCATCCTGTGCGAGGTTTCCGGCTACGGCACGACTGATGACGCCTATCATATCTCGGCCCCGGCGGAAAACGGGGCCGGGGCGGCGCTGTGTATGCAGTTGGCGCTCGAACATGCCGGGCTGCAACCTGCCGACATCGATTATATCAACGCGCACGGCACGTCTACGCCGCTCAATGACAAATCCGAAACGGCGGCGATTAAATCGGTCTTTGGCGAACACGCCTACCGCGTGGCGATTTCCTCGACCAAGTCGATGACCGGGCACCTGCTGGGCGCGTCGGGAGCGGTTGAGGCTGCCCTGTGCGCGGAAATTTTCCGGCACAATATTATCCCGGCCACCATCAACTACACCACGCCCGACCCTGAATGCGACCTGGATTATGTGCCGAATGCGCCCCGCAAGGCCAGCCCGCGCCATAGCATGTCCAACTCGTTTGGGTTTGGCGGCCACAACGCCACGCTCATATTTAGCCGGTTCGGTTAGGAACAGTTATGCCATACGCACATATCACCGGCTGGGGAATGGCCGTACCCCATAAGGTGTTGACCAACGACGACCTGAGCAAAATGGTTGAGACGACCGACGAGTGGATTCGGGAACGCACCGGAATCCGCGAACGCCGGATTGCTTCGGATGGGGAGACGGTCTCCAGCCTGGGCGCGGAGGCGGCTTTCAAATCGCTCAGCGTGGCCGGGTTGCTGCCCAGCGACCTCGACCTGATAATCTGCTCCACTTCTTCGCCGGAGCATATCTTCCCGGCGACGGCCTGTCTTATCCAGGACAAAATTGGCGCGGCCAATGCCGGGGCGTTCGACCTGCTGGCGGCCTGTTCGGGCTTTATTTATGCCCTGAACATGGGCGCGCAATCCATCCGTTCCGGGGCGTCCAAAACAGTGTTGGTGATCGGGACCGAGACGCTTTCCCGCTTTACCAATTACCAGGACCGCAACACCTGCGTCCTGTTCGGCGATGGCGCTGGGGCCTTCGTTTTGCAGGCCAGCGAAAAACCGGGCGGGGTGATGGGGTCGGTACTGCATTCCGACGGTTCGGGCGGCGGCTTTCTTTCGGTCCCGGCGGGCGGGAGCAAAAACCCTGCCAGCGAAGCCACGCTGCATGGCGGGATGCACTTCATCCACATGGACGGCAAGGAAGTGTTCCGTTTTGCGACGCGTGTCATGGCGCAGGCCACGCTCGAAGCAATCGAAAAATCTGGCTGGAAGCCCGAAGACCTGACGCTGATTGTGCCACACCAGGCCAATATCCGCATCATCGAAGCCGCCGCGCGCGGGTTGAGGATGCCAACGGAGAAATTTTTCGTCAACCTGGAGCGCTACGGCAATA
This sequence comes from Anaerolineales bacterium, assembly GCA_034432975.1. Taxonomy (GTDB): domain Bacteria; phylum Chloroflexota; class Anaerolineae; order Anaerolineales; family Villigracilaceae; genus UBA5195. The sequence continues at coordinate 12,357 of DAOUAZ010000363.1, read as the reverse complement.
CGTCCACCGCATCCATCCCGATAGCGGCGGTGGAAGCCATCCAGACCGGGAAGTTGAAACCGGGCAATAAGGTTGTCTTTGTTGGATTCGGGGCCGGGCTGACCTGGGGCGCGCTGGCCGCCGAGTGGAGTGGGCCACTCCTGCCCGAACGCGCCATTCGCGCCGAATGGTTCCGGCCGTTTGCCCGCGTTCGCTCCATGCTCCGTCGTTTGCTGCGCATCCTGGAGGGCATTCTGTTTGGACGCGAGCCGTAATCGTAACGTCCCGAAGGTTTTTGGAGGCGCTTGTACTCTAGGACAAACCTTCGGGACGGTTTCACAGCCGGGTTGGTGTTCAGGTTGAAAATCACGGGCGGGATTGTGATAAGATAGAAAAAAGGAGAGTCTTACGATGCGATTAGGCCCTGCTGAACTGATTATCATCCTGGTGATTGTGATTATCCTGTTTGGCCCAGGGCGGTTGGGCAAAGTGTTTGGCGAACTGGGCAAAGGCCTGCGTTCGTTCAAGGACAGCCTGGGGGGCGAAAAGGAAGAAGCGCAGAAGACCGATAAGGATGACAACAAGGCTGTCGAGCAAGGTCGAGATATCAAACCGAAATGACCGAAAGGCTCCCGAACAAAGGGAGCCTTTTTATTTTGACTATGATGACCCAATTACATTTTCTCGACCCTCATCCCACCGGTTCGCCCGCTATCCTGCTCCTGCATGGACTGGGCGCGAACGGCTCCATGTGGAGGCTGCAATTCGATGATTTAATCGCTGCCGGGTATCGTCCTCTCGCGCCCGATGCGCCGGGATTTGGCGATTCGCCTTACGATGGACTCGGCTGGAATTTTCGACGCGTTGCCGCTGATTTGGCCGCTCTCCTGCGAGAGTTGGAGACCGGTCCGGCGCATGTCGTCGGCCTCTCGATGGGCGGGGTGATAGCCCAGCAGTTCGCCCTCGATTACCCCGGCCTGGCGCGCAAATTGGTCCTGGTCAGCACGTTTACTGTGCTGCGACCGAGCAGTCTTTCACAGTGGCTGTATTTCTTCCAGCGGCTGGTGGTGGTTCACCTGGTCGGGTTGGAGCAGCAGTCGAAGATTGTAGCGCGGCGAGTCTTTCCGGCCCCGGAGCAGGAGTCCCTGCGCGAGATGGCTGCCGCCCAGATTGCCCGGGCCGACCCGCGCGCCTACCGCGCCGCGATGCGCCAGCTCGGCCTGTTCGATTCACGCAGGCGGCTGGGTAAGATTCGCGTTCCGACCCTGGTCATTACCGGCGAACGAGATACGACCGTTTCCCCGGCGCGACAGAAAATGCTGGCGGATGGCATCCCCGGCGCGCGGCAGGCCGTCCTTCCCGATGGCGGCCATGCGGTGGCGATTGACCAGGCGCAGGCGTTCAATCGGGTGTTGTTGGACTTTTTGGGATAGATTCCAAAAATGACTGCATCGCCTGCCCCGCCCGTTCCGCGTGGGCTGCGCCGCGTTCGCGTTTGCCGTGAAATGCTCCTTCCAGCGGCGGCAGGATGCCGAAGCTGGCTTTCATGGGCTGGAAATGTTTCATCTCGGCGTGGGTGATGTACCAGCACAGCGCGCCAAGCATGGTCTCGCGCGGCAGTTCGAGCGGGGTTTGGCCGTTTAGCAGGCGGGCGGCGTTCCAACCCGCCAGCAAGCCGGTGGCGATGTTGCCCATGTAACCCTCTACGCCGGTGATTTGACCGGCAAAGAACAGGTCGTTGCGGCTGCGGGCTTGCAGGGTGGGGCGCAGCAGTTTGGGGGCGGCAATGAAGGTGTTGCGGTGCATCTGCCCGCAGCGCGCGAATTCCGCGTTTTGCAGGCCGGGAATCATGCGCAGCACGCGCCGCTGTTCGGGGAAGGTCAGGTTGGTCTGGAACCCGACCATGTTGTAGAGATTGCCTGCCAGGTTGTCCTGCCGCAATTGGACAACGGCGTAGGGCGGGCGCGGCACGCGCGGGTCGGGCAGGCCAACCGGGCGCATCGGCCCATAGGCCAGGGCCTTATCGCCGCGCCGGGCGATGATTTCGACAGGTAAACAGCCCTCGAAAAATTGGTCGGTTCCAGCCCGAACTCCGTCTTCCAGGGCCAGTTCGAACTCCTTGAGTTGAATCCGCTCGGCGGCGCGCAGGGCTTCTACGAAGGCCAGGTAATCTGCTTTCTCGTGGAAGGGGCAGTTGATGTAGTCGCCATCGTCATCGCCTTCTCCCCAGCGCGAGGCGCGATAGGCGATAGACATGTCGATGGATGTCGCTTCGACAATTGGGGCGATGGCATCGAAAAAGTACAGGTGTTCTTCGCCGCTGAAATGGGCAATGGCCTGCGAAAGGCGCGGGGAGGTAAGCGGCCCGGAAGCGATGATGACGGGTTCGGCGGGGATTTCAGCCATTTCAGCGCGGATGATTTCGATATTCGGGTGCGCGCCCAGGCGGGCGGTGACGGTTTGGGCAAAGGCTTCGCGGTCGACGGCCAGCGCGGCCCCGGCAGGCAGGGCGGTTTGTTCGGCCACTTCCAGCAGCAGCGACATCGTCCGGCGCAGTTCCGCTTTCAGGACGCCTGAAGCCCTATCCGGCAGGTTCGAGCCGAGCGAATTGGAACAGACCAGTTCGGCCAGGTCGGCGCTGGCGTGCGCCCCGGTTTGCAGCGTGGGGCGCATTTCATATAGATTGACATGGATTCCACGCTGGGCGGCCTGCCAGGCCGCCTCCGAACCGGCCAGCCCGCCGCCGATAATAATGAGTTCTTTTGGTGGTCGAGCCTGTCGAGACATACGATTAAGTGTCACTTTTCTTCTGCTTGTGCATGATTGCGTGGTTGGCGATAGAGCAGGTGACTATTTTACCACCCACGGAATTCTCTCAAACTGCGCGTATCTATGTATAATCAACCTATATGGCGGACAATCCCCTGCTCCAGCGATTGAAGGAAGCATGTCAGTTGACCGATGCCTGTTGGGCTGCGTACACCTTCCGCGAAGGGGATGTGTGGCGGCTGGGGGGTGTGCATCATCTTTCCAGGGCGTCTCAGGCTGCGCTGGCGGGACTCTTGAACGAGCCGGGTTCGGCAACCTGGCTGGGAGGCGCGCTGACGGGCGGCAGGGTGCGGTCGCGCCCCATCCTGGAGAATAAAAAACTCTCCTGCGAGCGTTTGTACGCTTTCCCGGCAGGCGTGATGACCCTGGTGGTTGTGGGTTCGCAATCGGAATTGACCGCCCGCGACCAGCGCATCTGGAAACTGGCTACCTTCAGCGAGCCGTTCCCGCCTCCATCGCCAGGCGAGGTGGGCTTGCTGCAACAGACCGTGATTGAACTCCAGAATACCCAGCAAGAGTTGCAGGCGCGCATCAGCGCCCAGCACGAGGCCGAAGCGCGGCTTATCCAGGCCGCCAAACTGGCTGCTGTGGGCGAGATGGCGGCCGGCGTGGCGCACGAACTCAACAACCCGTTGACGACTGTTGTTGGATTTACCGAACTGGCCCTCGAAGAGCTGCCGCTTGATTCGTCCCTGCGCGGCGACCTGGAACTGGTGTTGAAGGAATCGCGCCGGGCGCGCAGCGTGGTGCGCCGCCTGCTCGATTTTGCCCGCCAGGGCGAAGCCAATCGCGTTAAGGCCGATATCAACGAAATCGTGGATGATGTCCTGCTGCTCACCAAACACCTGATGCACACCAATAGCGTCCAGCCGGTTATCCGCCTGGGCGAAAACCTGCCCTGGGCCTCGATGGACCGCAACCAGATTAAGCAAGTGGTAATTAACCTGGTCAATAACGCGCTGTACGCCATGCCCGAAGGCGGGCGGTTGGATGTGGAGACGGCCTGCCGGTCGCGCTATAACCGGCAATGGATAACCATGTCGGTGCGTGATACGGGCGTGGGTATTTCCCCTGAAAATTTGCAGCGCATCTTCGAGCCGTTTTTTACCACGCGCGGCGACCGGGGCGGCACCGGCCTGGGCCTTTCTGTCACTTACGGCATTGTGACCGACCATGGCGGCATGATTGAAGTCGAAAGCGAAGTGTCCGCCGGGTCATCGTTTACCGTCTGGCTGCCCTTGGAAGGAATGGCGTGAACCCGTCCCGCATCCTGGTTATCGACGACGAACCTGGAATCACCCTGCTTTGCGAGCGGCTGCTCACGAAAGCCGGTTTTCACGTCACCGCCAGCACCGACCCGGCCCTGGCGCTCGAAATCATCAAAAAAGAGCGATATGATTTGCTCCTGGTTGATATTCGGATGCCCGAAATTAGCGGCTTCGATGTCATCCAGAAGGCGCGCGAGGCGCAGGGCGAGATGGCTATCCTGGCGATGACCGGCTTCGGCACGGTGGAGACGGCCATCCAGGCCCTGCGGCGCGGGGTGGATGGGCTGATTCTCAAGCCGTTCGAGAAGGCCGAACTCATCCAGGCGGCGCAGCAGGCCCTCAGCGACAGCCAGCAAAAGCAGGATGCCGCGCGCGTCCAGGCCCTGCGTCCGCTCTTCAGCGTAACCGAGACCCTGCTCTCTGAAACCCGTCCCGACCATCTGCTCGAACTCGTCCTGGATGTGATTTCGGCCCAATTGCGTTGTTCCAACGTCGGTTTTTACCAGGTCACGGAAAAAGACAACACCCTCAACCTGTTGGCCGGGCGCGGCAAGATGCTCCCCGACGGCCCGGTCAGCGAAACCGGTAACCCGGTCTTACGCGCCGCCGCGCTCGAGTCTCCGGTCTGGGGCGGGATGGGCGATGCGCGCCTGAAGCGCGACCTGTACCAGCTGGAGTTGAGCAGCATGATGTGCGTGCCGACTTCGCTGGTCAATATTTCATCCGTCTTGTTCGTCGCGCGCGATGCCGGGGAGCCGGTCTTCCGCGAAGCCGACCTGGAAATGTTCCTCATCCTGGCGCGCCAGGCCACAATTGCGATGGAGAATGCCCGCCTGTATGAGGAATTGCGCGCCTATGTGCGCCGGGTGGAAGAATCGCAGCAGGCCCTGGTGCAGGCCGAGAAACTGGCCGCCGCAGGTCGCCTGACTGCTTCGATTGCGCACGAAATCAACAATCCGCTCCAGGGCGTGCGCAATTGCTTTCACCTTGCCACCCGCGAAGACATTCCCCAGGAGATGCGCCAGAAGTACCTGGAGATGACCCAACAGGAACTCGACCGCCTGATGACCACCGTCCAGCGCATGCTCGATTTTTATCGTCCCAGCGCCGAGTTCAAGCCGGTGCAGGTTCTCGATTTATTGGAGCATGTTCTCAACCTGTTGGGTCAACAGTTGCGTGAGCGCAATATCCGTGTGACGACGGCCTGGCCTGCGCGCCTGCCCAGTATTCGCGCCATCAGTAACCAGATTGAGCAGGTTTTTATCAACCTGGTCTTGAATGCTTTCGATGCCATGCCCCAGGGCGGCGAATTGTGGATTAGCATCACCCAGAAACGTAAGATGATAGAAATCCTGTTCCATGATACCGGTACCGGCGTTCCGCGCGAAGTGCAGGCCAATATCTTCGAGCCGTTTGTCAGCACCAAGGGCAGCGGAACCGGGTTGGGACTTTCCGTCAGTTATGATATCGTTACCGCGCATGGTGGTAAGCTGGACCTGCTTGCAGACCGTACCCCTGGCGCTTGTTTTCGACTTATGCTTCCAATCAATCCTCTAAGGGAGAATAATTCATGAAAATCAATATCCTTGTTGTCGATGATGAACCTGTTGCGCGCCAATCGTTGAGCGACATCTTGCGCCTGGAAGGGTACAACGTGACCGCTGTCGCCAATGGAGAACAGGCAGTGGAACACGTCCGCAACCATGCGGTGGACCTGATTGTGCTGGATTTGAAAATGCCCGGCATGAATGGGCTGGATGTGGTGCAGGTAGTCAACCAGATTTCCCCCGATACGGAAATCATCCTGCTGACCGCGTTCGGTTCGATGGAATCAGCAGTGGAAGCGCTGCGCCAGCGCGTGCATGATTACTTGCTCAAACCTGCCTCGCCCGGCCAGATATTGGAAAGCGTGAAACGAGGCCTTGAGCGGCGCGAGGCGCGATTGAAACAGAAGGAGAACAAGGATGCCGAAATCTCGGTGTTTACGACGTCCGATGGCACAGAGGTGGATTTGATGCGGCGCATGGTCACGCGCGGCAGCCAGATCGAATCGCTGACCCCGGCGGAAGGCCACTTGCTGAAGGTGTTTTTAGAAAATACGGGAAAAGTATATTCCCACCGCGAACTGGTCTTGCTGGTGCAGGGCTATGATGTTTCGCAGCGCGAAGCCCAGGAAATTTTGCGTCCCCTGGTCAGCCGGCTGCGCCATAAACTGGAACCTTTCCCGACCTTGTTCGAGCGGATTGTCAGCGTGCGCGGCACGGGCTATGTGTTCGAGTCGGAGTAGGATATTGGCCGGTGCATGGTTCTGGCTTTATAAACAATTGTCCTGGCAGTTCAGATGCCAGGACAATTGTATTTAATCCTGTAAACTCCAGGGCTTGACTTCGGGCGGGTGCAGCCAGGCCAGCCAGCCGCCTTTGGGGTGACGCCGGGCGGGGTCTTGTTTTTCCAACGCAACCAGCAGCATGCTGATTCCGAGAATGGCCGCGCCGAGGATTTGGAGCGTGGTCAACGATTCTTGCAGGATGTAGTGGCCTAGAACAAAGGTGATGAAGAGTTCGCTCAGTCCCAGCAGGGCAGCCTGCAAGCCGCCAATGTTTTTAATGCCCAGGAACAGGGTCAGGCGCGAGGCAAAGGTCACCAGGGTCAGGAGTATGACGGGAGTCCACGAGGCGCCGGGCGCAGGTGGGGTGCGGTCGAATACCAGGTAAAACGGGATGGTGACCAGGCTCATCGAAAGGAGCGTGTACAGGGTGACGGTGGGGGCTGGGATTTCGTACAAAATGCGCTGGTTGATTGGGATGTGGAGCGCGTAGAGGATAGCTGCCCCAATCATCATCAAGACGGCCGGCAGGGGCGCGCTGACCCCGTCGGCTCTGGTGAGCAGGAACACGGCGACAGCGGCAATCCCGACCCGGATGAAGGTCAAGCGGCTGACAGGCTGCTTATCCAGGAAGGTGAACAGGGCGACGAAGAGGGGATAGAGTGAGTAGAGCAATTGTCCCAGGCTGGCGGGAAGCGAACCCAAAGCCTGGTAGTAGAGCAGGGAGCCGAAGCCGTTGAGCGCGCCCGCCAGGAAACAGCCAAACAAACCAACCGGGAAGATATAAAGGAACTGGCGTTTGAAGATGACCAGGTAGGCAATCATCATGAGCGCAGCCAGGCCGGTTCGGATAGCGACCACCAGCAAGGGAGAAAACCCTGCCAGGATGGCCCAGCGGCCCAGCACGGGGTTCATTCCCAGGAAAATTGCTGAAGACAGGGCAGCGACAATCCCCAGGCCCTGTCGTGTTTTGGCAGCCATCGTAATCCTTTCTATAAGCCTGCTCGTAAAGGCATGCGAGGTCATGCGTTCATTCTATTTTTGGTTTAACCCTGTAACAAAACCATTGCATGTTAAATGGTATGCGGGCATACACAGTTTTGTTAGGTATTGCCCGTGGAGGAATGATTCCTGACAAAAAAGAAAGCAGGGTTGCGTTTTATCGCAGCAGCGCCTTGACTTCTTCCAAGAACTCATCGCTCATGAAATCCCCTTTTTGCATGAGCGCCTGGATTTGCCCTTGCAGGCGGTTTTTCTCGTCGATGGTTAATTCTTTGGCTGTGGAGACAATGACCGGGATTTCCGCGGTGTCGGGGTTGGCCTTCAATGCTTCCAGCACTGCAAAGCCGTCCATCTCGGGCATCATCAGGTCAAGGATGAGCAGGTCGGGATGTTCGCGGTTGACCAGCTCGAGGCCATCTCGTCCGCTCGCGGCTTCGAAAATAGTGAAATCACCCTGCGATTGCAGGATGCGGCGCGCCAGGCGGCGGGCATCGGCGGTGTCGTCCACAATGGCAACGCGCGGGAAGCGGTCAGGCGCCACCCGGCTCAGGGCAGCCAACAGCCCCTCTTCTTCGGTGTCTGTTTTGATGGCAGTTGTCTCTGCCTGCGGCAAGACGACATTGCGCGCCCACCCACTGCCCAGAACGAGTGGTTCGGCGGGCATGGTGTGGCCGGTGCAATTGACGACCACAATGTCGGTGGGCTTGATGACCCCGGCGCGAATGAATTTGAACAGCCCGGCAAAGGCCACAGCGGAGGCCGGTTCGGCGGAAACTCCCTCCATCTTGGCAAGGACATGCATGGCCCGGAAGGCTTCTTCGTCTGTGACGCTCTCGAACAGGCCGCCGTGTTCTTTCATTTCCTTGCGCAGCAGGCTGTAGGAGCGTCCGGGCGTGCCGGTTGCCAGCGTCTCGATGTGGGTTTTGGGATTGGTGACGGGAAGGGCTTCTTCCAGGTCGTTTTTCCAGGCGTGAACCATTGGCGCGCAACCTTCAGACTGGACGGCGATGATGCCGGGCAGCCGGTCGGTGAGACCCATTTGAATCATTTCCCGGTAGCCTTTGGCAACGCCGACCGGACCCAGTCCGCCGCTGACGGACTGGATGTACCAATCAGGGGTGCGCCAGCGCAATTTACCGGGATGCGCGTCTTTGGGCGGGCCGAGTTGTTCGGTCAGTTGCTCTGATACCTCATAGGCGATGGTTTTCATGCCCTCGACGGAGGTGATGGTGCGGGTTCCCATGTCGTGATACAGGCCGCGTTTTTGGGCAAATTCGGCGGCAATTTGCTTGACCTGGTCATACGACCCGGTTACTTTTACGACCTGGCTGCCATACAGCGCAATCTCGCGCATTTTTACCGCCGGGACGAGGCTGGTGACGAAGGCCCACAGTTTGATGCCGGCCCGGGCGGCATACGCCGAATAGGCGATGGCGACGTTGCCGGTGGAGGCGGCCACCAATTCGGTGATTCCCGCCTCCTTGAGCGCGGCGATGGTCAGGGCGGCCTGGCGGTCTTTGAACGAGGCGGTTGGTCCCTGGCGTTCGTCTTTGATGTAAATGCCCGGGCAGCCGAGCATCATGCCCATGTTTACGGCGCGAATCAGCGGCGTGCCGCCTTCGCCCAGGTACAGGTCAGGGTTGGGGCTGCGGACGGGCAGCACTTCTCGGTATCGCCACAGGTCGAATGGGCGATTGGGTAGTTCCTGCACTAGGACGCGAGCCGCTTCATCATAATCATAAACAGCCTGTCTCCACTGACTTTTACAGTTTGGACAGTTGATGGTGAGTGGATGGTAGGGCGTCTCTTGCCCGCAGTCCAGGCAGTGAATTACAAAGGGCATTCCTGGCTCCTGTTAAAGTAATCCTTCGCTTTGTAGTACGGCACTGATGATGCCGTAATGGGGTTGCGGAATGAATTCCGTTTTACTTTTACTGGGTAGATTCCAGCCGTTTGAGCGCTTTATCCAGTGTTCGGAACAGCTCTTCTTCACCAAGTATCCCTTTTTGCAGCAGGTTTTTCCCGAAATTGTCGAGTTGTTTTTTCTGTTCGGCATCCAGTTCGGCGCCTGTTACGACAACCACAGGCAGGTCGCGCAGTTCTGGCGTGGTGCGCAGCCGTTCGAGGATGGTGAATCCGTTCATATCCGGCATGAACAGGTCAAGGATAACCGCATGGGGACGTTTTTCGAGCAGGGTTTCCCAGCCCCGTTCACCGCCCTGCGCAGTCAACACGTGATAGCTGCCGTTTTCGTTGATGATTTTTTCCATCAACCGCAGGTCATCTGGAGAATCGTCGATAATCAGGATCTTTTTGATACTTCCATCGCCGTTGAGCAGATGCAGCGAGCCGAGCAGGTCCTCGCCGGAAATGGGTTTGACCAGGTAATCGGCAGCGCCCAGGCTAAACCCTCTTTCTTCCTCTTCGACAATACTGCAAATGATGACCGGGATGTTGCGGGTTTCGGGGTCGGCTTTGAGTTCTTTTAGGACAGACCAGCCATCCACTTCTGGCATCATGATGTCGAGTGTGATGGCGTAGGGTTTGATGCGTTGGGCAATCTCCCTGGCTGTAATTGCATTGGTTGTCCCGATGACCTTGTATCCCTGCGGCTTGAGATAGCGTTCATACAGGCTGATAATTTGGGTATCATCGTCGATGCACAGGATGGTATGTTCTTCTCTTTTGTTAGCCTCAGGGAGCAGGGTTTTGAAGAGAGGAACGGTGAAGTAAAACGTACTGCCTTTGCCAGGCGCGCTATGGACGCTGATTTTGCCGCCATGCAGTTCAACCAGGCGTTTGCAGATGGACAGGCCGAGACCGGTACCGCCGGTTTTGCGGGTTGCGGAGGAATCGACCTGCGAAAAAGCCTGGAATAGTTTTTTCTGGTCTTCAAGCGCAATACCGGGTCCGGTATCAGTGACGCTGACTATCACTTCAGGAATGCCTGTGGATGGAGTGTGCAGGCTGGCGCTAATTGTAATGGAACCTTGTTCGGTGAATTTGGCGGCGTTGGAAATCAGGTTGAGCAATACCTGGCGCAGGCGCATTGGGTCGGCGCGCACGGTGGGCAGGCCGCTTTCGACTTCCTGAACGAGTTTGATGGGCCTGTCGCGGACCAGGCCGGCAGAGGTGGATACGACGCTGGCAATGGCATCGGCCACATTGAGTTCTTCGGGCGTCAATTCCATTTTGCCCGCCTCGATTTTGGACAGGTCGAGAATATTGTTAATCAACCCCAGCAGGTGCTGACCGGAGTTATAAATGGCCGAAAGGTCTTGTTGCTGCTGCTCGGTAATTGGGCCATCGATGCCTTTCAAGATGACGCGCGAGAAACCGATAATCGAGTTGAGCGGGGTGCGCAATTCGTGAGACATGTTCGCCAGGAACTGGCTCTTGATGATGTCGAGTTGTTTCATGTCTTCAATGGCTTTCTGCGCTGTATCATACGAGCGGGCATTTTCGAAGGCCACGGAAATCTGGTCAGCCAGGGTCTCCAGCACCGCTATTTCTTCGGGGTGGAAGGTGTTGATTTCGTTGGAATGGATATCCAGCGCGCCGATGACGCGCGCCCCGATTTTGAGCGGGATGCCCATCTGCGAGCGGGTTTCGGGCAACAGGGAGTTGGGGCGGTAAAGCGGGTCGAGAGCAGTGTTATTGATGACCAGCGTCGAGCCGGTTCCCGTGACCGAACCAATCACGGATTTCGAGCCAACCGGTAATGAATATTGGCGGTGTTTCAACTGCTCCCCTGCCGCGCCTGTTCCTTCGCGCAGGAGGGCGTTGTAACTGTTGTCATCCACGGTGAACAGACCCACGAAATAATAGCCAAAGCGCGAACGAATCAGGTCTGCCGCGCGGTTGAATAAGATGTCCATGTCCAGCGTCGAGGTAATCAGGCGGCTGACCTCGGTGGCTGTTGCCAGGTATTCGTTTTGGCGGCGCAGCCGTTCTTCCGATGACTGGGTTTGGGTGAACAGCTGCGCATTACGAATGGAAGTCGCCACCTGGAACATGATTGTCTCTACCAGGCGGATTTCTTCGTCGGTAAAGGTGCGTTCCAACTCAAAAATGTCGAAGCCTACGGTGCCGACCAGTTCGTTTCCCGAAAGAAGAGGGAATATCAGCATATTCTTGGTACCGCGTTTTTCCAGGATATGCTTGATGCTGGCTGTCATTGGATTGTTCGCAACGTCGTACACAAAGACGGGTTTCTTGGTTTCTATCACCTGTTCAGTTGCAAGACTGCCAGCAACAGGAATGATAATTCCGATATCTCCTTTGCCGTCCTGGGGCAAGGGCGCATCGGCTGTCAGGCTGAGAGATTTGTATTCCGCATCGAAAAGGGCAATGCCGACGTGGCCCAGTTGGAAGGTTTGTTGGAATTCTTCGGCAATGACTTGCAGGCTGCTCTGGATTTCGAGCGACCCGCTGACTGTAGATGTCAGGCGGTTGATGAGTTCGAGGTCGCGCAGGGATTTTTGTATGTTTTGATACAGGGATGCGTTTTGAATGGCATTGACCAACTGGTTGGCAACGTTTTCGAGCAAAACCACGTCGTTTTGCGAGTAGGCCCGGTATTGATAGCTCTGAACCGACATTACGCCAATGACATCCTGGCCCTTCATCATGGGAACATAAACGAGCGACGCAGGCGCCTTGCTGGTATTTCCTTCGGTCCGGCCTCTTTCTTCTTCGTACTTTACTTCCTGCGGAGTGCGCAGCATCAGGCGGGATTCTTTGGCGCGAACGGTCTGACTCATTATGTTTTGCATGAGTTTTACCCGTCCAAGTTCGTAGCGCACGCCTTCGTCGACCATTATTTTGTATTCGAGAGTTTCATCATAGGCGTCGTATAGCGCCAGGATGAAGGCATCCAGTTGGATGAGTTCGCGCAATTTTTCGTAGGCTGCTTCGATAACTTTTTGCAGGTCAATCTCTGTCGATGCCGCG
>DAOUAZ010000362.1:0-3884 GCA_034432975.1 Anaerolineales bacterium | reverse complement strand
CAGGGCGGGGGCGGGAGTCTGGGGTTGTGTCTCTGCCATGAAATTATTATAGCATAGCCTGTTATCAAAAGTTGCGATATGTTGTCAGAATCTTTTTTAGGTTCCCCATTCCCTCTTGACTTTGCCCATCCCATCTGTTATCCTTAAACTACCGACCGTTCGGTAGGGAAAACAGATGACACGTGACGACATCCTGCAATCCGCCGCGCAAGTGTTCCGCCAGAAGGGCTTTCATGGCGCTTCGATGGCCGACATTGCCGAGGCGGTGCAACTGCAAAAAGCCAGTCTCTACCATCACTTTGGCAGCAAGCAGGAAATCCTGCTCGAACTGCTCGACCAGGCGATGGAGATGGTCACCGAGCGCATGTCCGAAGCCATGGCGCGCGAGATTTCGACCGATGAAAAATTGCGCCAGGCAATGCGCGTTTATCTCAAGACCCTCAGTGAGCAGGGTGACCTGGTCTCGGTTTTGCTGCTCGAATTCCGCTCGCTCGAACCTGAATTTTTTGCCCGCCACACCCCGAACCGTGACCGGTTCGAGCGCATGTGGCGGGATTTGATTCAGCAGGGCGTGGATGAAGGCGCTTTCCGCTGCGAGAGCGTTTCGATGGCCTCGCGCGGCCTGCTGGGCGCCATGAACTGGACCGTCACCTGGTATCGCAGCGACGGGCCGATGACAATGGAACAGATTGCGGATAGTTTTGCTGATTTATTCCTTCAAGGAATATCGGTTGTTGGTAATTCGTAATTGCCAATCGCCATTTACCACTCATAAGGAGGAACAATGTACGGTTTTACACCCACAGATGAACAGAAAATGCTCATCGACACGGTGGCGCGCTATGCCAAGAACGACCTGCGCGCCGCCGGTCACGACGCCGACGAGGAAAAGTCCCTGCCGAAAAAACTCGTCGGCAAGGGTTGGGAAGTCGGCGTGTTGCAGGCCTCGGTGCCTGAAGCCTACGGCGGGTTTGGCGAGCGCTCGGCAGTCACGGGCGTCCTCGCCGCGGAGGAACTCGCTTTTGGCGACCTGGCGGGCGCCCTGGCGGTCATGACCCCGGCCCTGTTCGTCACGCCGCTCCTGCTGGCCGGTTCCGAGGAGCAGAAGGAGAAGTGGATTCCATCCGTTATCGAGGCGGATTGGACCCCTTACACTGCCGCGTTGATCGAGCCGTCCTTCGACTTCGACCCGAACGCGTTGAAAACGACCGCCGTTAAAGAGGGCGATTCCTATCTGTTGAACGGCGCCAAGACCTTCGTTCCGTATGCGGCGCAGGCTGAAGCGATGATTGTCTACGCCAGCCTGGAGGGGGCGACCAAGGCTTTTATCGTGGAAAGGGGTGAAGGCGTGGCCGTTTCCGAGCGGCTCAAACTGATGAGCCTGGACGCGCTCCCCTTATACGGGGTCACGTTCGAGAACGTCGAAGTCCCCTCCGCCAACCTGCTGGAAGGCGATTTCGCGCCGGTCCTGGCTTCCATGCAGGTCGCCAATGCAGCCCTGGCGGTGGGCGTGGCCAACGCCTCGTTTGAGTATGCCCGCGATTACGCCAAGGAACGTGACGCCTTTGGCATGAAAATCGCCCAGAAACAGGCGATTGCCTTCATGCTGGCCGAAATGGCGACGGAAATCGAAGCCATCCGCCTGCTGACCTGGCAGGCCGCCTGGAAACTGGATACCGGCAAGGAAGATGCCTTCGTCGATGCCTACCTGGCCTCGACCGGCGCCGCCGATATGGCGATGATGGTCACCGACCGCGGCGTGCAGATTTTGGGCGGGCACGGCTACATCCGCGACCATCCCGTCGAGAAGTTCATGCGCGAGGGGCGCGGGTTCGCGTCGTTGACTGGAGTGGCTATTGTCTAGTGTCATTGCGAGGGCGACAGCCCGAAGCAATCTCCCGTTTTACTGGGGATTTCTTCGTTCGCAGAGAACGCTCACTCGCAATGACATGATTGGAGAATTAACATGACCATCGAATTTGAAACCCCCAAACCCGTAGAAAATGCGCGTTTCCTGCTGCAAACCGTCGCTGATAACATGATGCGGCCCGTTTCGCGCCAGTTCGACGAGGAAGAACACACTATTCCGTTCAGTTACATTGAGTTTATGCAAACCGCCATGAAGGCCATGGGCGGCGCGGCGGGTTCGCTCGCGCCAAGCGAAGAGAAACCCTCACCCCCTGCCCCCTCTCCCGCCGGGAGAGGGGAGGGTGAGGGCAAAAAACGCGCCCCAATTGCCTACCAGGTGCTGGCGAACCAGCTCGAAATGCTCTCGTGGGGTGATGTGGGCATGTACCTGGTTACGCCTGGCGGCGGATTGGGCGCGGCGGCAGTCCAGGCAGCTGGCTCAACGGAGCAGAAAGCCAAATTCCTGGCGCGCTTCAACGAGGAGAAACCGACTTTCGCCGCGATGTGCATGACCGAAGCCGGCGCAGGCTCGGATACATCCGCCATTCGGATGCGTGCCGTGTTGGACGAAAAGACCAACGAATGGGTGATTAATGGCGAGAAAATTTTCGTCACCGGCGGCGAGAAATCGTACAACGAGCGTCCCGAATTTGGGAAGGGCTTCCTGGTCGTCTGGGCCTCCATCGACCCCTCGGCGGGTCGGGCCGGGATGCGTTCCTTCGTAGTCGAAGCCGGAACGCCGGGCGTCAAAGTGACCAAACTCGAACATAAACTTGGCATTCGCGTCAGCGATACGGCTTCCGTCTCGTTCGACGATGCGCGCGTGCCGTTCGAGAACATCCTGGGCTCGCCAACTGTCGAAAAGACAACCACTGGTTTCAAGGGCGCCATGGCAACCTTCGACGCGACCCGTCCGCTGGTGGCGGCGACCGGGGTCGGGGTGGCGCGCGCCGCGCTGGAGGAAGTCAAGAAAATGCTGGCCGAGCAGGGTGTCGCCATCCGCTACGGCCTGCCGCGCCAAAAACTGACCGCCGTGGAGCGGGATGTCATCGACATGGAAATCATGCTCAAGTCATCCTGGCTGATGGTGCTGAAGGCGGTCTGGATGGCCGACAACAAACAGCCCAATGCGCTCGAATCGTCGATGAGCAAGGTCAAAGCGGGCGACATCGTCACCAAAATCACGCAGAAAGCGGTCGAACTGATGGGGCCGCTCGGCTACAGCCGCGAATACCTGCTCGAAAAGTGGATGCGCGACGCCAAAATCACCGACATCTACGAAGGCACCGGCCAGATCAATCGCCTGGTGGTGGCGAGGCAGGTGTTGGGATACAGCGGAAGTGATTTAAGGTAATTTGTAATTGGTAACTGGTGATTGGAGAGCCTGTGGCAACATTCGACGATTTGCAGGTTTTACAAGCGGCAGAGCGCATTGCTGATTCGATTTGGAAACAGGTCGGTCTGTGGGATGATTTTGCCAGGGATGTGGTTGGCAAGCAGTTGACGCGGGCGGCCGATTCGGTTGGAGCGAACATCGCCGAATCGTTTGGTCGTTACAGTTTTGGCGAGAAACTCCAGTTTTTGTACTATGCGCGTGGCAGCCTGTTCGAGACCAAGTACTGGCTCAATCGGGTTCAGCAACGTGGGCTGATGAAATCCAACGATGTTAGCTTGCTTGTGGAAAGCCTGACCGCCCTGGCGCGCCAACTGAATGCCTTTGCCAGCGGCCTGAAAACTGTTCGGGCGGAACAAACTGCGAAAAAAGCTGTTCATGAGCCTGCCGCTGAATATGTTACCTCAGCCAGCGAAACCCTTTTTACCGAAGACGACATTCGCTTTCTCGCGGCCTAATTACCAATCGCCAATTACCATTTACAACAGGAGGCACTATGAAATACAAGATACACAACGCCGTCGTCATCGGCTCTGGCGTGATGGGCGCGGCGATTGCGGCGCACCTGGCGAACGCGGGCGTG
>DAOUAZ010000361.1:0-8177 GCA_034432975.1 Anaerolineales bacterium | reverse complement strand
TCGGGCGCGATTTTGGCCGCGCTGTCGTTCAGGAAGTCAATCCCGGTGTAGTAATGCGCCAGGATTTGGCGGTAGTCCGTCCAGCGCACGGGCCAGGGCTGGTCGCCGCTTCCGGCGCATTGGTTTCCCTTTGCCCAGCGGATTGCGCCCCGTTGACTCATGCCCCAAGCATGTGCGGCGGCATAAATATCACAACCGCTGATTGGATCTTCTATACTCGTCAGATATGATTTCTCTGCAGTTGCAGTCCTACCCATAACATCAGAAAAGAATAAAGCTTTGGCAGAAAGAGTAGTACCATGCTGTGCAATTAGACTTCCGGATTCAATCGCGCCACAAGCCAATCTTTGCGCTTGGTTACCTTGATTACCAGCACAGGGATTAGGTTCAGTCGGCGGAAGCGGGTCGGCAGCGTAATTAAGACTATCCCACTTGTATGGAATAAAAACCTGATATTTTGTGGAATTGTTAAACGGCACATCCGGTGGAGAACCTTGCTCAGGGGGGTTGTTGATAAAGTAGCCAGCAAGAGAACGAGAAGCCACCGCTTGAGCAGTGATAGCCGCTGTTTCAGGGAAAAATATTGAAGGATTCATCTCTTGAGAAATGACATCTAAAAGATATCTGTTAGATAAAACTTGAACAGAACCATGATTATCTGGAGAGTACGGGAAAGCCACCTCGCGACTGGTATTACACTTGCCAGGAATATCTGTGCAATAGGCTGTACATCCCCATCTTTTGCTACCTGGCAGGCAAAGCACCCCTGTCGATTCGCCATCACTATTCAACTCATATACTTGAACTGAAACGGTAGACGGGAAAGGCGGTACTTGTTCCAAAGGAATAGCGAACGCCTGGGAATAAAAAAACGCTGACAGAAAAACCAATACCATGATGGCACTGGTCAAAGATTTTTTTGGCATTTTTACTCCTTATGGCTTCTGGATTATGTCAATGACACATATCCGGTCTTCGATGATGAGTGGAGCCGTATCTGCCCAGACTGGGCATTTGATAGCCAGTTTTTCCCCATTTGTTGACCATGACATCAATTTAGGAGGACCTCCGCCAAAAATTTGCTCTGGCAAAGGTTGCCAAGAATTTTTCTCAACTACGTCCAGCAACATTAATCCCATAAATGGGCGACCACCTGAAGTTTGAATATTTATCAATGCAGATAGAATTTGGCTATCGGGAACCCAGGCAATCTCATAAACTGAAGACGTGGCTATCTTAGGGAAATATTGAATCCCCGTATAAATATCCATTACCATAATTTGGCTGCTATATGGTTTTATTTCATTAGGATATCCGGATACCAGTATCATTGCCAGGTAACGTCCGTCGGAACTCCAACGTAAATCGGTAGCCCAGCGAGGCAAGCCGCCCTCGTCTTGTCCAGTATCAACTTCGCATATTTGCCCACCATTGTTTTTGGTCAATAACAAAATTGCATTCCCCCAAAAAGCTACAAGTTCTCCTGTTGGTTGGGGAGAGACTTGAAGTGTGTTCCAGAAAAGAGGAGAGAGATTATCAAATCGAGAATAGAGCCACGGCTGTAAGTCGATTGTTTTGGCTAGAATTTTTTGGCTATCTATATCCCAAACCTCAGGATAAACATTTTCTGTTGATGAAAGAAACCACAAGCGATCTCCATGCAAAGCAACTGAGTGCAAGGAAGCATTAGCCGAAATTAGTTTTTGTGTTTCTGTTGAGCCATAACTTAACCATAGTTCATAACTTCCTGCCTCAAATGTTTTTTGCGAATTCATTAATCTGGTCAAATAGGCAGTAGCTTGCAGGCCCTCAAGCCATATTGGCAAATCTGAACCATCATAGACGGCATATTCTTTTGTTTTTGCATTGCGAATGTTGAACGTTTCGATAGATTCAAGAACACTCTCGGGCAGTCTGCGCGTAATTAATAAAGTTTCGTTATCTGGCAACCAACCTGCAATACGCAAAGCATTTTTATTTGCGATGACGATTTGCGGCTCTGAGAAAATATACGTTTTCGGCTGCGACTCGACCGGCTGGATGTCTGCCAGCGGGAAGGTACAGGCGGGCGGGCGTTTCCCGGTGGGGGATAACTCGGTGGGTGGGTTGAGTGTGGTCGCGGCAGGCTTTGCGCCCTCCTGTCCTAACGCGGTATTGGTCGCGCCCGCGACGGTTGTCGCCTGTCCGGCGTTCTCCGGCGGGGAGGCGCCGGGCTGGGTTCCCAGCCCGGCCAGGGAACGGACGACAAACAGCGAAACGAGCAATATCAACCCAAGCGCGAGCAGGGTTCCGAGCAAACGTGTGAGATGGCGAAGCGGGGTCATGGCGGCTCCTTTTGGGGCAGGGGGTGGATACAGTCGAATTGTACAAAAAAACGCAAAGCAAATACAAATTGCAGCGTCAAAGGCTCTGGAGCGGGCGGGCTGATTCGTATCTGGATAAAAGACGTTCGAGGGCGACCAACTGTGCCAATCGCCCAGGTCTCCAACCTGTCTTGGTATAATCTGGCTCATGCAGCCGATACTCAAAATCGACCTCACCACTCATGCAACCGAATCCTACACCATTCCCGCCGAATTCGAGCGGGATTTTTTGGGGGGCGCTTCGCTGGCGGCGCGCTTGCTCTACGACTCGCTGACCCTTGAACTTGACCCCCTTTCACCAGAATCGCCCTTGCTGATACTCAACGGCCCGCTCTCCGGCACGGCCGGGCCGACGGTGGGGCGGTTCGTCGTCTGCGGCAAGAGTCCTGCCACCGGGCTGTGGGCCGAATCGAACTGCGGCGGATTCTTCGGCCCGGAACTGCGCATGGCCGGCTGGGATGGAATCTGGTTGACCGGGAAAGCCGAAAAACCGGTCTATCTGCTCATCCGGGATTCGCAAGTCGAAATCCGTCCGGCAGATTCGCTCTGGGGGCTGGATACTTACGAAATCCAGAAAGCCATCGAACAGGAAAACGGGATAACCGGGTTACGCACTCTGGGGATTGGTATTGCCGGTGAAGCGCAAATTCCCTGCGCCCTGCTGCTCTGCGACCATGGCCGGGTGGCCGGGCGCACGGGACTCGGGGCAGTGATGGGCAGCAAGAATCTCAAAGCGATTTCCGTCAAAGGCACGGGCAAAGTCCCGGTGTTTAACCCGGAATTGTACGCCCCGCGCCGTTCGGCAGCCAACCTGGCGCTCAAAGCCGATGCCATGACCAGCGTCTTGAGTAGTCTCGGTTCGGCCGGCGCGGCGGATTATTTCAACTACCTCGGCGAGCAGCCCAAGAAATATTTTAGCGCCGGGACGCTCGAAGGGGCCGATAACATTTCCGGGGCGAGCGTGGCCGAGACTATCCTGGCGGGTAAAGCGGCCTGCCATGCCTGCGTCATCGCCTGCGGGCGGGTGGTCAAGCTCGAAGACGGCGAAAAACGCAAAGGGCCGGAGTACGAAACCCTGGTCGGGTTCGGCCCGAACCTGGGATTGACCAATCCGGTCACCGCCACCCGGCTCGGGGAATTGTGCGACCGTTACGGGGTCGATACGATTTCGATGAGCGGCACGATTGGCCTGGCCTTTCGCTTGTACGAACTCGGTGTTATCGGAACAAAGGATACAGGCGGGCTGGAACTCGCCTGGGGCAATGCCGAGGCCGCCGAACAATGTATCCACCTGGCGGTCAAAGGCGAGGGGTTTGGAAAAGTTCTCGCTTTGGGCGCGAAAAAGCTGGCCGAACATTTCGGCGCGCCCGATGAAGCGGTACAGGTCAATGGGCTGGAGGTCGCCTATCACGACCCGCGCGGGGCTTCGGGCATGGCAATCGTCTATGCCACCTCGCCGCGCGGGGCCTGCCACAACCAGTCCGATTACTTCCTGGCCGACATTGGGCAGGTGGACGCCAGCCTGGGCCTGGAATTTTACGACCGGCACGCCGGCGCCGAGAAAGCCGCCAACGTGGCCCGCCACCAGGATTTTCGCACGGTCAACAACGCGCTGGTCTTGTGCATGTTCGCCAACGTCCCGCCCGAAACGATGGTCGATTTGGTCAACGCCGCCTGCGGTTATGATTGGACGCTGGATGATTTAATGCGCTGCGGTGAGCGCGGCTGGAACCTGAAGCGGCTCATCAACCTGAAACTTGGCCTGACCCGCGCCAGTTACACCCTGCCCCAACCGCTCCTGCGCGCCTACGAAGACGGCGGCGCGGCGGGCTACTTCATCCCGTTCGAGGAGATGATGTCCGCCTATTACGAGGCGCGCGGCTGGGATGCCGAAACCGGCGCGCCCAGGCCGGAAAAACTTAAGGAATTGGGGCTGCCTTAAAAATTGCCGGGGTATTCACCCATTAGTGCGCATTTAGCACTTAAAGGCTGCCACAAGCCCTGGATAATCTGCTGGTCGAGTAGGGCGTGGCGGGGTCTCGATACGGCGAAAAACGCCCACTCGACCCACCGCCACGCCCGTATCGAGACCACAATGCTGACAACTTTTGCGTACACACCACCCATTATCAGGAGTTTCCCATGCCCGCTGCCATTCTCTCTGTTCACGACAAAACCGGCCTCGTGGAATTTGCCAGGGGCCTTGCCCATCTTGGCTGGAGGCTGCTCGCCTCGGGCGGGACGGCCAAAGTGCTGCGCGAAAACGGCCTGGCCGTGACCGAAGTGGCCGATTACACCGGTTCGCCCGAAATCCTGGGCGGGCGGGTCAAGACCCTGCACCCGGCCATTCACGGCGGCCTGCTGGCGCGCCCAACCCAGGCTGACCATCAAGAACTGCTTAACCTCGGCTGGGATTATATCGACCTGGCGGCCGTCAATCTCTACCCTTTCGAGGCGACGATTGCGAAAGCGGGTGTTTCGTATGATGAAGTCATCGAGAACATCGACATCGGCGGGGTGACGCTGATTCGCGCCGCCGCCAAGAATCACGCCCGGGTAACGCTGGTCTGCGACCCGGCGGATTATGCTTCCGTATTGGACGCGCTGGAAAAAGGGGAGATTCCGTTCGAAATGCGCAAGCGGCTGGCCGTCAAGGGCTTCCTATCGACGGTGCATTATGACACGGTGATTTCGACGTACCTGACGGAACGGCAAGAGTGAGAGATTGACAAAACCTGCCAAAGGCTGCCGAAGATTCGTCGAAACGATGCTGGAAAACCTTCGAGACGGTATCGATAAGTCGAATATAATAAACCTTGTCCGAATTATTGCGAAAAGCGCAGGTTCTGCCGGTGATCGACAAACCTGCGCTTTCCCGATTTTTTCCAATTTCGCGCCAGGAGACAGCCAATGAAATTCGAGACTCTCGCCATTCACGCCGGGCAGGAACCCGACCCGCTGACCGGGGCGGTGATGACACCCATTTACCAGACCTCCACCTACGCCCAGGAGGGGGTCGGCAGGCCGCGCAACGGCTACGAGTATTCACGCACCCAAAACCCCACCCGCAAAGCCTTGCAAGACTGCCTGTCCGCGCTGGAAGGGGGAAAGTGGGGGCTGGCATTTGCTTCGGGGCTGGCCGCCACCGATACCCTGCTGCGCCTGCTGGCGAGCGGCGACCATGTCCTGGCCGGGAACGATGTCTATGGCGGCACGTTCCGGCAGTTCGATAAAATCCACCGCCGCTTTGGTCTGACCTTTTCGTATGTGGATACCACCGACCCAGAAAATGTGGCCGAGGCGCTCACGCCCGCCACCCGCGTCGTCTGGCTGGAGACGCCCACCAATCCCCTGCTCAACGTGACCGACATCCGCGCGGTGGCCGAAGTGCTGAAGTCCCGCCCCAACCCGCCCCTGTTGGTGGTCGATAACACCTTTGCCACGCCCTGCCTCCAGCGCCCGCTCGAACTGGGCGCGGATTTGGTGGTTCACTCCACCACCAAATACCTGGGCGGCCACTCAGACGTGGTCGGCGGGGCGATTGTGGGACGCAGCCCGGAATTGGGCGAGAAACTGGCCTTCCTGCAAAACGCGCTCGGCGCTGTGCCGGGGCCGCTGGACTGTTTCCTGGTCCTGCGCGGAATCAAGACCCTGCCCCTGCGCATGGAGCGGCACGCGCAATCGGCCCTGGAAATTGCGCGCTTTCTCGAGGCGCGCCCCGCTGTCGAACGAGTCCTGTATCCATTCCTCGAATCTCACCCGCAACATGGCGCAGCCAAACGCCAAATGCGCAACGGCGGCGGCATGATTTCTTTCACGCTCAAAGACGGGCGCGAGGCGGCGATGCGAGTGGCCGAAGGGACGAAAATCTTCACCCTGGCCGAGAGTTTGGGCGGGGTCGAATCGCTCATCGAAGTTCCGGCGGCCATGACCCATCTCTCTACCCAGGGGTCGGCGCTGGAAGTGCCGCCCGGCCTGGTGCGGCTTTCGGTCGGCATCGAACATGTGGATGACCTGCTGGCCGATTTGGAGCAGGCGCTGGAAAGGGTTGGTCAGATTTTCCCGGCCACGTAATCCAGCACGTCGATTTTGGTCAGGATTCCGACCGGTTTGCTGTTTTCGACCACAATCAGCGCAAAGCCGTTGGCAAGCATGGGCATGGCTTCATCGAGGGTCGCTTCGGACGGGTAGGTGGCTTGCGCGTTTTGCACCAGGCTGTCGATGGGTTCGTCGTGGCTGTGTTCGTGACTTTCGAGCAGGTGATTGAGCAAATCCACTTCGTCGAGCGTGCCGGCCAGCGTGCCGCCGGGTCCGGTGACAGGCACCTGCGAAATGGCGTGCTGGCGCATGAGCGTCATCACCTTGCGCATCGGGTCGCCGAGCGCGGCGGTGTAGAGGCTCTTGTTGGGTTTGGCCATCAGCAGGTCGCCCAGGGTCACTTCGCCGAACTCGGTCCCCAGGAAACCGTTCTCTCGCATCCACTTGTTATCGTAGAACTTGGAGAGATAGCGCGAACCGCTGTCGGGAAATATCACCACCACCAGCCGGTCGGCGGGTAGTTTGGCGGCATATTTGAGCGCCCCGGCCAGCGCCGCGCCGCTCGAACCGCCCGCGAAAATCCCTTCCTGCCGCACCAGGGCGCGCGCCCACAAAAAGCATTCTTTATCGTTGACGCGCGCAATCTCATCGACCACGCCCAGGTCCGTGGCCGAGGGCAGGAAATCCTCGCCGATTCCTTCCACTTTGTAGGTTTTGGGATAGGCCCCGGCGGGGATTTTGCCCTTGTTCTTCCAGATTTCGAGCAAAATCGAACCCTCGATATCCACGCCCACGATGTTGATGTCCGGATTCTTCGCTTTGAGATAGCGCCCCACCCCGCTGATCGTGCCTCCCGTTCCCATGCCGATGACGACATCCGTCACTCGTCCCCCGGTCTGCTCCCACAGTTCGGGGCCGGTCGTCATTTCATGCGTTTGGGGGTTATCGGGGTTGTGGTATTGGTTTGCCAGGATGGCGTTGGGAATTTCGCGCGCAAAGCGTTTGGCGACTTCGTAATAAGAACGCGGGTCTTCGGGCGCGACTGCCGTCGGCGTGATGACCACTTTTGCGCCATAGGCTCGCAGCAACTGGATTTTCTCGTTCGACATCTTGTCGGGCATGACGAAGATGGTCTTGTAACCTTTGAGCGCGGCGGCGATTGCCAGGCCAACCCCGGTGTTGCCGCTGGTGGCTTCGACAATCGTCCCGCCGGGGCGCAGTTCGCCGCGCCGTTCCGCCTGCTCGACGATGTTCAGCCCCACCCGGTCTTTGACCGAACCGCCGGGGTTCAGGAATTCCAGTTTGGCATACAGCGCTGCGGGAAGGTGAGGGGCAATACGAGTCAACCGCACAAGCGGGGTATGTCCAATTGCGCCCAGGATGCTGTCATAGACCTGCTGTTCTTCGGATACAGGTAAAACGGTCATGTTCTCTCCTTATGTAAGTAAATTCATAGCGCGGCCTCCAGCCGCAACCCAATTGGCGTTGCGCCGCAGTTGAACTGCGGCGCGAACCGAGATTTGCGTGGATAATGCAAATGTTACGGGATAATACTGTTTAGTAAATGGGCAGGGAAGAATCCACTTCCCGCGCCCAGGCGTTGATGCCGCCTTTCAGGTTCTTGACGCGCTTGAAGCCGGCGCTGACCAGCAGTTCGAGCGCGCGCGCCGAGCGGGTGCCGGCTTTGCACAGCACGACCATCTCGCGGGCCGAATCCAGTTCTGACAGGCGCGCGGCCAGCGTGCCGAGCGGGATGTTGAGCGCGCCCGGCAGGGT
>DAOUAZ010000360.1:0-5509 GCA_034432975.1 Anaerolineales bacterium | reverse complement strand
CGAATTTGAATATCTATATTTCTTTTGGAAACCAGGCATTACAAAATATGACAGAAATAGACTTACCCGCGATGAGTGGAAAAATTGGGGTTCTCGCGCCGTTTGGAATTTCCCTTCCGTGTGCGCAAACGATGACCATGAAGCCAAATTCCCGCTCGAATTGCCGTTAAGAGCAATCCGCTTGCTTACCGACCCAGATGAAATTGTTTTAGATTGCTTTATTGGTTCAGGAACAACCGCAGTGGCTGCAATTAGAGAGAAACGCCAGTTCATTGGAGTTGAACTGGAACAAAAATATGTCAACTTATCCCGCCAGCGCGTGATGTTGGAGTCGAATCGTTTATGCTAATTAATCCACAAAAACTATACAATGATTTAGACCGGCTTGAGGAAATTGAAAAGGCTTCTTTGCGCCTGGTCGTGCAAGCCTTGTACGAATATAGGGCAGACGCTCAAGAAATATTCCGCCAAGAAAGCGATAATGTAGCCGATATTGGCGAGGACATAACGAGAGAAGCCCTGGATAGGCTTGGGATGTCAAGGGTAGACCAAAGACTCTTTGGAAAAGTTGACTACAAACGCGCCCGCTATGTTTTTCATCCTGAATACGCCTTGAAACAGGCCTTATTTGTTGACTCAAAGGCAGAAAAAGATAGTCAAAATGTAGCGCGAATTCAAATTACACAAACTTCCATGCGTGTTCGCCAAATTCGCGCAGGTCAGGAAATTGATGTAGCCGGCCATTTACCCGTTATTCTCCAATTGCGGGACGAATCATATCTTACAACAACCGCTTTTGTGAAATACCATTATCACGAAAATGATGTCAACGGGCAAATTCAAAATACACTGGAAACAATCACCATTGTAGCGTTGCCGAGTGGGATATTACAAGATAAATATAATCCGACATTTACAGATACGATTTGGGTTGTAGGGCCAAACGCGTCATCTTTGGGTGAGGAGTTTAGAACTCGCTTAAGTTTCCCACGTTTACAAGCAAAAGCAAATTGGCGTGTCCAGAAAATTCTTATGCCGCCAAATGAATTTCGCTGGAACTCGTAAAAAGGACCGACTCTTTTAGGCAAAAAGTAGACGGACAGGGAATGGAAAAAAGTGACAAGAAAAGGCCCGCGCCTTTTCTTTTTTGAAAGTTTTTCTCGGAGGAACCTATGGAAATCAAAATCGGCAAGCGCCTGATTGGCCCCAACCACCCGACCTATTTCATCGCCGACATCGCCGCCAACCACGATGGCGACCTGGAGCGGGCCAGGCTGCTCATCCGGCTCGCCAAGCAAGCCGGGGCAGACGCAGCCAAGTTCCAGAACTTCGACGCGCCCAAAATCGTCTCGGATTACGGCTTCAGCCACATGAACAGCCAGGTCGGCCACCAGGCCACCTGGAAAAAGTCGGTCACGGAAGTCTACCGGGCGGCCTCCATCCCCTTCGAGTGGTCGATGACGCTGGTCGAGGAGTGCCAGGAAGCCGGCATCGACTATTTCTCCTCGCCCTACGATTTCACCGCGATTGACTTCCTCGACCAGTACGTGCCGGTCTATAAGGCCGGTTCCGGCGAAATCGACTGGATTGAAGCCCTGGAGCGCATGGCGGGCAAGGGCAAGCCGTTTTTCATCGCCACCGGCGCTTCGACGATTGGCGAGGTGCAAAAGGCCGTCCACGCCATCCTGAAAATCAACAAGCAGTTGGTGCTGATGCAGTGCAACACCAACTACACCGCATCCCCAGGCAACTACGACCACCTGCACCTGAACGTGCTCAAAACCTACGCCAGCATGTTCCCGGATGTCATCCTAGGACTCTCCGACCACACCCACGCGGTCGCCCCGGTCGTCGGCGCGGTGACGTTGGGCGCGCGCGTCATCGAACGGCATTTCACCGACTCGAACAACCGCGAAGGCCCCGACCACAAATTTGCGATGGACCCCGACAAGTGGGCCCGCATGGTCGAGGAAACTCGCCTGCTCGAACGGTCGCTCGGCTCCGCTGATAAATTCATTGCCGACAACGAAAAGGATACCGCCGTGGTGCAGCGCCGCTGCCTGCGCGCCGCCCGCGAGATTAAAGCCGGGGAAACCTTCACCCGCGACATGATTGACGTGCTGCGCCCCGCCACCCCCGGCGCGATTAAACCCGACCAAATCGAAAACGTGCTCGGCACGAAGGCGCTCCACGATTTCAAATACGGTCAGGAATTGCGCTGGACGGATTTGGGGGCGTAGAACGTGCGTGCTGCGGAGTGCGAGGTGAGCGATGTCAATAGAAAAGTTCGAGGACATTAAAGGCTGGCAGCAGGCTCGGATTCTGGTCAAAATGGTTTATGAATTGACCGACGAAGGCAGGTTTGCCAGGGATTTTGGCTTGCGCGACCAGATACGACGCGCCTCTGTCTCCGTCATGGCCAACATCGCCGAAGGTTTCGACTGCGATTCCACGATTGAATTTGCCCGTTTCCTCGGCATTGCCCGCCGTTCTGCCGTCGAAGTGCAATCCCTGCTCTATGCTGCTCTTGATGTTGGTTATATCACCCCGGCGCAATTCAAGAGCCACTACGAACAGGCTGGCGCTGCGAAAGCTTAATCAGTTCCTTCAAAAACGCCATGCCTAAACATCATTGACCGCTTTCGCACTCCGCACAGCGCACTTCGCACGAATTTTGCACCCCGCACGGTTTTCATGAAAATTATCTACTTCACCCTCGACTATTCCCCGCACGACCATCGTTTTCTCTCGGCCCTCTCACAGAGCGAACACGAAGTCTTTTACGTCCGCCTGCAGCGCGGGCCGCGCCAGGTCGAAAGCCGCCCGGTGCCGGAGAATGTGGAGATTGTCCAGTGGGCGGGCGGGCAAAAACCGTTCGCGTGGCGCGACCTGCCCCGCCTGGTTCTCGATTTTCGGCGGGTGGTCAGGAAAATCAGGCCAGATTTAATCCACGCCGGGCCCATCCAGACCTGCGCCTTCATCGCCGTCTTGAGCGGGTTCCGCCCCATCCTGACCATGTCGTGGGGCTTCGACCTGATGCGGGATGTTTATCGCGGCCGCTGGTGGGAATTTGCGACACGATACACGCTCAAACGCTCGGCTTTTTTCACCTCCGATGCCCAGGTGACGCGCGATACCGCCGTCAAATATGGCATGAACCCCGCAAAAACGGTCGTCTTCCCCTGGGGCGTTGACTTAAACCACTTTACCCCAAAAAACTATTCATCCCCTGGCGAGGACAAGCTGATTACTGATAACCGCTTCACTGTCTTCTGCAACCGCTCCTGGGAGCCAATCTACGGCGTGGATGTTTTAGCCAGGGCATTTGTCAAAATAGCGGCAGGAAGGCCTCCGCTGCGCCTGCTCCTGCTGGGGAGCGGGTCGCAAGGCCATTTGATTCGAGACATCCTGAGCAACGGCGGCGTGCTCGAGCAGGTCACATTCGCCGGGCAGGTCAACAATCCAGACCTGCCGCGCTTCTACCAGATGGCGGACCTGTACATCTCCGCTTCGCATGTAGACGGGTCTTCCGTCTCGCTCATGGAAGCGATGGCCTGCGGCCTGCCCTGCCTGGTTTCGGACATTCCGGCAAATAAAGAGTGGGTGCGCGCAGGCCAAAACGGCTGGCTGTTCCGGGATGGCGATGTGGATGACCTGGCGGCCAAAATTGCGCAAGCCCTTGAAAATCGCAAATTGCTCTCCCAAATTGGGCAAAATGCGCGTATCATTGCAGAAGAACGCGCCGATTGGCGTAAAAATTCCGAAATTTTGTTGCAGGCCTATCGAAAGACGATGGAGGTGCGCTAATGTCTACGCTTTATCTCGTGCTTGCGCTGGTGATTGCCATTATTGCGGTCATTTTTGCCCTGCAAAATACCGCCGCAGTCACCATATCGTTCTTTGCCTGGGAAGTGGGCGGCTCGCTCTCGCTGGTGGTGCTGGTCACGCTGGTAATTGGGGTGCTGGTTGGCTGGCTGTTCGTTGCGCCATCGCTTGTCAAGAACAGTCTCCAGGGTTCGAGCCAGCGCAAGCGCATTACCGAATTGGAAAAAGAAGTGGAGAAGTTCAAGGCCAGCGTCGAAACCTTGCAAGGCAAAGTCAAGGAATTGGAAGCCGAGCGGGCGGCCCGCCAGGCTCCGGCGCCAGCCCCATCCCCGGCAGGAACCCAGGAAAATTTGCCCGATTAAACAGGGAAGGGTGTTTTCAAAAATACGCGAAGCCAAACTGTATTGTTTTTGAAATATCGGCCTGTAAGGAAGGGATATAAGATGGGCAGGAAGGCAGGCATTTTCCCGGCGGTTGCCAGGGAAAATGTCCCAACCCAACCGAAAACCATTCTCCCGACCTTACAGGCTGACAATGAAAAATCTCCAACTCCTTGCTTTGGGAATCTTGACGCTCTTTACCATGTGCACCGCTGTGACAACAGTGGGAGTATCTGTCAACCCATTTTCCACCCTCGATGGCCCCGCAACAGTGGCGCAGCCCACAAACACAATCGCCAGCAGCCAAACTTCCACAGCAATTCCGTTCGCCACATTCACTCCCGCAGCCGAGTCCCCAACAACAACGCCGACACGCCTCCAGGAAAAACCCGTTGAACCCACGCATGGCAAGCCTGCCAACGCCGGCGGCGATTTGGGTGGTTCCGCCCCGTCGCAGGCCGCAAAAAAACAACTTCCCGATAGGGGACTGCCCGATACCGGCGGCTTCTCGGAACTCCTTGAACCTGCTGCAACGCCCAGCCTCGTTCCCACCCCTATCGAAACCGTCTCCCAACTGCTCAAATCGCGCATCGTCTTTTACCTGATTGTGCCGGAACCTGGCCGCGCCGACGCCTGCGGCAACCCGACCCTCATCCCCATAATCTCCCAGCGACACCGTACCGGCGATAAGCTGCGCGATATGCAAATCGGTCTGCAAATGTTGTTCGACCTGGGCGTCAAGTATTACGGCCCGTATTACAACGCCCTGTGGGATACGAAACTGACCATAAACTCGGTCGAATACCGCAAAAAGGAAGATTATGCCATCATCGACTTTGGCGGATTCCTGCCTGTCATGCAAATGTCGAAGTGCGACAAGCGCGGCGTGCGCAGCCAGATTTGGAAGACCTTTTTCCATTACGAATTCAGGGAAAAAACGTTTACAATTAACGGAGCATTCTTAATCGACCAGCTGAACAGGTGAACTTGCAAACGGTTGCCATCCTCCAGGCCCGCATGGGCTCCTCCCGACTTCCCGGCAAAGTGCTTCTCGACCTTGCCGGGAAGTCGATGATTCAGCGCGTGTTCGAGCGCGTCCAGCGCGCCCAAATGGTGGATTCGGTCCTCGTAGCCACCACCAGCGACCCATCCGACGACCCGGTGGCCGCCTTCGCCGCCTCGATGGAGGCTCCCTGCTATCGGGGTTCGCTCCACGATGTTCTCGACCGCTACTACCAGGCCGCCAAAACGCAGCAGGCCGAGGTCATCGTCCGCATCACCGCCGACTGCCCGCTGATAGACCC
>DAOUAZ010000359.1:0-4381 GCA_034432975.1 Anaerolineales bacterium | reverse complement strand
GGCGTGGGCAGGGGCGTGGGGGTGACGCTTGGGGTGGGGGAATGGGTGGGCGTGGGAGAAGGCCCCGGCGTGGAGGAGGGCGGCGGGGGAGGTGCCTGGGGCAGGTTGCAGGCCGAAAGCGCAATCACGATTCCGGCCAGGAAAATCCATCTTAATTTAGGCATTGCGTCCTTATAACGCCTTAACAGGGGGGTGTCAATGCTTTACGAATGCCCCCTCCCATGCTAAAATACGGCTCTCACACCGACGCCCTCGCGGGCGTTTTTTCCTGATAGGACGAAAGTACGCGAAACGAAGTGGAGCAGATGAGAACTGTTTTTTGGGAAAACGGACAACTTCGCATGGTTGACCAGCGCCTCCTGCCGGAGACGCTTACCGTCGTATCGTATCGCGCCCATGCGGAAGCGGCGCAGGCGATTACCGACATGGTGGTGCGCGGCGCCCCGGCGATTGGCGCTGCCGCTGCGTTTGGCCTGGCCCTGGCCGGGTTCGAGTCGCGCGCGCAGACCGTTGGTGACTTGCTTTCCGATTTGCAGGCTGCCGGCATTACCCTGAAGGCTGCCCGCCCGACGGCGGTGAACCTGGCCTGGGCGGTGGAGCGGATTTTACAATCCATACTCCGGTTTTCCGGTTCTTCAGTGGATGAACTTCGGGCCTATGTTCTTGCCGAGGCTCAGACTCTGGCCGATGAAGATGTGGAAATCAACAAGCGCATGGCGGCGCACGGCGCGGCGTTGATAGCGGATGGCGATACCATCGTTCATCACTGCAACACCGGCGCGCTGGCGACGGTCGATTGGGGGACGGCGCTGGGCGTGATTCGCGCGGCCTGGGAGCAGGGCAAGAAAATCCATGTCCTGGTGGATGAGACCCGCCCGCGTTTGCAGGGCGCGCGCCTGACGGCCTGGGAACTGGAACAGTACGGAATCCCCTATGAAATCATCAGCGACAATATGAGCGGCTATTTCATGCGCGCGGGCAAGGTGCAGAAGGTTTTGTTCGGCGCGGATAGAATCACCGCCAATGGCGATGTGGCCAACAAAATCGGGACGTATATGCTGGCGCTGGCCGCCCGCGATAACGGAATCCCGGCCTATTCGGTCGCGCCGACTTCGACGGTCGATTTGTCGCTGGAGCATGGCGGGCTGATTCCGATTGAGGAACGCGCGCCCGCTGAAGTGCTGGATATCCAACTGGCGGGCGAGCGCGTGACGCCGCGGAACGCCAAAGCCCGCAACCCGGCCTTCGATGTGACTCCCAACCGGCTGATTACCGGAATTGTGACCGAAAACGGCGTGGCGTATCCGCCGTTCGATGTGAGTTTGCCGAAATTCGTAATTCGTAATTCGTAATTCGTAATTCGATACTCGATATTGGATACTCGATGTTCGAATATCGAGTACCGAATATCTACTTCCGAGGTTTTGAATGGACATCCTGCTCTCCGGCTCTGTTGCTTACGATTACCTGATGACTTTTCCCGGTCATTTTCACGAACAAATCCTGCCCGAACGACTGAAGAACATCAGCCTGTCGTTCCTGGTGGACAGCATGACCCGCCAGCGCGGCGGGATTGCGCCGAACATCGCCTACACCCTGGCCCTGCTCGGCGAAAAGCCGCGCCTGTTCGCCACCGTCGGCGAGGATTTTGGCGATTATCGCGCCTGGCTGGAGCAGCAGGGCGTGGATACGACCTGGGCCAGGGTGGTGCCGGGCAAGTTCACCGCCTCGTTCTTTGCCACGACGGATAAAGTCAATGCCCAAATCGCCTCGTTCTATCCCGGCGCGATGGCCGATGCCGCGACCATGTCGCTGACCGAACTGGACAAACGCCCCGACCTGGTGGTCATCTCCCCGACCGACCCGGCGGCGATGCGCAAGCACGCCGCAGAGTGCCGCCAACTGGGGATTCCATACTTGTTCGACCCATCCCAGCAGGTGCTGCGGCTCGAAGGCGCGGAACTGGCCGAGGACATGGACGGCGCGCGCTTCCTGTTCTGTAACGATTACGAATACGGGCTGATTTCCAAAAAGACCGGCCTGGATTTACCGGCCATTCTCAAGATGGTCGAAATCGTCGTCGTCACCAAAGGCGCGGAAGGCGCGGTCATCTATGCCGGCGGGCAGGAAGTGGTCGTGCCGGTCGTCCCCGAAGAGCGGATTGTCGACCCAACCGGCGTCGGCGATGCCTTCCGGGGCGGCTTCCTGGCGGCCTACGCGCGCGGCTGGGATTGGACGCTGTGCGGCCAGGTTGGTTCGCTGGCGGCGGTGTACGTCCTCGAGCAGAGCGGCACGCAGAACCACCGCTACACCCGCGAAGAATTTGTCAATCGTTTCCGCCGGAATTATGACGACGGCGGAAAACTTGACCAGTTGCCTGGTTAAAGGTTAAGCGACTGGGTGATTGAGCAGTTGGGTGATTTGGTGTTCGACAACCCAATTTCTCATGTTCCCAATCTTGAAATCCCGAAATCCGAAAATCACCAAATCACCAAATCACAAAATGGAGTCAGCATGAGCAGCACCCACGATATTAAAGATATTCAACTGGCCGAAGGCGGCCGCCGCCGAATCGAATGGGCGGAGCGCGAGATGCCCGTCCTGCGCAGTATCCGCGAGCGCTTCGAGAAAGAGAAGCCGCTCAAGGGGATTCGCGTTTCGGCCTGCCTGCACGTCACGTCCGAAACCGCCAACCTGATGCGCGCCCTGCAAGCCGGCGGCGCGGATGTCGTCCTGACGGCCTCCAACCCGCTCTCGACCCAGGATGACGTGGCGGCGGCGCTGGTCAACGTCTACGAAATTCCGACCTTTGCCATCAAGGGCGAGGACAACGTCACCTACTACAAGCACATCCGCGCCGCGCTGGAGCATAAACCCCAGATGACGATGGACGACGGCGCCGACCTGGTTTCCTCGCTCTTTTTCATCCAGATGGGACGCTTCGACCGCCTGGAGCCTTCGCTGGCAGCCTGGGCCACCTCCCTGACCGCTGAAGAGCGCCAGTCGCTCCTGGACGGCGTCATTGGCGGGACCGAAGAGACCACCACCGGCGTCATCCGCCTGAAGGCGATGGAGCAGGATAAGGTGTTGAAATTCCCGGTTATCGCCGTCAACGATGCCCTGACCAAGCACCTGTTCGACAACCGCTATGGCACGGGTCAATCCACCATCGATGGTATCATCCGCGCCACCAACGTCCTGCTGGCGGGCAAAAAGTTCGTCGTCGCCGGTTACGGCTGGTGCGGACGCGGCCTGGCTTCGCGCGCGCGCGGCATGGGCGCTCAGGTCATTGTGACCGAAGTCGACCCGTTGAAGGCCCTCGAAGCGGTGATGGACGGCTACGAAGTCATGCCGATGCTGGAGGCCGCCAAAGTGGGCGACATCTTCTGCACCGTGACCGGCGACTTGAACGTCATCGACGGCCATCACTTCGCGGTGATGAAAGACGGCGCGATTGTCTCGAACAGCGGTCACTTCAACGTCGAAATCAACATCCCGGCCCTCGAAAAGATGAGCGCCGGCAAACCGGCTCTCGTCCGCCCGTTTGTGGACCAATACACCACCACAGATGGCCGCAAAATCAACATCCTGGGCGAAGGCCGCCTGATTAACCTGGCCTCCGCCGAAGGCCACCCCTCCGCTGTGATGGATATGTCCTTCGCCAACCAGGCGCTTTCCGCCGAGTTCATGGCCAAGAACGCCGCCAAACTGGAGAAGAAGGTCTACTCCGTTCCCGCTGACATCGATGCCGAAATCGCCCGCCTGAAGCTGGAAGCGATGGGCGTCCAAATCGACACCCTGACCGAGGAACAGGTTAAATACCTGGCTTCGTGGGAAGAAGGAACGTAGGCCAGTAATCAGTTTTCAGAGCCTCGCGGTGGAGACACGGCGAGGCTTTTTTGTCCCACGCTCCCAGACGGGATTTTGGGATGCTATAATTGCGTATCCTACCCTTGCGAGACGCCGATGTATGCAAAGTTGACTTGTTTGTACCATGCGGGAGAGACCGATAAAAGCCCTGTCCTGTTCGCGCATGGATTCCCCGATTCTCCGGCCATGTTCGCGGCTTATACCACCGAAGCCGAGCGGGGGCAGCCCTGGCTGGCCGGGCGCAGTATTTACACCTACGCCTTCCCCAACCGGCACGATAACCCCAACTTCCCGCCGCTCAAGGAACTGGCCGGGGGCGTGATGGCGCGCGAATTCGACGAGACGCTCGACGCGCTGGCCCGCCAAAGTCCGACCGGCAAACTGGTCATCCTGGCCCACGATTGGGTGTACGAGCAATACAACCACTGGTTCCCCGAACAGCACAGCCAGGTCGTGCTGCCGGAAGTAAGGGCGTTTTTGAAGTAATAAACCTATCTGCTTGAAACCTTTC
>DAOUAZ010000358.1:0-5153 GCA_034432975.1 Anaerolineales bacterium | reverse complement strand
CAAAGCCTGCCGTGCGGACTTTCCAGACGGATTCGATGGCGGCGGGGGCGGTCAGGTTGACGATGGTGGTGAAGGGAACCTGGCGGGTTTGCAGGTGCCGGGCCAGATTGTCCAGCCTGGCTTGCAGTTCTGGCAGGCTTTCGCCGTAGAACTCGACGATAAGGACGTTATTGGGCTTACCCCGGATGAACGAGCGCTGCATTTCAGCGAAGAGCGGCGCGTTTTCGACCAGAGCCATGCTGTGGGCGTCGAGCATTTCCACGGCGCTGGGTTCGACTTCCAGCATGGTCGGCACGGAATCGAGCGAAGTCCGCAGGTCGTCGAAGTGGACGATTGCCAGGGCCGAGAGTTTGGGCGTTTCGACCAGGTTGAGTTTGACTTCGGTGATGAAGCCGAGCGTGCCTTCGGAGCCGCACACCAGCCTGGCGAGGTTGAAGCGCGGGTCGTGCGGCCAGCGGAAGGAAAAGCCCGCGCCGTCGGTCAGGCGGTCGAGGTTGTAGCCGCCGCAGCGCCGCCAGTGGGGAGGCGTGCTTTTGCGGATGACTTCCAGGTTGTGTGGATTGCGGGTTAACGCCAGTATTTGGCGGTAGATGGCGGCCTCGAACCCGCCCTGGGCCTGGGTTTGTTCCAACTCAGATTCGGTCTTGGCGGAAAACTCGACCAGCGACCCATCGGCGAGGATGACGTTGACCGCCAGGATATGGTCGGCAGTCATACCGTACAGAATCGAGTGCGAGCCGGAGGAGTTGTTGCCGACAATCCCACCCAGGGCGGCGCGGGTTCCGCTGGCAGGGTCAGGCCCGAATTTCAGCCCGTAGGGTTTGAGATGGGTATTCAGCGAGGCGAGTACCACGCCAGGCTCGGCGCGCACCCATTTCTCGTCCGCGTTGACTTCGAGGATGCGGTTCAGGTGGGGTGTGGTGTCGATGACCAGGGCTTCGTTGACGGTCTGCCCGGCCATGCTGGTCCCGCCGCCGCGCGGCAGGATGGGGATGTGATATTGCGCCGCCAGTTTGACTGCGGTTTGCACATCTTCCACCGAGCGTGGAATCAGTACCGCGTAGGGCTTGACCTGGTAAATGCTGGCGTCGGAACTGTAGAGCGTTCGGCTGAGTTCATCGGCGCGGACTTCGCCGCTGACGGATTGGCGTAATTCATCGAGGAAGGGAAGCAGGTTGGGAGGGGTCATAGGGAATGGTGAATGGGGAATGATGAATGATGAATGATGAATGATGAATGATGAATGGCGGATGGGAAGATGGATGGCTATGCTGCTTTCGAGCGGGCCGCCAACATGCGCTCGTATTGCTTGCGCGAGTCATCCACATGCTGGGTCATGTAAGCGGCGGCAGCTTCAGGGTCTTTGTCAGCGATGGCTTCGACAATCAGGCCGTGTTGCTGAAAGTAGTGGGTGAACAAGGCCTGTTCCTCCTGCGGGCTGCCCCAGGGCGACCAGACGACGTTGAAGATTTCCATGTACGCGGCAATCAGGACGCTCATCAACTCGCCGAAGAAGGGATTTTTGGTGCTTTCGGCAATCCCAACGTGCAGGCGCATATCGGCCTGGTGCAGGATGGCCGGGTTTTGCAGGCTGTTCTTGATGATGTTGTGTTGTTCGCGCAGCTTGATGACATCGGCTTCGTCGCGGCGCACGGCGGCCAGGCGGGCGGCCTGTACTTCAATCAGGCGGCGGACTTCATAAAGGTGGACGGCCTGATGCCGGTTGCGGGCTATCATCTGGCTGAGCGAATCGATGGCTGGCTGCGAACTGGCCTGTGCTACGCGCGCGCCGCTGCGCGGGGTTACTTCCACCAGCCCCATTCCGGAGAGAATCGCCAAAGCCTTTCGGACGGAGGTGCGGCTGATGCCAAACTGTTCGCATAATTCGCGTTCAGAAACGAGGGGGTCGCCGGGTTGGAGTTCACCTTGCTTAATTAAATTCGTGATGTAATCTACTACAGCCAGATAAACGGGTTGTTGGGACGCGCGTAAAATATTCATGATATGAATTATGCTGGTATTACCAGTTTTTGTCAAGATGGTGTTAATCAGCCGTTAACGAGCAAAATATTTGCATTTCTTGACGAAAATTTGCTTAAGTTGTATTATATTGGTAACACCAGATGTGCCGCCGGGCCAACCTGGTTCCCTTTTCCACATTTCCCAAAGGAGGAACTCGCATGTCCAAGAAAATTTTGTTTCTGGTTGGTGATTATGTTGAGGACTATGAGGTGATGGTCCCGTTCCAGACCCTCGCCGCTGTGGGCTATACGGTGGAGGCGGCCTGCCCCGATAAAGCCGCGGGCGATGTGGTGCGGACTTCCGTCCACGATTTCGAGGGCGACCAGACCTACAGCGAGAAGCGCGGTCACAACTTTGGGCTGAATAAGACCTTCAGCGAAATCAACGAAGCCGAATATGATGGCCTGGTCATTCCTGGCGGGCGCGCTCCCGAATACCTGCGCCTGAACCCGCGCGTGCTGGAAATCACCCGTCACTTCTTCGAGGCAAACAAGCCGGTTGCGGCGATTTGTCACGGGCCGCAGATTCTTGCCGCTGCCGGTGTTTTGAAGGGACGCAAATCCACCGCTTACCCTGCGGTTGGACCCGATGTCACCAATGGCGGCGCGGAATATGCATCCATCCCGGTCGACCAGGCCATCACCGAAGGCAACCTGGTTTCGGCCCCGGCCTGGCCCGCCCACCCGGCCTGGATGTCGCAGTTCATGAAATTGATGGGCGCGAAAATCGAACTCTAATCGAATGTCTTGAAGCATGACAAAACCGCCAGGGAAATGCTCCCTGGCGGTTTTTATTTCCAGCCGTGCTTTCCGCGCAGCAGCACAAACGCTACCGGCAGGATGTTCTCGCTCGAAAAAGCGTCCCCTTCCTTGCGCCATAACTCCAGACGCTGGAAACCGCGCGCGCCCACTGGCAGCACCAGCCGGCCGCCCTCCGCCAACTGCTCCAGCAGCGGCTGGGGGACTTTGGGCGCTGCCGCAGCAGTCAGGATAGCCTGGTAAGGCGCAGAGTCCGGCCAGCCCTGCGAACCATCCGCGCAGTGGACATGCGCATTCTCCAGACCGAGCGTCTCCAGCGTCTGCCGGGCGCGTTCTGCCAGGGCGGGGAGGAGTTCGACGGTATGCACTTCCGCTGCCAGTTTCGCCAGGATGGCGGCCTGGTAGCCGGAGCCGGTTCCCACGTCCAGTACGCGCTCCGCGCCGGTCAGCGCCAATAGTTCAGTCATCAGCGCCACGATGTACGGCTGTGAAATCGTCTGCTCGTGGCCGATGGGCTGCGGCGAATCGTCATACGCCCAGGGCTGGTACTCCAAGGGAACGAACAGGTGGCGGGGGATGGACTCGAACGTCTCCAGCACGCGTGGGTCGTGGATTCCGCGTTGGCGGAGTTGCTCGGTCACCATGCGGCGGCGCGCTTCGGCCAATTTCTCAGCGTCCATCAATTGCATTGTACTGCAATGCGGCGCAAAATGACAATTACCTCTTGACAAAAGTCCTGATTTAGACTATTATCTAATTAGATAATTATCTAATGTCAACATACATCTAACTTTGACGCTCGATTGATGGAAAGGAGCAAAATCATGGACGAACTATTTATCATCTACCCCAAAATATATGAGCGCGCGCGTGACTGGAGAATCCAACCCGCGCCGCAAATTTTCGACCCGGCTTCCGGTTTGCGTGAACGCCTGGCGCTTGCAACAGGCCGGTGCTTCATCGCCACCGGCGAAAATCTGGCGCGGCTGACCGCCCCTACCCCACAATGGGAGAACAAAACCATTTAGCCGCCCGCTATTCAACGCAACCTTTGAAAAAGGAGGTTGCCATGTCTTGTATTACCGTCCACTTTATCCGTGAATACAACCGGAGGTATCTTCTCGAAAAAATGGGGAAACGTCCCGACACTTGCGCCTGCGCGACAAGCGCAGGTGAGGTTTGCTCGAAAAACCTGGTTGAGCCGTTCGAACCGCTCGGCTGAGCGCTCGCGGGACGGTG
Organism: Anaerolineales bacterium; assembly: GCA_034432975.1. Lineage (GTDB taxonomy): Bacteria > Chloroflexota > Anaerolineae > Anaerolineales > Villigracilaceae > UBA5195. The sequence continues at coordinate 1,134 of DAOUAZ010000358.1, read as the reverse complement.
TTTCTCTCCCCAAAACATTGAGAAGATACAACCGGAGCGTTTATGAACCAGAATCGAATGATTGTCAACAGGCCGCAGGCGCTGTCAACAGGCGATGGCCGCCTCGTTTCCGTCCAGACCGGCGCGTTGTTGGTCGCCCTGGGCAGTCTCTTAATGAATCTGTATCCTTTTCGTGAGAATGTTGACCCCCACGCAGGCGAAATGCTGGTTAAAATAGGACGAAAACTGACCGGTGAATAGGAACGCCCGTTTGCCGGGGAGGCCCGCATGAACTCACTTGACAAAGCAAGCATCGGCTGGGATTTTGGCACCGCTTACGAACTTTTCATCAGCATGCATGTATTGCACGAACCCGAATATTATGGCATCCGCGCTTCGTGGGCAGCCGGGATTCGTTCCCGGATTCCGGCTGCTGAGCGCAAACTGCTCGAAGAAATTATCCCTTTCTCGGGTTGGCCCATCTCATGGGTGCGCAAACTCCCGGCCCCTAAAGACGCCATCAGCGCGCTGTGGACCATGCGGCAGATTCCGGCTGCCGAGCGCATGGTTAAGGTGTTCGAGCTGGAGGGCGCGGAAAATTCCGAACAGGCGCAGGCATTATTGAAAATTGCCACCCGCCGCGCATGGGACGAGTCGGATGTAGCGTTCTTCGAGAAATACCGCAAACACAAGGGGAAAAAGGATTTCGACCTGGACGGATTCAAACGTTATCTCGACTGGTGGGCGCGCCCCGCTGAATTGGGGGATAGCTTTCTTTCGGCATTGCAGGCCTACCATACCGCTTTCTTCGAGGACGAGGAGAAGCGCATCGGCCCGGTGATGAAAGCCGGGCTGGAGCGCGCCCAGGAACTGGCAAAAACCTTGAGCGTAAGCGATTTGATTACCGAACTCTCGCAGGGCGTCCGTCTCGAAGAAGAGGATTTCAACCCGCAGGAAATCATCATCGCGCCGAGTTATTGGCCGACTCCCCTGGTGGTGCTGGAAAAAATCAGTGAAACCGAATTGCTGTTCCTGTTCGGCGCGCGCCCGGCGGATATGTCGGCCATCCCCGGCGAACTGGTACCGGATGGACTGCTGCGCGCGCTCAAAGCCCTGGCCGACCCCACCCGGCTCAAAATCCTGAACTACCTTTCG
>DAOUAZ010000357.1:0-1833 GCA_034432975.1 Anaerolineales bacterium | reverse complement strand
ACGAGGATGTCGAGCAATTGGCGCCTCTCACCATTCGAGCCACCCCCACGCCTGTGGGGAAAACTTCCTGGCAGTCCTCCGGGAATGATCCACCCCCACGCCTGTGGGGAAAAGGCTTTGGGAATTATAAACCAGCCTGTTATCCTGGCGCAAATCCTACGGCACGCCCGGATACCCGATCTGGCCCTGCCCTTCCCGGACGCCCCAGTAAATGGTGCCGTTCCAGTTCCACGAGCGGGCGTAAACCGGGTCGTTGGTGCGGTCGTTGTCATTCATGCGCTGCAGGACCAGGTTGTAGTTCCAGTAAGCGTCGATGACGCCGTCCCCGTTGCTGTCTGCCAGCAGGTTCGCCGGCAGGTTAACCACCTGGTACGGGTGGACCTCGCCACCCTGGGAATAGCCCGACCAACCGTATTCGACCTTGTAATGCCCATCCCACGTGCCGATACCGCCATCCACGGCGCACTCGTACGTCCATGTGCTGACATTGCGGCCTGGCACACAGGTGCGCTGGCTGTCGCGGACCTCGTATGTGAGCTGCCAGAAGAGCCTGTACGGTGAGCGTGTGCTGCCGACGAATACCGGCATGTCAGCGGGCAGTTCATCGAGTCCCGGGATGGTGCCGGCCAGCGGACCGCCCCCGGCAGCCGGATGTGACGGGACTTCCCAGCGGAAGATATCTGGCGGGCTGGTGGGGCTGGTCAGGCGCACGGTCATGGGATCGAGGTTCGGCAGGTTGACCACAACGAAGTCGTTGGCCGGGCGAAGGGTCAGCGTGAGCGTCAGGTCGCGCCAGTCACCAACAGCCGGATTGCCTGAAGTCCCGCCGCCATTGCCGATGTACCCGATGCCGTCCGAGCCGCTGGCCGAAGGCATGCTGGACAGCCGGATGGCTGTGGGCCAGCGTACCAGGGTGGCAGGGAATGGGCGCACGTCCAGGGTGACCGGCGGGAACGCCACACGCGCCTCGATGCCCCAGGGTGTGCCGGAACAGGTGATACCACCCGGCGTGACGATCAGGGTGCTGCAGGGATTGGGCGGCTCGGGCGGGATGCCGGTGTCCGAATCCAGGTCATCACAATCCACGCTGCCGGCGGTTGCGCCAAAGGCTACCATTTGGCCGGTGCAGTCGTCGAACAACCCGACCACGGCCGTACATACATTAGGGTCGCCGCCAAAGATGCCTGCGATATAGGCCGTTTGCGGCGTGACCGATGTGCCCGGCGTGCAGCTGCCCGTATTCACGTTCTGCCCGCTGCTGCCCCCGCCATCGCTTCCCGGTCCGCCCGGTCCTCCAGGCGTCGTGCCGGTGCAGGACTGCGAAATCGAGCCATCCGCGTTGTAAATAGGGGATGAGCAGCCTGGAGATTGGGCCTGAGCCTCCCCGGTAATGGAGAGGCTCAGGCCGGCAACAATGACCAGCGCGGCAAAAATCGCGGTAAACCGAAACCAATTGAGACTTATGTTCACGGAGTCGTTCCTCCTTGGGAAGAAATATATTTTTCGAACTCGGCAGTATTCCATTCACCTAGAAGCCGCACGATTTCGTCCCGCCCGGAAACATCAGTGTAAGTTTGCCAGCTTTCGGGAAGCGGGCGCATGGTCAGCCCGTATGTCGATGCCAGCCATTCGGAATTCCAGGTTGATGTCTGGTAAAACTGGGAGAATAGTTTGTATTCATCACGGAGAGCCGATGAAACGATGTCAGTCGTCAAACCGGAGGCGAAACCGATCTCATTCCACAAGCCATCGCCTTTATATCCAAAATAATAAAACTTGCGAGATGAGATAGGGTCACCGTCTGTATTTGCCCACAGTGAATTGCCAAGTTTC
>DAOUAZ010000356.1:0-17591 GCA_034432975.1 Anaerolineales bacterium | reverse complement strand
CAGGAATAGAGCGCATGCTGATAGCCAAAATCGGCTTTGGTTTTGCCTTCGCTCCATTCGCTGCTTACCTGGTCTCCCGCCCTCTGCGCGAACTTGCCCACATCGTGCAGCAACCCTGCCAGCGCAGCCTGCAACACCTCGGTTTTTATTCGATTGTCACTCATGCAGCCTCCTTTCAAACCTGGCAATCAAAAAATCTTCAATCCTCGATCTTCAATCTCCATCTCCAATCTCCAATCTTCAATCTCCAATCGAAAATCGAACAGGCAATTCCCGCTCTCCCCGTTGCGCGCCCCCCTGGGAACTGCGCATTTAGCATACCGCAGGGGAAATGCGCTGTCATGCGGGAAACCCCGTAATTTGATTGCAGATTATGGATTGCAGAGTGCTGATTGTAGATTGAAAACCAAAATTCTGCGCCCTGTAATCTAAAATCAGGAATCGCCAATCTAAAATCGAAAAAGCGGCATCAGCAGGCGCACCAACTGGGTCTGGTTGACCGTTTCCAGTTCCCAGTGGTTGGCGGCCTTTCGATAGGCAGAACGCAAATGCTGTTCCACCGTGCGCGGCGAGAGCGTCAACCGCTCCGAAATCTCATTCTGACTCAGGCCATCACGCACCAACAACTCGACCACCGGACGCTCGGCCCCGCTCAAGCCGGTCAATACGAAAATGCGCGCCTGGTCCCACTGTTCGCGCAGGCGTAAATCGGCGAGACGATTGGCCGCATCGAAGGGATCTTCCACTGCGCGCAGGACATCGAAGACAGGCGAAAGACGTCCCCAGGGGATGACCGGGATCGGAATCAGCCGCGCCCACTCGGTCTCGCCGGCATGTAACTTGGCTGAGGCCTCTAAATCAGGATGAGAAGCCAGGTGCCACAGGCAGTCGTCACCGTCAAACAGCATCTGCGCTACCGCCATGCCAAAAACGGTCAGGGTGCGGCGCCCGCCGGCAATCAACAGGTGAACCCTTTGACCAGCGCTTTTGGCGGCGCGCGCCTCGGCATACAAAGCACGAAAAGCCACATCGACCTCAGTCGGGGAGGTCACATCCTTGATAGGCGCGCCGGCATAGGCTAATTCGATGGTTTTGAATTGGATTTCGGGGAAATGAACAGGCAGGTCGGCTTTCAAGCGTTGGAGCGCCTGCGCAGTTTCCGGGCGTTCTGCCTGTGCGTGGATTGTGACCAGGGATTGCGGGAGTTCACCCCATTGGCGCAAGCAATCCAAGGCGAGGGTAATAATCTGGGCTTTACTCCCCAGGGTGGCAATCAAAATGGAATGCTGGGGCATCATGGCGTGTCTCCACTAAAAAACGATGATTTCCACTTACAATAGTATACAATCATTTGAGTCGAACTCTTGCCCGTCGGTTATCATTTTTGATAATAGACTTTATTGGCAATAAAATTACAAGCACCGTCCCGAAGGTTTTTGCGAGAAATTTTGGTTGTTTCCGGCAACCTTCGGGACGTTTATTGCTAATGCCAATAATGTCTAATGTCAAAAGTCATTTTGATTGTATTCGTAACTACCTACCCTCACCCTAACCCTCTCCCAAAGGGAGATGGAAACGGACATACGAAACGGGTTTTCCTGCCGAAAGCGACAAAATCAGCTCTGTTTTCTCCCCTCTCCCATTGGGAGAAGGGGCCGGGGGAAGCCCCGCGCAGCGGGGTGAGGGCGGGCAGGCAGTTACGGGCAAAGAACTTTTGTACACGGATTTGACGGATTACACGGACGAACACGGATTTTTTAAGAATCAAAGAGCAGTTTTTGGGCTTTCTCCGTGTCCATCCGTGTACAGGTTTTCGTGGAACGATTGAAGCCTGGCGTTCATCCTTTTTCTGACCAATCTAAACTTCGATAATTAAAGCAAAACGCCCAGCAGGGGCGCTTGGGCGTTTTGTGTTTGCAGGGGGTTCCCTGTCTGGAATGCAGGCTCCTCGTCGAGGACTCGAACCTCGAACCTAGCGGTTAACAGCCGCCCGCTCTGCCGATTGAGCTAACGAGGAACGCGAGGCGAGATTATATAGGGTTCAGCCTCGCCTGTCAAGCAAATTCAACGCGGATTTTGCAAAGTTCAAACCGTCCCGAAGGTTTCTCGAAATCACGCAAATTGCGCTCGAAAAACCTTCGGGACGTTCGCCTGGCAATTCATATTGAGAATTGAATTGCTAGCAAAATTCAACGTGGATTCTGCGAAGAAATCCAGGGAATGGTTTGTCGCTGCTTCCATGCCAGACGCAGCGCCAATACGCCACCCGCCAGGACAACCGTCCACTCCATCCACGCATTCGGCTCGCCTTTCAGGATGTCGTGACCGGCGGCCCAGACCAGGCCAAACAAAACACATGCCAAACCCAGGTTTATCAATTTCCTGAACATCGTGACTCCTTTTCGCTTTTTATTGTATCATTGGGCAAAACGTCCCGAAGGTTGTTGTCAGATGTTCCAGCCTCTAAACCAACCTTCGGGACGGTGTTCATACCATAAAATACCGGAGCAAACATGACCGACCTGAAATGGTGGCAAACCGCCCTGTTCTATCAGATTTACCCGCGCTCTTTTGCAGATGGCAACGGCGACGGCATCGGCGACTTCATCGGAATCACCCAAAAACTCGACGTTCTCAAAGACCTGGGCGTCGATGCCCTGTGGCTCTCGCCGCATTTCCCCTCCCCCAACTGGGATTGCGGCTACGACATCAGCGACTACTGCAACGTCGCCCCCGAATACGGCACGCTCGACGATTTCAAGACTTTCCTCAGTGCAGCCCACGCGCGCGGGATGAAGGTCATCCTCGACCTGGTGCTGAACCACACCAGCGACGAACACGCCTGGTTCCTCGAATCAAAATCCAGCCGCGACAACCCCAAAGCCGATTGGTACGTTTGGATGGACTCCCCTCTCCCCGCGGGAGAGGGGCCGGAGGGTGAGGGCCGCCCGCCCAACAACTGGCAATCCTGCTTCGACGGCGAGGCCTGGACCTACGTCCCGGAGCGGGGCCAGTATTACTACCACTATTTCATGAAGCAGCAGCCCGACCTGAACTGGCACAACCCCGAAGTCAAGCAGGCTATGTGGGATGCCGTCCGCTTTTGGCTGGATTTGGGCGTGGACGGATACCGCCTCGACGCGATTGGCACCATCTACGAAGACCCCCGCCTGACGCCGCATTCCGTTCCGATGAACCTGGCCCAGCTGCGGCGCTTCTCTGAGACCGCCACAACGCCCGAAGAAATTGCCCTGAAAGACAAATACTGGCACGACATGTTCAAACATCAGTGGGGCCGCCCCGAACTGCACGACCTGATGAAAGAATTGCGCGCCATTCTCGATGAATATGACGGCGACCGGACGCTGGTCGGCGAGGATGACAACATCGATTACATGGGCTGCGGCGACGACGAACTGCATCTGGTTTTCAACTTCCCGCTCATGCGCGTCGACCGCATCACCCCGGCCCACATCCGCAAGAACCAGCGCGAACGCCTCGCGCGGCTCGACCTGCTGCCGACGCGCGGCTGGGGCTGCAACACCCTCGGCAATCACGACTGCTCGCGCATTTACTCGCGCTACGCGGACGGCCTCCATGACGCCGAACTGGCGCGCCTGAACGCCGCCCTGGTGCTGACCCTGCGCGGCACGCCCTTTCTCTATAACGGTGAAGAAATCGGGATGCAGGACTACATCATCACCGACCCCTCGAAACTGCGCGACACGATGGCGACCTGGTATTACGACGCGCTGGTCAACGACTTGAACATCGACCCTGCCGAAGCCGCCCAGCGCGCCGGGGAGATGACCCGCGACAAGAACCGCACGCCCATGCAGTGGAGTCCGTTGCCCAATGGCGGATTCTGCCCGCCGCGCATCATCCCCTGGCTGCCGGTGCATCCCAACCATGCCGAGGGCGTCAACGTCCAGGAACAGTTCGACCATCCCGATTCGATGTTGAACTACTATAAGCGCTTGATTCACGTCCGAAAAAACACCCCCGCGCTGATAGCGGGCGAGTACAAGCCCCTCCACCCCAAAGCCGAGGACTATTTTGCCTTCCTGCGTTATACCGAGGAGCAGACCGTGCTGGTCGTGTTGAACTATTCGGCGGGCCATCACGAACTCAAATTCAACGCGCCGGGCAAGAAACAGGCGCGCGTCATCTTCTCTTCCGCCGGGCGCGGCAAGAAAGACCAGTCGCTTGGAAAAGTGGGCCTGGGCGCCTTCGAAGTGTTGATTGCGGAGTTGGAATAAGCGCAAATCTAAAATCTAAAATCTAAAATCCCATGTCCCTTCCCGCCAAAATCACCGTCATCGGCGCGGGCAGCGCCAGTTTTGGAGAAAACACCCTCTCGGCCCTGCTGCGTTCGAAAAAATTGCGCGGCTCTACGCTGACCCTGGTCGACCGCAACCCGCGCAGCCTCGACATCGTCAAACGCCTGGCCGACCGCCTGAACCGTGAATGGGACGCCGGTTTCACCATCAGCGGGCATACCCATCACGCCGAAGCCCTGCCCGGCTCCGATTTTGTAGTCAGCGCCATCGAGGTCGGCCCGCGCGAGGAACTGTGGAAGTCCGATTTCGAGATTCCGCTCAAATATGGCGTGCGCCAGCCCTACGCTGAAAACGGCGGTCCCGGCGGGTTTGCCCACGCCGCCCGCAACGTCAAGCCGGTGCTGGAAATCGCGCGCGCAATGGAAGAGGCCTGCCCACAAGCCTGGTTCATCAACTTCACCAACCCGATGGTGCGGATTTGCGACCTGGTCAACCGTTATAGTTGTCGAGCAGCGTCGAGACAGAGCAAAATCAAGGTCGTTGGCCTGTGCCACCAGATTTTCGCCGGGTATAGCATGGTCGGCATTGCGCTCGCCAAAGACCTGGGCTTCGAGATTCCCGACGGGATTACTGGCATGCACGCCGATATAACCCAACACGCCCTGCACGAACAGGTCAAGCGCCAGGCCGTGCCGCGTCTCGACATCCGCGCCGCCGGCGCCAACCATTTCTCGTGGATTCTCTCCATCCGTGACCGGCAGACCGGCGAAGACCTGTACCCGCTCTTCCGGCAGCGCTGGCAGGCCCTCCCCGCCGATTTCGAGCCGCTCACCAGGGATGTGTACGACGCCTTCGGCATCTTCCCCGTCCCCGGCGATACCCACCTGTGCGAATACCTGCCCTGGGTCAGCGACCCGCAAACCAAACCCTGGCAGAAATACAACATCCGTTTGTACGATTGGGATTTGTTTGCTTCCATGCGCGATTTCAGCCTGAACCGGCTGGAGAGCATGGCCGAGGGCGTCATGCCGGTCGATGGCCTGCTCGACACCGACAGCGAGGGCGCGCTGGAGATGATTGAGAACATCGCCGGGGCCGGGAACCACTATCACATCGCGGCCAACCTGCCAAACGCTGGGCAAATCAGCAATTTGCCCCACAACGCCATCGTCGAGACACCCGTCATGGTCGATGGGGCCGGGATTCACCCCGTTCACGTTGGCGCGCTGCCCGAACCGGTTGCCGAACTCTGCCGCCGCGAACTGTTCTCGGCCCAACTGGGCATCGACGCCGCTGTGGAGGGCGACCGCCAAAAAGCCCTGCAATGCCTGCTGCTCGACCCGGTCATCCGCGACATCGAAACCGCGAAATTGATTTTGGATGACTACCTGACGGCCTACCGCGAACACCTGCCGCAGTTCTGGGAGTGAGTATCGTCTCGAAGGCTTGAGCGAGCGCAGCGTATTTCCCCTGCGAAGCCTTCGGGACGTTCCTGTGGAAAGGTGACTTAAAGTATGCCCAGGTTGTGACGATTGCTATTAGGATGGCGGACGAGGCCGATATATAATTTTGCACAGAACATAAACGGTCGTCAACCAACAGGAGTTTTTATGAAAGCCTACGTCCTCATCAACATTCGCACCGGTGAAATCAAGGACGTTGTCCGCCAGATGCGAAAAATTGCGCAAGTGCGCGAAGTGAATATGACCTTTGGCCCGTATGATGCGGTTGCTATTGTCGAATCGAAGGATTTGGAAGACCTGGGGAACATCCTGGCCGGTTCCATCCAGCCCATCCCCGGCGTAGAAGATACCCTGACCTGCCTGGCAGTGGACGCGATTTAGCCCACAAGGATTGCTTCGGCAAACCCAAGCAGGGAAAGTCGCCCGCTTTCCCTGTTTTTGCATTAATTTGGGATTTGGTACAATCTACCCTATGACGACCACCATTGTTCCCCCCGCTTACGTCACCCAATCCGAAGAATTGTACGATAAACCCCTCGACCCGCAGGTGGCCCGCCGCCTGGTTGGTTTTGCGGCCCCCTACAAATGGCAAATGCTCCTGGCCGCCTTCCTGATGTTGGGCGCGACCGCCTCGACCGTCATTGGTCCGTACCTTGTCAAAGTTGCCATCGATGACGGCCTGCTGGCCGGCAACCTGGCCGCCCTGCGCAACGCCGCGCTTATCTACCTGGCGGCGGCCCTCATCCGTTGGGGGTTCATCTATTTCCGCGTCAATATCATGGCGCATGTTGGGCAGTCGGTCATCTATGACCTGCGCAAAGTTTTGTTTGCCCACCTGCAAAAACTCTCGCTTGGCTTCTACAGCCGTTACAGCGTCGGGCGCGTCATTACGCGCGTTATGAACGATGTCGAGACCCTGCGCGAGTTCGTGATTTGGGCTGTGTTGGCCATTGCCCGCGACCTGTTCGCGCTGGTCGGTATCGTGATTGCCATGCTGGCCCTCAATGTCAAACTCTCGCTCATCACCTTTGCCACCATCCCGCTCATGATTCTTGCTACGAGCATCTACCGGCGCGCGGCCCGCGTGGCCTATCGCCGGGTGCGCGCCGCCATCTCGTGGGTCAATTCGGTGCTGGCCGAGAATATCAACGGCGTGCGCGTGGTGCAGGCTTTCAGCCGCCAGGCCCACAACTACCAGCACTTCAGCGAGTTTACCAATCGCTACCACCTGCAAACCGTGATTCGCGCGGCAAAGGTGGCCGCCTCCTTCCTGCCGGTGGTGGATGTGCTGGGCGCGCTGGCGGCTGCCGCCGTCGTCTGGATTGGCGGTACCGCCGTCCTGGGCGAGAGCATTTCGGCGGGCGTGCTGGTGGCCTTCGTGCTTTACATCGACCGCTACTTCGACCCCATCCGCGACCTTTCGCGCCGTTTCGACACCCTCCAATCGACTATGGCCGGCGGCGAGCGCATCCTGGCCCTGCTCGATACCGAAGTGGATGTAAAAGACGCCGAGGATGCTGAAGCCCTGCCGGCGATTAAGGGCGATGTGACCTTCGAGAACGTTTCCTTTCACTATTCTGACGACCCGGCGCTGGTGCTTCGTGAGATCGACCTGTCCGTTCCGGCGGGTTCGACCGTCGCCCTGGTCGGCGAGACGGGGGCCGGGAAGACGACCCTTGTCAAATTGGTCTCACGCTTCATGGACCCGACCGAGGGCCGGGTTCTGGTCGATGGCACCGACCTGAAAACCGTCACCCAGCACAGCCTGCGCTCGCAGATGGGTGTTGTGTTGCAAGACCCCTTCCTGTTCAACGGCACGGTCAAGGAAAACATCCTGTTCGGGCGGCTGGACGCGACGGACGCCGAAGTGGAAGCCGCCGCGAAGGCCGTCGGCGCGCACGATTTCATCATGGGACTGCGCAAGGGCTACGATACCTCGGTCGAGGAGGGCGGAGTCCTGTTGAGCGGCGGCCAGCGCCAGTTGATTTCCTTTGCCCGCGCCCTGTTGGCCGACCCGCGCATTCTCGTGCTGGATGAAGCCACTTCCAGCGTCGATACCCAGACCGAGCAGGTCATCCAGCGCGCGCTCGTTACCCTTTTCCAGGGGCGCACCAGTTTCGTCATTGCCCACCGGCTTTCGACAATCACCAACGCCGATTTAATCGTCGTCATCGAAGATGGCCGGATTGTAGAGCAAGGCACGCACCAGGAATTGCTGGAAAGGCAGGGTGTTTATTCCGCGTTGTACCAAACCGGGTTCCAGGAGTGATGGGTAGTCGAGTTATCTGGCGTCTATAGCACGCAAGACAGGCTGGACAGCCAGTATAGATAACCGCCTCATTACCAGCCCTGGAACCGTCATTTTTCCAGTGACATATCCCCCCAATTATGGTATGATTTTACTTAATTCCAGTGATGGGGATGAGCTTCGTTTAGATAACACAGGGCGGTTTATGTTCGAAAACCTTAAGTTTGCCTTAAAGTTGGTCGCTGATGCCATGAAGAATCGTGAGTTGTCCACGATTTTTCAGCAGCAGGTTTTTTATAAGAGGGTGGCCATCCCCGGATATTTCGATTTAACCCAACTTGAGATTTCAAAAGACCCGTTATCGGGGCGGGGTTTCCGTTTCATCGAATTGAAACGGGAAGACATCGAAGCCGGGAAATGGACTTTCCTGGCCTCCCAGCGCCGGTTGACTGCCTTACGTCACTTTAAGCAAGGTTTGCGTGGTTTTGCGCTGGTGGATGCGGATGGTGTTGTGATTGGCGATGTCTGGTGCCTGACTCCGGGTAAGGAAAAAAAGCCCATCGAACACCCCGACCTTGCCATGCTCAATATCGAATGCGCGAGCGAGGATGCGTATGCGCTGGATATTTTCCTCCCGCCCAGCCAGCGTGGCAAGAACCTGGCAGTACCTGTCCATCGCTCGTTGGAGCTGGTTTTGAAACGTGAAGGCTGGCGGAGGCTCTATGCGTATTATTGGGAAGATAACATACCGTCCAGGTGGATGCACTTGATGCTGAAATTCAGCGAACTCCCAAAATTGCGCATTTCCAGGTTCTTTTTCATCCGAACCACCCACATTGTTTCCGGCAAAGGCACCCGGCATCACGTCCACGGTGGATAACAAACCGATGCCAGTGATTTTCTCCTAACGAATTTTCCTGTCCATATCCCCAAGATTACTTCCGTTGAAACCGTCCCGAAGGTTCATCATAATGGTAAATTCCCCGTTCAAAAACCTTCAGGACGTTCTATCAACAATTCAAAGCAAATTCACCCAAATCATTTTCTGCAAGAAGGAGAGAACTTATTATGAAAGCCATACAAGAATCCCTGCGAAACTACATTGCCCAAAACATCCTCTTCGCGCCCGATGGGTTTGCCTGTAACGACGATGACTCTTTCCTCGAAAACAGCATTCTCGATTCGACAGGAGTCGTAGAACTGGTTGCATTCATCGAAGACCATTTCAAAGTTTCGGTCGAAGACGCCGAAATTACGCCCCAAAACTTCGATTCCATCTCCAACCTGACGGCTTACATCAGCGGCAAACAGAACCACAAGCGTTGATGGGCGTTGCAAACTCGAAGCCATGAACACCGCCGATTACTTCCTGCGCAACGCCAGCGACGACACGCTTGCTTTTATCACGGCCGAAGCGCAAATTCCTTACATCCGCTTCAAGGCGGTGTGCGCCCGCCTGGCAGGCGAACTGACCCGGAGCGGCATCCGGGCCGGGGAGCGGGCTGCCATCCTGTCGAAAAATTCGCCCTTGTGGGCTGCCGCGTACCTGGCCGTCCTGAAAATCGGCGCGGTGGCAGTGCCAATTTCCAACTTATACCCGCTTGAAGAAGTCCAGCGCGTGTTGGATTTTGCGGGGTGTAAATTCCTGTTCCTCGACAAGCCTGCCCAGGTCAAGTATGCCAGTATATGCGGCGGTTTGCCCTGTTTCTTGCTGGAAAACAACCTGCTCCAGGCCGATTCTGCTCCCTGGGCGGAATCTGACCCCGGCCTCGACCTCGACTCTGACGCCGCGCTCATGCCCACTTCCGGCACCACGTCCCGCCCGCGCCTGGTGCGCGTCACGCACCGCAACCTGCAAGCCAACACCGATTCCATCATCGAATACCTCGCGCTGACTGCCGCCGAACGGATGATGGTCGTGCTGCCGTTTTACTATTGCTACGGCGCATCGCTGCTGCATTCCCACCTGCGGGTTGGCGCAACCCTGGTGCTCAGCAACACCTTCACCTATCCCGAAACGGTGCTGGACATGATGGAGACTGCGCAATGTACCGGGTTTGCGGGCGTGCCATCCACCTACCAGATTTTGCTTCGTAATTCCACCTTTCCCAGGCGCGAACTGCTCCACTTGATGAAAATTCAGCAGGCCGGCGGCAAACTGCACAACGCCCTGTTGCAGGAACTGGCCGCCTCGCGCCCGGCGGCGCGGGTCTATGTGATGTACGGCCAGACCGAAGCCACCGCGCGGCTCTCCTACCTGCCGCCAGGGTTATTCCACGAAAAAATGGGTTCCATCGGGCGCGGCATCCCCGGCGTCAGCCTGGAGGTGCTGGACGAAAACGGAAGCCCGATTCGGCCCGGCGAAACCGGCGAAATCGTGGCCCAGGGCGAAAATATTTCCCCCGGCTATCTCGATGACGAAGAAGCCAGCCGCGAAAAATTCCGCCAGGGCGCGCTCTACACCGGCGACCTGGCAACGGTGGACGAAGACGGCTATATCTACATTGTCGACCGCAAAAGCGACTTTATCAAATCGTTCGGGCATCGCATCAGCAGTTACGAAATCGAATCGTGCCTGTTACAGATACCCGAACTTGTTTCAGCCGCGGTCGTGGGCCTGCCCGACGAACAGGCCGGCGAGCGGGTGGCCGCTTTCGTGGTTCGCAAAACCGGGTCGACCCTGGCCGAGCAAGACATCCTGCAACATTGCCGGACTCACCTGGCGCGTCACACCGTCCCGGCGCAGGTCATTTTCCTGCCCAGCCTGCCGCTCAACGCGCACGGCAAAGTGCTGAAATCGGAACTGCGCAAAATGAAAGCGATGGCTTGAAATGTGCGGAATCTGCGGCGTGGTCAACCTGGGGGAAGCGGAACGCCCCGAAAAGCAGGTCATCCACCAAATGCTCGAAATGCTCCAGCATCGCGGGCCAGACGGGTTCGGAATCTATTCCGACCCCCAGGCCGCGCTCGGCAACGCCCGCCTGAGCATCATCGACCTGGCCACCGGCGACCAGCCGATTGGCAACGAAGACGAATCGCTCTGGATTGTTTTCAACGGCGAAATTTTCAACTACATCGAACTGCGCGCCGAGCTGGAGCGGCGCGGTCACGCCTTCCGCACCCAAAGCGACACCGAAGTCATCCTGCACCTGTACGAAGAACGCGGCCCGCGCTGCCTCGAACTGCTCAACGGCCAGTTCGCCATCGCCATCTGGGACAGGCGCAGCCGCAGCCTCTTCCTGGCCCGTGACCGGCTGGGCGTCCGCCCGGTCTTCTATACCCGCGCCGGAAACCGTCTCCTGTTCGGTTCAGAAATGAAATCCATCCTGGCCTACCCCGGCCAGCGCGCCGAAATCGACCCGCAAGCGTTACAGGAAGTGTTCACCTTCTGGAGCGCGCAAAGCCCGCGCGCCATGTTCAAAGGCATTGCCGAACTGCCGCCCGGTCACTACCTGCTCGCCAGCCCGGAGAAATTCGAGATTCATCCCTACTGGCAGCCTCGGTTCAACCCGCCCGAAACGCCCAGGCCTGCCGCGGAATACCTCGAACAACTCGAAAGTCTGCTCATCGACGCCGTGCGCATCCGCCTGCGGGCAGATGTGCCGGTCGGCGCTTACCTGAGCGGCGGCCTCGATTCCTCGGTCATCACCGCCCTTATCCGCCGCTACGGGCAATCCGAACTCGAAACCTTCTCCATCTCCTTCTCCGACCCGGCCTTCGACGAAAGCGCCTTCCAGCAGGAAGTAGCCGCCTTCCTCGGAACCCGGCACAACGTCATCCACTGCTCTTACGAGCAAATCGGCCAGGCCTTCCCGCAAGTCATCTGGCACGCCGAATCGCCGCTCTTGCGCACTGCCCCGGCCCCCATGTTCCTGCTCTCCGGCCTCGTCCGGGGCAAAAACTTCAAAGTTGTCCTCACTGGCGAAGGCGCCGATGAAACCCTGGCCGGTTACGACATCTTCAAAGAAATGCGCCTGCGCCGCTTCTGGGCGCGCCAGCCCGATTCCGAAATCCGTCCCCTGCTGCTGCGCCGCATCTACCGCGATATCGCCAATCTCTCCGGCGGGCAGATGAATTATTTGAAAGCCTTCTTCCAGCAGGGTCTGACCGAAACGGATTCGCCGTACTATTCCCATCTCATCCGCTGGAACAATACCGGACGCCTCACGCGCTTTTTACGCGAGCCGCCCCAGCCGCTTACGCACCCCCAACAGCCCCTGCCCGAGGCATTTTCCCGTTGGACTCCCCTGGCTCAGGCGCAATACCTCGAAATCAGCACCTTCCTCTCCCCCTGCCTGCTCTCATCCCAGGGCGACCGCATGGCAATGGGCAACTCCGTCGAGGGCCGCTACCCCTTCCTCGATTACCGCATGGTGCAATTTGCCGCCGACCTGCCCGATTCGATGAAATTGCGCAGCCTCAAAGAAAAATGGCTGCTCAAACAGTTGGGAGCAAAATATTTACCCGAAAGAATCTGGCAGCGCGGCAAAAAGCCCTACCGCGCCCCCATCCGCCAGGCCTT
Organism: Anaerolineales bacterium; assembly: GCA_034432975.1. Taxonomy (GTDB): domain Bacteria; phylum Chloroflexota; class Anaerolineae; order Anaerolineales; family Villigracilaceae; genus UBA5195. The sequence goes on along the minus strand of DAOUAZ010000356.1, from coordinate 5,078 downwards.
CTTCGCGCATCCCTCCGCATACCTGGCCGACCTGCTTGCTGAAAAAAATCTCGCCGAAACCGGCTGCTTCAACCCCGCCGCAGTCGCCGCGCTGATTGGCAAAGCCGCCCGGCTGGAAACCCTGAGCGAAGTGGACTCGATGGCCGTCGCCGGAATCATCTCCACCCAGCTCTTGCACCAGTTCTTTGTAAAAGATTTCCGTTTGAACCCGCTCAAACCGGAGCGCATCCAACGCTGCGTGGAACATTCGTAGGGCAATTCGCCAAATTGCCCCACGCTCAAGGAGAAACGCATGACCAACGAAAAATTCAACCGTTCCTGGTTGGACATCGACCCCGCCGCCGAAACCGAGCGACTCTGCGACATGCTGCGGCAGGGCGTGTTCGGGACGATGAAAAAGCAGGGCGGCGTGGCCGGCATCAGCGGCGGGATAGATTCCTCCGTTGTGCTGGCGCTGGCAGCGCGCGCCTTCGGCCCGGAGCGCGTGGTGGGCGTACTGCTCCCCGAGCGCGAATCCAACCCTGAAAGCGAGCACCTGGCAAACATCCTGGCCAAACCGCTGGGCGTTACCACCGTTTTAGAGAACATCTCTGGCGCGCTGGATGGGTTCGCCTGTTACCAGCGGCGCGACGAAGCCATCCAGCGGGTGATTCCCGAATACGAACCCTCCCGCTGGGGCGCGAAAATCGTCCTGCCCTCCAACCTGCTCGAGCAGCAAACCCTCAACATCTACCGCCTGGTTGTAACCGGCCCCGATGGACAGGAAATCAGCAAACGCCTGCCATTGGCAGAATACCAGCAGATTGTGGCCGCATCCAACTTCAAGCAGCGCAGCCGGATGTGCATGTTGTATTATCACGCCGAAAAACGCAACTACGCCGTGCTTGGCACGGCCAACAAAAATGAACACGAACTGGGATTTTTCGTTAAATGGGGCGACGGCGGGGTGGATATTGGCCCCATCAAGCACCTGTTCAAGACCCAGGTTTTCCAACTGGCCGAATACCTGGGCATCCCCGAAGAAATTCGCAGCCGCGTCCCCACCACCGACACATACCCCGGCGGCAGCACCCAGGAAGAATTTTTCTACCGCATCCCCTTCGACCTGCTCGACGCCATCTGGCTGGGATACGAAAAAGAAATCGCCCCGGCGGAAATCGCCGAGGCGTTGGGCTTGCAGCCGGAGCAGGTGACGCGCGTCATTGCTGATATCGAAAGCAAAAAACGCGGCACCAACTACCTGCGCATGATGCCGGTCTGATTAAAACTCTCCGGCCTCATCCGCCATGCGGACCATGCGCGGGTTGAATTTGCCGACCACTTCGACCAGTTCGCTTTGGGCGGCAATGACCTGTTCGATGGGTTTGTAGGCCTGGGGCGATTCGTCCAGGCCGCCGCCGAGCAGGGTTACGCCGCGTTCTTTGAGATAACTGTCGCGGGTCGATTTGGCGATGGTGTTGAGGGCCTGTTTGCGGCTCATCTGGCGGCCCGCCCCGTGCGAGGCCGATTCGAGCGATTCGGCAGCGCCGCGTCCACGCACCACGAAACCGGGGTCGCCCATCGAGCCGGGGATGACGCCCAGCACGCCCTTCCCCGCCGGGGTCGCGCCCTTGCGGTGGACGATGACTTTGCGTCCATCGGGCAGGGTATGTTCCCAGGCAAAGTTGTGATGGTTCTCGACCACGCCGGCTTCTTTTAGCCCGACGGCTTCGGCCACGCGGCGGTGGATGATAGAGTGATTGGCCGAGGCAAAGCGCCCGGCCAGTTCCATCGAGAGCCAGTATTCCTGGCCTTCTTCCGAATCGAGCGAGAGCCAGGCCAGATGGCGGACGAATTTATCCAGCTCAGGGTGTTTTTCCATGGCCAGTTTGCTGTAGCGCTCGGCAATCTTGAAGCCAACGCTGCGCGAGCCGCTGTGCGAGAGCAGGGCCAGGTATTCGCCGGGTTTCAGGCCGAAGAGCGACTCATGCAGACGGAATGCGCCCCACTCGACGAAGTGATTGCCTGTTCCGCTGGTGCCAAGTTGGCGGGCGGCGTTGTCTTGTAGCGTTTGCAGCAGGCGGGTCGCATCCCAGGCGGGGTCATCCAGGACGGGGTGCTGCGGACGGCGCGCGCCTTTCCATTCCGCGCCCATCCCGAAGGCGGTCTGCTCCAAAAGGGCGTTTTCGAACAAGCCTGGCTTTTGGCCGAGCAGGTGCGGCGAAACCTCGTAGAGCGACAGGCGCATCCGGCAGGCGATATCGACGCCGACCGCGTAGGGGATGACGGCGTTTTCGGTGGCGAGTACGCCGCCGATGGGCAGCCCGTAGCCGACATGCGCATCGGGCATGAGCGCCCCGGCCACGCTGACCGGCAGGCGCATGGCGTTGTCCATTTGGGCCAGGGAGCCATCGTCAATCGCTTCGCGGCCCCAAATTGGGTAGGGCAGCGGCGAATCGCGCAGTTCGGTCGTTTCGGCTTGTTTGGGAAGCAGGCGAATGCACTCGCGCGCCAGGTCGGCGGCGAGGGCGTCAGCCAGGAAATTGCCCGGTTTCTGGCGGACGGCCTCCAGCCGGGCCAGGATGGAATCACGTTCGAGGCCGGTTTCGGCCAGTTTGGCGGCGGTCTCTTTCGCCAGGCCGATGATTTTTCCATCCGGCCAGCCGTTGCGTTTGAGGGTTTTGCCGGTAATCAGTTCCATAATTTATTTATACCGCAGTCTGTAGGACAGGTCTATAGACCTGTCCTACTTTATTTACAGGGTTTTCGTTGAGATTTCCCTGCCGGGGCGCAGTTCTTTCTCGTAGTTGTCATACTGGCGGGCGGGGCGCATTCCGGCGCGCTCGTAGATTTTGAGCGCCCCGGTCAGGCTGTCGGCGTCTACGCCGAGGGCGGCGCCTTTCTTACCGCGCCGGTGGAACTCGGCAAAGGAGGTCTTGAGCAGGGCGCTGGCGATGCCGCGTTTGCGCCATGCGCGGCGCACGCCCAATTCGTTGACGAAGCCGTTTTCGGGGTTTTCGTAATCCTCGGCGCGGCAGATGCTGATGCCGACCATCTCATCGCCGTCCATTGCCACGAACCATAATGACGGGTCATAGAGCGGGTCGCCCAGGAAGTGATGGCGAAAGCTGGTCAATTCGTCCTCAAAGGGGCGTTCGACAAAGCCGTAGTGGTCGCGGAATGAGTCAATCATCGTGCGCACGACCGCTTCCAGTTCAGTCTCAGGGTGGTAGGGGCGGATGACGATGCCTTCCGACTGCGGCGGGACTTCGGGCGGGCCGTCGAAGGCGGCTTCCATGCGGTAGAACGAGCGGTCATATTTGAATCCGCGCGATTCGACCAGCGCTTTGAAGCGCGTATTCTGAACCGGGAAGCCGGTGCGCGGCGCGAAACGGATTCCTTCCGGGACGCGGCTTTCGGCTTCGGCGGCGCGCGACTCGGCCCAATCGAGCAGGGCGTCAGCGACGCCGTTCTCGGCGTAATCGGGATGGACGCAGAACCAAATCCAGGGGTGGACGGGCGGGTTGCCGGTGTCCCAGACTTCGAGCGCGCCGACCAGAGTCCCATCTGGCGCGAAGGCCATGCGGGTGCTTTTTCCCATGTCGAACTTGGGGTCCTGCCAGTCGTTGCGAATCAGTTCCGGGTCGGTCAGGTCAACGGAGCCGAGCAAGCGCAGGGAACTGGCGTTGGCCAGGTCGAAGACCAGTTTGTAGTCATCCAGCGCGCCGGGGCGGAGGGTGAATCCGGCGGGCAGTTGGTCAATTTGTTGGTAAATCATTTCGAGAGTCATGGTATTTTCCTTATTTCTTTGAAAAACAAACGGTTTCATTCTAACGCCTGCCCTGTCTGGTCAGGCGTCCCGTTCCGAGGCGGGCTATCAAGCTTGAACTTGAGCCACACCGGAACGATACATAACAGCGAGACGGCAGCCGTGATTCCGAACGGGAACTGCGGGCTGACGTTTTCCCACAGGAAGCCGCCAATTAGTGGGGCCGGGAGCGAGACCAATCCCAGGCTGGTGCTGAACAGCCCGAAGGCGGTTCCGCGCAGGTGGGCCGGGACGGCTTTGCTGATGAGCGACTGGTAGGCCGGGGAGACCAACGCCACGCCGGTTCCGGCCAGCGCCCATCCGCTGGCGTACACCCAGAAGGGACTGGCGGGCGGCACGAGGGCAATCATCCCAATTGCAATCGCCATCAACAGGAAACCGAACGCGATTGCCACCCGTTCGCTGGTCTTATCTGAGAGCCAGCCGCCGGGAATCATGAACAACATCATGAACAGGCCAAAAATGCCGTTGCTCCAGCCAATTTGCTCGAAGTTCATCGCCGCCACCTGCTCCATGTACAAACCCATGAAGTTGAACGAGATGGCAAACGAGATGTCGCGCACGCCGTCGGTCAGCAAAATCCAGGTCAGCACGCCGCCAGAGAACAGCAGGCCGGTCATCGCGCCCAGGTTCGACTTCAACCCGGCGAAGGTCAGCGGCGGACGGGCGTGAGCGCGGCCTGTCCCGCGTTCTTTAGTGGGGCGGGCCATTCCCAACCGGATGATGGTCGCCGCAATATAGAGGGCGGCAGAGACAACCAGCATGGTCTTGAAACTGAAGTTTTGCACAAGCCAGCCGCCAAGCGGCGGGCCAAGCACGGAAACAACGCCGAACAGGGTCTGCGTGACGCCAAAGACCCGCGCGCGGTTGTGTTCGGACGAGTTTTCAGCGATGAAAGCGTCGAAACTCGGCCCGACCAGCGAACGCGCCACCGCGCCGACCACGCTCGAAAGCAACACCCAGCCCCACGAAGTGGAAAGCACCAGGATAATTTGCGCCACCGTCCCGAACACGCTGCCGATGGCAATCGCTTTCAGGCGTCCCAGCGAGTCGGACATCCAGCCGCCCAGGATTTGCAAAACCAGCGGCGCCATGCTCGCCAGCGTGAAAAACAAGCCAATCTGGCCGATGCTCGCGCCCAGTTCTTTCAGGTAGAGCGATTCGAGCGGCCCGTACATATTCCCGCCCAGGTTGGCGAGAATCATGGCGAGCATGAACAGCAGCAGCAGCGGGGTCAGCATGGATTGTTTCTTTTCGACAGTGGTTGTTT
>DAOUAZ010000355.1:0-4688 GCA_034432975.1 Anaerolineales bacterium | reverse complement strand
GAGGCGAGAATCAGGGTATCCATAGCAAACAGGGTCAGATTCTAACACACCCGCGGCAGGTCCCCGGGTTTACCGAGGGATGGTTTCGCTATGCTAACCGTCCTTTAATCAAATCTCAATCCAATCGTCCAATTTCCTTTTCCACTTCGGCCAGGATTTCCCCGCTTCGTACCAGGGCCTGCATGGTGTTGTGGTCGTTGTAGAGCGGGCGGTCGATGTCGAGATGGGCGACGCGGCGGCGGATGACTTCGCGGGCTTTTTGCGAACCCTTGCCGGGCGTAAATTCGCGGAAGTCGAGCGCCTGGGCAGCAGCCATGAACTCGATGCCCAGCACGCCATGCGCATTATCGAGAATCTGGCCGTTCTTGATGGCGGTGTTCATGCCCATCGAGACGAAATCCTCCTGGTCGGCGGCGGCGGGGATGGACTGGATGCTGGCCGGGGCCGAGAGAATGCGCTGTTCTACGATGAGATGGTCGGCGGTGTATTGCGAGAGCATCAGCCCGGAGTAAAAGCCGGGGTTGTGCGCCAGGAAATCGGGCAGGCCCACGCTCAGGGCCGGGTTGGTCAGGCGGTTCATGCGCCGTTCCGACAGGACGCAGACCATCGTCATCGCCGCGCCCGCCATGTCCATCGGCAATGAGACTGGCGACCCCTGGAAATTTGCCCCGGTCAGGGTCAGGTTTTGTTCAGGGACGAAAATCGGGTTGTCGCCAACGCCGTTCAATTCGACTTCGACCTGCGAGCGGGCGTAGGCAACCGCATCACGCGCCGCGCCAATCACCTGCGGGGTGGAACGCATCGAGTAGGCATCCTGCACCTTGGTTTTCATCTTGCCGGTCGTCAGGCCGGAGCCTTCGATGACCTTGCGGATGTTGGCGGCCGACTGCATCGCGCCTTTGAACCCGCGCAGTTCATGGAGTTTGGCGTTGTAAGGCTTGAGATTGCCCAGCAGGGCCTCGATGCTCATTGCCGCGGCAATATCGGCCTGTTTCAGGAAGCGTTCCATATCGTAGATGTGGAGCGCGCTCATGGCGGTCAGCAGGTTCGAGCCGTTGATGGCGGCCAGTCCGTCGCGGGCTTGCAGTCCCGGAATCGGAATCCCGGCCCGCTCCATCGCTTCCTTGCCTGGCAGTCTTTTCCCCTCGAACCAGGCTTCGCCCTCGCCCATCAAGAGCAGCGCGGCCTGGGCCATCGGCGCGAGGTCGCCGCACGCGCCCACCGAGCCTTTCTGGCAGACGACCGGCGTGACGCCCTTGTTGAGCATCTCCGCCATCGTCAGCGTGATTTCAGGCCGGCAGCCCGAATTGCCATGCGCATGGACGTTGATGCGTCCCGCCAGCGCCGCGCGGACGTATTCGACCGGGGCGGGTTCGCCGATTCCGGCGGCGTGATTGTAGACCAGGTAACGCTGGAACTCGCGCACCTCGTCATCCGAGAGAAGATGTTCCGAAAATTCGCCGATTCCGGTGTTCGTGCCATACATGATTTCTTTTTTGACAAGTTTCTCCTCCAACATGGCGCGGCAGACCTGGATGCGCTCCAACGCTTCGGACGCGAGTTCCACTTTTTCGCCGAATCGGGCGATGGCAACCAGTTTTTCGATGGTCAGGGATGAGCCGTCGAGGACGATGGTCATGAGTATCTCCTTGGGGTATTGGACGATGGACGACCGCAGCGCAGCAACTATCCATCGTCTGCGGTCAGATAAAAATATTGTACTCCGGTTAACAAACAGATGGTCAGTGCCGACAGGCATGCAAGATTTGTGCTGAACGTCAGGAAATGCCCCGGTTTGTGCCAGGAATTCTCAATATCGCTGAAACCGCCCCGATACTTGCCGGACGTTCCCCAGTCAAGCGCGGGGTATAATTTCAAGCGTTATGCTTCAAACCACCGGGCTTGGGTGTTCACGAGGCCCTTATGCAGGAAAAGATGCATCCGATGGATAAATCGCAACCACCATTATTTCCCGACCAAATCAGACAGGGTTTGAGCGCGTTGGACCGCTTTATCCTGAGGCTGGCCGGCAAACCCCAAAACAGTTTTTTCTTTGTCTTGCTGCTCATTTTTTTCGTGAACGGTTTTCGTTCCAGTGAGACGGATTATTTCCATCTGTCGCAATCCCCTTTTGAGCCGTACTGGGGCGCGGCATACGTCCAGGATTCGATTTTCCTGCCCTTGAGCGCCTATTACCTGAGACTCAATCAATCGCAAATCCAGTTCGATATTTATACAGTTTGCGCGTTTATTTTGGCGCTGGTGGTCGTGTATATTTTTGGGTACCGGAGATTCAGGCCAGAACTTCCGCTTTTTTTAGGATTGACATTGGCAGCCAGCCCGGTCAGCCTGGCCGCGTTTGCCTGGCCGGGCATGCCTGATTCCTTCACCGTGCTGTTTTCAGTGATAGCGGTCTTTTCGAATTCAATCCCGGTCCTGTTTTTCGCTGCGCTGTTGGGCGTTTCTAATCATCCTCAGTTCATGTTCATTGCTATAGCAATTGGAATTTTGCGCCTGGCCGCGCGCGAGAAAGACTTCAAGGTTTTACATGCGGTTGCCCTTATTCTGGGGACAATCGCTGGGGTTGGGCTTGTCCAGGCTTTTTTGTCTTACCATCAGATACACATAGAACCGAGTCGCATCCAGTTAATGTTTGCAGAGGAACTTTCGTTTTGGTTGGAGTCTAAAATCATCGAAGCGCCTTTAGGTCTTTTCTCACTCTACCGGGGATTGTGGTTTGTTTTGCCAGTCTGCTTTTTATACGGCTTTTCTCGCAACAAGCCCTATTACATCGTGTTCCTGGTTTTACAGTTTGTGGCCGCCGGGCTTACGCTCTTTGTGTTGGATACGACCCGCATCTTCAGCCTTCTGACCATTGGAACCATCCTGCACGGGCTTGCCTTTACTTACAATTCCACAGAGGAAGAGTACAGTCAGTCCATGCGCTGGCTGCTGGCCGTCATTTTTATCGCAGCCACGTTCCTGCCGAACTATGTGATGATCATGGGGCAGATGTATACCTCGCCGACATCATTGATTCCTTATTTCATTTTCAGCCTGATGTTTGGGGGGTAGCCTCGAAAAGAAACATTCCGAAGGTTTATGGTAAACTGACCGCATGAACCCTTCCTCCCTGCATCGGACCAGCCGCTCCGGTTTTGTTGCCGTTATCGGACGCCCCAATGTGGGCAAGTCCACCCTCATCAATGCCTTCCTGGGCCAGAAAGTGGCGGCCGTCTCGCCCCGCGCCCAAACCACCCGCCGCCGCCAGATGGGCATCCTGACCACCGATGCTTACCAAATCGTCTTTGTCGATACGCCCGGTCTGCATCAGGCGCGTCACAAATTGGGCGAATACCTCAACCAGGAAGCCGAAGAAGCCCTCAACGGGGTGGATGTCATTCTCTGGATGATAGATGCCTCGGTTGGCCCGCACGAAGAAGATAGACGAATCGCCGCTTTATTGGCGCAGATGCGAAAACGCTCCCCGCTGGTTCTTGCCCTCAACAAAATTGACTTAATCCCCGCTGAACAGGTTCCCGTTAAAATCCAGGCCTGCGCCGAACTCGTTACCGATGCCGAAATCTTCCCGATAAGCGCCACTGGCGGCGCGGGACGAGCCGACCTGCTCCAGTTTCTCGTTGCCAGGCTGCCCGAACGCGAACCGGAGTTCGACGAGGAGCAGGTCACCGACTTCTACGAGCGCGAGATTGCCGCTGATTTAATCCGCGAGGCCTGCCTGCACCACCTGCGCGAGGAGATTCCGCACGGGGTCAACATCCGTATCGATGAATTTACCGAACGCGGCGAGCGGGGCGCGTATATCGCCGCGACCGTTTTCGTCGAGCGTGAATCGCACAAGGGGATTGTGATTGGCGAGGGCGGGGCCATGCTCAAGAAAATTGGTTCAAACGCCCGGGCGGAGATTGAATCGATGAGCGGGCGCAAGGTCTTCCTCGAGTTGCGCGTCAAAGTCGAAAAAGACTGGCGCGACGACGAAAACATCCTGCGCCGCTTTGGCTACAAAATCCAAAAAAAGAAAAAGCGCAAGTAGTGTGATATTCAAGAGACAGTCACTTCAAAAGTGACTGTCTCTTTATAAAACATCGCTTCCATGCAGCCGGTTGGCGCGGCGGATGAGCGGCAGGGCAGGCGTGAGCAGGAAACCGGCAAAGGCGATCGCCGCCTGCACGCTCCACAGGCTGACAACGCCCGCCAGCGGCCCGGAGGCAATCTGCCCGATGGCATCCACCTGGCCGGACATGGAGAGTATCGTGGCGCGGGTATCCGAATCGAGCCGTTGGTTGACCCAGGCAATGTAGAGCGGCCCCAGTACGTTGCGGGTGATGCTGACCAGCAGCACGGCGGCCACCGCCCGTAGATGAACCCCACGCCCAACGCCGCCGTCAGCGCCGGGCGGGCGCGCATGGTGGCAAAGCCCTTCTTGAAAATATCGCCCATGTGCTGGAAGGTGCTGCGGTCTTCGGGTTGAGCGGGCGCGAAGCGTGTTTCGGGCATGAACAGGGCCAGGAAGACGGCGAACAGCATCAGCCCCGCGCCGCCCGCCAGGATGGGCAGGGCAACCGACAAACCGACAGGTTGCCAAGCGGGATGGTCATCAGCATCCCCACCAAGGCCCCGGCCAGGTGAAAGCGGTTGGCGCGCAGGAAAGCGCGATTGGCGGCCTC
>DAOUAZ010000354.1:0-27510 GCA_034432975.1 Anaerolineales bacterium | reverse complement strand
TGAACCCCGCTGGGAAGCGCGGGGCAGGTCGGAGAAACGGATGTCGGAATCGGATTCGGGAGCGGATGGCTGGCGCGAAGCGGATGAACGGATGTCAACAACGGATGAATCGGAGAAGCGGATATCGGAAACAGATGGCGAAGCGGATGAACGGATGTCATCAGCGGGTGAACCCCGCTGGGAAGCGCGGGGCAGATCGGAGAAGCGGATATCGGAAACGGATGGCGAAGCGGAGAAACGGAAGGGCGGTTCGAGGGTGGTGACGCCGTCGAAGTTGATGGTCAGCCAGGCCAGGCCGCCGGGTTTGAGCAGGGAGAGCAGTTTGGGCAGGCTCTCTGGCATGGGCAGCAGGTCGAGGAAGGCGTGGGCGATGAGAAGGTCAGCAGATGGGGGAACGGATTGGGCAACGATGAAGCGGATGTAGTCGAAGACATCGGCTTGCGCGAAATGCACCAAAACGGATTGGGGAACGGAGTTGACAACGGATGAATCGGAGAAGCGGAGGTCGGAAGCGGATTGGGGAACGGATTGGGAAGCGGATGAACGGATGTCGGAAGCGGATAGATGGAGGCTTCCATTCGGCAGGGGTTTTACTCGATAGCCGTTTTCGCGCGCCCATTGGGGCAGCCATTGGCGGGCGAAGGCGATGTTCTCGGGCATTTCATCGACCAGGGTGTAATCCACGTTGGGGGGCAGGATGTCCCAGCGCAGCAGGCGGGTGAGCATGGTGCCGATGCCTGCGCCGACTTCAATGATGGAGAAAGCGGATTCGGGAACGGATGGCTGGCGCGAAGCGGATAAGCGGATGCCGGCAGCGGGTGAACCCCGCTGGGAAGCGCGGGGCAGGTCGGAGAAACGGAGAGCGGAACCGGATTTGGAATCGGAGAGAGGGATGTCGAAGGCGGATAATTCGGCCTCGAGGGCGGCCAGCACGTCTTTGTTCAGGGCGCGGTCATCGACGGTTTGTTTGGCGAGCAGGTAGCGGGGGAAGGAGTATTCCATAGGCGGAGCAGGTTCTGGGAGTGTCAGCAATTCTCTATGGCTGCAAACCGTCCCGAAGGCTCTATCCCAAAAGTCTAAAACTGCGCCAAAGCCTTCGGGATGTTTAATTGTTTCAGGGTCGTAAAATCGGTTGCGGTCTGTGCTTGTTTGGGATATGATACCTTGAGTATGACACAAACCAGGCAGGAAGGAAAGGATACGGCCATGCGTGAAGCGCAGGAATTTGCCAACCAGGTCATGGAGAACGTCGAAAAGGTCATCATCGGCAAGCGGGCGGCGATTGAGTTGATGATGGTCGCGCTGTTGTGCGAGGGGCATGTGCTGTTGGAGGATGTCCCCGGTTCGGGCAAGACCATGCTGGCGCGCTCGATGGCGGTCAGCCTGGGGATTGGCTTCAAGCGGGTGCAATGCACGCCCGACCTGCTGCCCAACGACATCACCGGCGTCTCGATTTTCAACCAGAAAAGCGGCGAGTTCGAATTCCGACCCGGGCCGATTTTCGTCAATATCCTGCTGACCGATGAAATCAACCGCGCCACGCCGCGCACCCAGTCGGCTCTGCTGGAGGCTATGCAGGAACAGCAGGTGACGGTGGATGGCGCGACGCGCGAACTGCCGCGTCCCTTCCTGGTGCTGGCGACCCAGAACCCGATTGAATACGAGGGAACGTTCCCGCTGCCCGAAGCGCAACTCGACCGGTTCCTGATGCGGCTCTCGCTCGGATATCCCAACCCGCAAGATGAGCGCCAGATTCTGGTCAACCTGTGGCGCGAACATCCGATTACCAAACTGGAGAAGGTGGTGGATGGCCTGGCGCTGATTCAACTCCAGCACAAGGTCTGGGATGTGCATGTCGATGAGACCTTGCAGGCTTACATCGTCGCGCTGGCGGCGGCCACCCGCAGCCACCCCGACCTGGCGCTGGGAATCAGTCCGCGCGGCAGTCTGGCGCTGTTCAAGGCGGCCCAGGCGTTGGCGGCGGTGCGCGGACGCGACCATGTGCTGCCCGACGACATCAAGTACCTGGCCCCGGTCACGCTGGCGCACCGATTGATTGTCCACCCCGAAGCGGAGTTGCGCGGACGCACAGCGCAGGTCATCCTGGACGATGTGTTACAGCATACGCCGCTCGATTTGGGCCGGGTAGATTGAGAACGTCCCGAAGGTTCTGTGAAAAGCAGCAAAAATTACCCTGGAAAACCTTCGGGACGATATTCACCAAATTTTGGCAGTTCTTCCGCTGAAACCCGCGTCATGCGTTCGCTGGCCGGGCTGAGCAGGTAAAAGCCGCCGTTGCGGCGCAAGAGCGGGATTCGCCGCCGTTGTCCCGCGAAATGGGTACGCATCCGCTCGGAGTGATAGGCGTAATTCTCGAAAACTTCCTGTTCCAGCGCGAACAAGCGGTCGTGCGCTTCGATGAATTCACGGCGATAGTCTTCTGTTACTGCGCCCAGGTTGCTGATGACCCAGCAAACCGGCTCGAACTCCCACTCATAAGCCAACCCCACAAAACGATAATCTGACGCGACATACGGAAAAAACGGAAACTGGCGGCAACTGAGAGCGCGGAAGGGACGCTGGCAGGCCTGCGGCCCCAGGCAGGCCAACAGCACCATCTCCTCAGGCGATTCGGCTTGCAACAATTGACCGTTTGGCCCTGTGGGGCATTCATCGCCGCGCCAGGCGCGCCACAAGTCCGTGTTTTGCTGCAAATACTCCCATTCCTGCCGGTAAACCGCCGGGACGGCATGGCAAATGTCGCAGCAAAAGGGTTTGCCGTTTGGGTTGCGCGGCGCGCATTGCTGGCCGCAATCCAGCGCAGTGAGGGGGGCATTGAATCCGTCATAGAGCGCGCGAATGTTTGCCAGCGGGGATTTCAGGTGGAATTTTGGCATACGCGTATTGTATCGGAAATTGAGAGCATCCGCTAATCTGCGCCAATCCACGCGAATGAGCCAAAGATATCGAAGAATAGCGCAGATTGGTGGATGGAAAAGAGTATGCGCAAGCCGATGAAATATAATCAGGATGTGAAAATCGTCCCGCTTTCCGACTCTGCCGTATTGCTGCGCCTCGGCGAAACCATCGACCCGGTCATCAACCGCCAGGTGCGCATGCTGGCGGCAGCCCTAACCCTCGACCCGTTCCCCGGCATCATCGAAACCGTCCCCGGCTATGCTTCGCTGACCATTCATTATGACTCGCTTACTCTGACTCATGCCCAGGTTTGCGAATGGCTGGAATCCCGCCTGGGCCTGGCTGCCGAGAGCGCATCCCGCCCAGTCAAAACGGTCGAAGTCCCGGTCACTTATGACGGCCCTGACCTCGATTTCGTGGCCGCGCATTGCCGCCTGACCATCGATGAAGTCATCCGCCTGCACACATCCACTCCCTACACCGTTTACATGATGGGTTTTACGCCCGGCTTTCCCTACCTCGGCATCCTGCCCCAAGCATTGCGCGTCCCGCGCCTGGAGACACCGCGCCCGAAAGTCCCGGCGGGCAGCGTGGCCCTGGCCGGGGTTCAGACCGGCATCTACCCGGTCGATTCGCCCGGCGGCTGGCGGTTGGTCGGGCGCACGCCGCTGACCTTGTTCGACCCGCAGCGCGAGCCGCCCTTCCTGTTCGCGCCAGGGGATGAAGTCCGGTTTGCCGCTGTTTAATCGATTTGCGATTTTCGATTTTCGATTCTCGTGATAACATCAATTTACTATGCCAGAGAACGTCAAAATCGTCGCAACCAACCGCAAAGCCGGGTTCGAATACTTCCTGATGGAGCATTTCGAGGCCGGGCTGGCCCTGCAAGGCAGTGAAATCAAATCCATCCGCGCCGGACAGGTCAGCCTGGCCGAAGCCTACGTCGAAACCGATGGGCGCGAAGCCTGGCTGGTGGAGGCGCATATCGCCCCTTATAGCCAGGCCAACCGCTTCAACCACGACCCCAAACGCCGCCGCCGCCTGCTGCTGCATAAAAAGGAGATTCGCAGGCTGTGGAACGAGGTCCGCCAGAAGGGCGTAACCATTGTCCCGCTCAAAGTCTATCTCAAAGAGGGACGCGCCAAACTGGAAATTGCCCTGGCCAAAGGCAAAAAACTGCACGACAAACGCGACGCCATTGCCCAACGCGACCAGGCCCGCGAACAGGCGCGTGAAATGCGCGGCGATTAGTGTTCCAAAATCGGGAGATTTTGGACTCCGAATGGAGTTGACCATGCCTCCTTCCACCATCGGCGGCATCAACCTGCTGTCCGAAGATAAAAAACGCGAGATTTACAGCCGCGTTATCCCACAGGAACTGCTCGACCGGTTCGACCTGCCGCCGGTTCATTCCCGGCGGCTGCAATCGCTCCTGGAATTCAAATTCAAACCCGGCGCGACGGATGTGGAAATGCGCCTGTACCATGAACTGCATTTCCCCGACCCTATCCTGTACGGTCACCTGACCGATACCATGAACGGGCAGGTGCATGTCCTGCTCTACATCCTGAACGACCCCGATGCGCCGCGTTTCAATGTGGACATCCTGCCCGACGGCACGTCCACCCGCTTTGGGACGTTGAAACGAAACATCGAAGCCGAAGCCGCCGCCATGCGGGCCGGCCTGGCCCCCGGGCAGGTGCGGCGCGGGGTGCGCCTGCTCGCGCCGGCCATTCTCGCTTTCGAGCAGTTCGTTGCCAGCCTGGGGCATGAGATGTATTTTGTCGAGCCGCTCTACTACCACAACGCGGTCATCTTCGAGCGCTACGGCTTCACCTACCAGGTGGGACGCCGACTGATGGAACGAATCGAGGCCGGGTTCGAGCCAAACGGTGATTTGCTCGCCACGCTCGATGGCTCTACGCCATTTCGGTCGCCTGATGCGGCTCACAGTATTCGCCTGCGCTCGTGGGCCATTCACGACGGCATCTTGGGCGAACCCTTTACGAATGTCACCATGTATAAACGGATTGGAAAATCGGCGGGGATTACGACCTGTCCCAGCTGCACCTGGTAAGCGCAGGTCTACAATAAAAAAGCATCCGGCTGCTAGCCGGATGTTTCATTTTCGGCTGCTTCCAGTTTTTTCATCTGGAGTTTGATAAAACTATCGGCCATGTGCGGGTCGAAGTGTCTGCCAGAGCCGCGCTGCAGGAAGTTCAAGGCTTCCCTGGCGTTGATGCCGGTATGGTAAGGCCGGTCGGAAGTCAGCGCGTCGTAGACATCCACAATTGCCATCAGTCGGCCTTCGCGCGGGATGTCCTCACCCATCAGTCCCTGCGGATAACCTGTTCCATCCCAGCGTTCGTGGTGATACAGGACGTAGGGTTTGGCAGGACGCAGGTGGGGAACGCTTTGCATGATGCGCGCCCCAGCAACGGTGTGGTTGCGCATGATTTCGACTTCTTCGGGGGTTAATTTGCCCGGCTTATTCAAAACCGTCTCGGGCGTAGTAATTTTACCGACATCGTGCAGCAACGCGCCAAATTCGAGGATGATCATATCTTCCAGCGACCAGTTGAGCGCGCGTCCAAGTTCGAGGGCAGCTTGCTGCACCCGTTCCACATGTCCGCGCGTGTAGGTGTCCCGGGCTTCGATGACGTTTGCCAACAGGGTGATGGTTTGCAGATGGGCCTGGTGCGAATCGAACAGTTCTGCCGCGCGCCTGCGTTCGAGCCGGGCCTTAACTGCGATAAGCAGGTCATCGGGCTGGAACGGCTTGAAGATGTAATCATCGACGCCCAGTCGTTTGGCATTGTAAACATCGTCATGCTCGGAGAGCGCGGAGAGAAAAAGGAACGGCACAACCGAACCGGAAGGCAGCTTGCGCACCGCTTCGAGCAGCCCAAACCCGTCGAGGCTGGGCATGCTGATGTCTGAAACGACCAAATCGGGGCTGACTTCCTCGAACGATTCAAGTGCCAGTTGGCCGTTAGGGAAGGCAAAGACCTCATACCTATCCAGTTCGAGGATGGCGCGAATCATCCGGCGCAGGGCGTCATCATCTTCGGCAAGCAGGATGCGGGTCATGGTTTATGGCCCCCAGCGAGGCTGCCAGTCGCAATAATCGTTACTTGTAAGGCGGGTTAATCCAGTTCCATCGATGCGCATTTTATAAATCTCACAGCCGTGCACGTTGCGAAATCGGTCGAAATATGAGGTAAACGCGACCCACTGCCCATCGGGTGAGAAGGTCGGGCCCTGGCTGTTGCCGCCGGGCGGGGTGAGTTGGCGGGCGGGCGAACCATCGAGCGGAAGCAGGAAGAGTTCCCGTTCCCATGAGCGGCCAGAATAGGTAGCGATGTAGCGTCCATCGGCGGACCAGTCGCTGCGCCCGCGCAACAGGGACAGGTCGGAAACCTGCTCAAGGCCGGTGCCATCAAGGTTGATGGTCATCAGTTGTGACAGGCCGCCGACTTGCGAAGCAAACAGGATTTTTTGTCCGTCAGGCGACCAGGTGGGGTCCCATCCATTGGAAGTGAGCAGGCGGGGGTCGCTGCCATCCCGGTTCATCACCAAAATCATATTGTTCTTGCCGTCGCTTTGGGCAAAGGCAATCAGGCGGCCATCGGGCGAGGCTTCGGGGGCGACGCCAGGCCGCCACAGGTTGGTGAGTTCGCCAGTTAGTTTGAGTTCGTAGATGTAAAAGTTCGTCCCATCCATGTTGGACGAAAACAGGACGCTTTGCCCGTCAGGCGCAAGGGAGGGGTAGTAGTGCCGGGCTGTATCCGAAGTGGTCAGCCGCCGTTGGTTGCTGCCATCTGAATTCATTATACATATTTGGTCGGATTCTGGTACACGGAAAATCTGACAAACATAGGCGATTTTACCGCCGCCCGATGCGGTTGGCATGGGCAGCGGGGAAGGCGTCTCGAAACGGGATTCGGATGCAGGGGGGCTTGATTCGGGGGGGCGGGTAGGGAAAACGAGCGGGGGCGGGGTGGGCCGGGAGGCGGCCACGCTTCTGTGGGCCAGGAAAATCCCCCCCCATCCCAAAAGGGCAAACGCGAGGCAGGCAAAACAGGCAAGCAAGAGGGCAGATTTACGGGACACTGGTCAAAACGCTGTCAGAGTTGCTGTTTCCGCGTGATAATTGCGCGATTTTGGTGTCCCGGAACATCCCATTATGGTAAAGGTCCAGGAAGGCATCGACCAGTTTGGGGTCGAAAAAGATACCAGAGTACTTTCGGATGTATTCCATGACCGATTCTTCGGTGCAGCCGCGCCGGTAAGAGCGGTTGGAGAGGAGCGCATCCCAGACATCGACGATGGAGAAGATGCGCGCGGCGAGCGGGATTTCCTCCCCTTTGAGGCCGCGCGGGTAACCGGAGCCGTCCCAGCGTTCGTGGTGGCAATAGGGAATATCCAGCGCAGGGCGCAGGTAGGAGATAGGGTAGAGCATTTGCCGGGCGTATTCTGGATGTTTGCGCATTTCTTCCCATTCTTCGTCGGTTAGCGCGCCCGGTTTTTGCAATATGCGGTCCGAAACACCCATTTTGCCGATGTCATGCAACAACGCGCCCCGCCGCAGGTGGACGATGTTATCTTCGTTGACGCCCAGGGCGCGCGCCAGGCGTACTGCAATTTCGGTCACGCGCTGGGTGTGGCCTTCGGTTTCCTTGTCGCGCAGGTCGAGGACGCGCGACCAGCCTTCGATGGTTTCATCGTAGGCTTCGGCCAGATGCTCGTGGGCGCGCTGGAGTTCGATTTCGGCGCTCTTACGCTCGGTGATGTCGCGGATGATGGAAATAATACAAGGTTCATGATTAACTTCGATGATACGGGCGGAGATGAGGCCAATCCAGACTTTTGCCTGTTTGTTTTTGAAGACGCCTTCCATGTTGTTGACCTGTCCATGCAGTTGCATGGAGAGCATGAAGTTTTGATACTCATCCATGTTCGCCCAGATATTGAACTTAAGACCGGTACTGCCAGCCACCTCTTCCGGTTGGTAGCCAAGCAGGCGGGTAAATCCTTCATTGGTCTCGATGTAACTGCCGTCTGACAAGCGCGTAATGGAGATGGCATCGGGCGAGATGCGGAAGGCTTTGGAGAATTTGTCTTCAGAGAGGCGCAGTGCGTCATCCGCCTTGCGTTTTTGGTCGCGCAAGGCTTTTTGTTGAAGGGCGCGCTCCACTGCCTGCCCCAGGCGGCCCAGGCGGTCTTTGAGCAGGTAATCGGCCGCGCCTTGTTTCATGGTTTCGACGGCGGCTTCTTCGCTGATTGTCCCTGTAATGACAATAAAAGGAATATCGTATTCCCGCTCCTGCAAAAGATGAAGGGCCTGCATGGCAGTAAATTGCGGCAGGCTGTAATCGGCTAGGATAATATCTGGTATCTTGTCAATGGCACGCAGGTATTCGTCCTGGGTATCCACCCTGCTGCTCATGCAAGCGTATCCCGAGCGCTTCATCTCATATAAGATAAGTTCGGCGTCGGAAGGCCGGTCTTCCAAAACTAAGACATTCAACGGTATCCCGTTTGACATAACAAAAATTAGCCGCTTGAAATGGGGACCTGGTTCAACAACAGCCAATATAAACCAACATCGCGCACCGCTTGTGTGAATTGTTCGAAGTCGATGGGCTTTACAATATAACTGTTGGCCCCAAGATTATATGTTTCAAGGATATCGCGTTCTTCGCGGGAAGATGTCAGAACGACTACTGGAATGGCGCGAGTCGTTTCATTCGATTTTAGTTTACGCAGGACTTCCTGACCATCGATTTTTGGAAGTTTGAGGTCAAGCAATATCAGGCGGGGTAGTTGCGCGGGAGGATTGGCTGCATCGTGTTGGGTCCCGAAAATATATTCCAGTGCTTCGGCACCGTCACGGGCATGGTGAATATGATTGGCAATCTTAAACTTACGCAGCGCATAAAAGGAAAGCTCTGCATCATTCGGATTATCTTCCACTAATAAAATTTCGACGGGCATTTCTGCCATTCCCGCCTCCCGGGGACATCTGGGGTAAATTATTAGAATTATAACGGTTTCCCCCGAAAGATTCCAGTACGAGATTTTCCGAAAACCTATCGAATTTGACTGGTTTGCCGTTGGGGGAGCGCGAAATAAAAGGTTGCGCCCTCCCCGGGCGCTCCCTCCGCCCAGGCGCGGCCTCCATGCCGGCGGACGATGCGCTGGACGATAGCAAGCCCAACGCCAGTGCCTTCGAATTCTTCGGCGCGGTGCAGACGCTGGAATACCCCGAACAACTTATCGGCGTAGCGCATGTCGAATCCGGCCCCGTTGTCTTTGACGAAATAAACTATTTCACCTTTGGTCTCTGCTGCGCCAATTTCGACCGAAGCCGGGTTCTTGCCGCGCGTAAATTTCAGGGCATTGGAGAGCAAGTTGACCCACACCTGTTGGAGCAGGACAGGGTCTCCGTGGCAGGGAGGCAATTCTCCCAATTTCAAGTCGATAATGCGTCCGGCGCGTTCAGGTTCAAGCGTTTCCAGGACATGCTCAACGAGTTGGCGCGGAACAACCAGGGATGGATTGACCACCTGGCGGCCCAGGCGGGAAAAAGCGAGCAAATCATCAATCAGGCGTCCCATCTGCTGGGCATTCTCACGGATAACGACCAGGTATCGCAAGGTATCTTCGGGAACCTGACCCTTGAGAATATCCCATAGGATTCGCCCAAAGCCATCGATGGCGCGCAGGGGCGCGCGCAAATCATGGGAAATCGAATAAGAAAAGGCTTCCAACTCTTTGTTGGCGGCTTCCAGTTCGGCAGTGCGGTCTCGAACGCGCTGCTCCAGGACTTCATTCAAGGTTTGGACTTCATCCTCGGCTGCCTTGCGGTCAGTAATATCTGTCGCATTGAAAATGGCAGCATCGACATGACCATTGTCCACCACTGGCGAAATGTTGCAGGAAAACCAAAGACTCTGCCGGTTCGGGCCTGCCAGGGAAATCTCGAAAGAAGCGGCTTCGCGCTCACGGAAAACGCGCATGAGCAGGCTGCGTTTATCGCTATCATCATCCCCAGAAATATACGGGAAGATGGATTTTCCCAGTATATTTTCGCGTTCCAGGCCATACAGGGTGCGATTGGCAAACAAGATTTCCCCGCTGCGATTGATGGTGAAAATCAACTGAGGCGTGTTTTCCATCAAGGCGCGCCAGCGGGCTTCCGATTCGCGCAGGGCGTCTTCGGCCCGTTTGCGTTCAATCGCCATTGCAATTTGGGTGGCAATCAACGCGAACGTCTCCTCGTCCCGTTCGCTCAGGCGTTTTTCAGGGTCGTAGTTCTTAATCGCGACCATGCCCAGCACGCCGCGGGTCGTCTTCAGCGGGGCGCCCAGCCAATCCACAAAGGCTTTTTGTCCGTTCGGATGGATTAATTCCATTCCTTCGGTCATTTCCCGTGTGACAAGCAGCGGCTGACCAGAATGAATCACCTGCGTCACCAGGCCATTGTCTGGGATATGCACCGACGGCCAGGTGTCGTGCATATCGTAATGATAAGGGTAGGTCACCAGGTCTGCGACCGGGTTATAAATAGCGACCAGGAAGTTTTTGGCTGGGAGCAGGTGTCCCAGGATGTCATGCACCAGCGAGAACAATTCAAACAGGGTCTGGCTGGCCTGGGCCGATTGGAAAATGCGATAGACGGCGACCTGGATTTGTTCCACCCGCTTGCGCTCGTGAATATCGCGCGCCGCCGCCAGCAGGCACTCCCGACCGTTGATTTCGATAACACGCGCGCTGACCTCCACCCAAAAGACGCGCCCCGCTTTATCCCTGGCCTGCCATTCGAAGACCTGCGGCCCCTGCTCACGAACGCGTCGAATCCATTGGAGCGCGCCACGCTGGTTATAGGGGTGCTTTCCCTGGCTGATATCCTTGATTTTGAGAGAATAGGATTGCGCACGGCTGAACCCATACAGTTCTTCGAATTTTTGGTTTACATCCAGGATGGAACCATCTTCCAGGCGCACCAGCAGGATGGCATCATTGGCCGATTCGAACAATACGCGGAAGCGGTTTTCACTTGCTTGCAGGGACTCAACCGCCCGACCCAGCGCCCCGATGCGCTGTTCCTGTTCCAGAAGCGCTGATTTCATCTCGCGGCGAGCGCGCTCCAGCCCCTCTGCCATGCCGCGAAACTCAAACAGCATCCCATTGCGCTGGATTTCGGATTCTAAATTTCCGGAGCCAATCTCCCTGGCAAACGCTGCCAGCCTCTCGAGCGGCGACCCGACAAAAAACCAGGCGGCCAGGCTGCCGAATGCCACAGCCAGCAGGAAACCAATACTGACCGGAACAGCCGCAGCCTTGAACATTCCCCAAACCTGCGCGTCGATGGCGGAGCGATCCAGCGCTACAACATCGAACCAGTCCTGGCTGCTGACAGGCGCAAAGACAAGGAGGGTGCCAGAGCCAGGGTCAGTTACCCAGCCGGTTCGGTTCGAAAAAATCGCGTCCAGGCTGGCCGGGGCAAAATCCAGGCGGATGTCGCGTCCTTCCATTGCCCGGTCGGGATGCGCCAGGTATCTCCCGTCAGAATCGATAAGAAAGCGAATGCCGCTGCGCGGCTGGCTGGCAAGCACAAAATCGCGGGCGGCATTCTCATCGGCAGATTGACTTAAAGAACAAGCGTGAGTCTGCGCCCAGGACTGATTCTGGTCGATTGCTTGCTGCACAAAGTATGGTCTTGAAAACAGCAACAAGCCAACCAGGGGCAGGGTGGCGAACAGCGCAAGCGAGACGCACAAATACAAAGAGATAGATGAGAAAAAACGTTGCAATCGTAATCTCCCGCCTGTAAAAAATGGAGGAGCGGGGTTCCAAGGCACGGTACAATTTTACCTGATAGCCCATCGCTTTGACCTTTTTATCACATTTCAACTGTGTAATGCGGAATTCCTTCCGCTGCGTGGCCGGCTGTACTTCCTGAACATTTGCTTTCAGAGAAAACTCCGGAGGTACGATATACTCGAAGTATTCACATTCGAAAACCGCCATAAACCACAATGAAAAAAACCTGGCCCTTCCTCTTCTACTTCCTGTATTATGCAGCCGTCTCTGGCGTGTTCCCCTTTGCTGCCCTGTATTATCAAAGCATCGGCCTGTCTGGCGCGCAGGTGGGGATACTTCTGGGACTGGCTCCCATCGTCACCCTGGCAGGCGGCCCGCTCCTGACCGGAATCGCAGACAAGACCCGGCGGCATAAACTGGTCATCAGCCTGACGATGGCCGGGGTCATCTTATGGGCGCTGGCCGTGCCGTTTACGCACTCCTTCCCCATCTTGTTGGGGTTGATTATTTACAACGCCCTGTTATCGGCGCCAATCAATTCCCTGGCCGACAGCGCTACTATGGCTATGCTTGGCGAGGAGCGGGCCATGTATGGACGAGTCCGCCTGGGCGGCGCGCTTGGCTGGGGACTCATGGCGCTGTTCGTCGGCTCTATCGTGGAAAATTATGGCTTGGTCTGGATTTTTTGGATATTTGCGATTGGTATGGCGCTCAACCTGGTGGTTGTGCAAAAATTTTCCTTTGCCCAATCTGCAGAACAGACCCCCTTCTGGCAGGGCATCGGCGGCCTGCTCTCCAATCCACGCTGGGTATTATTCCTGGGAATCACCCTTGTGGCAGGCTTGGGCATGGCAAGCGTCAACACCTACCAGTTCGTTTACATGGCCGAAATTGGAGCCAGTGAGACCATCATGGGCCTCTCGCTGTTCATCTCGACCTTCTTTTCAGAAGTGCCGGTGATGTTCTTCGGCGACCGGCTGCTCAAGCGCTTTGGGGCGCAGGGATTGCTCGCGCTGGGAGCCGGGGTGGTTGGAGTGCGGCTGCTGCTCTACGCAGTGTTCAACTTCCCGGCAGCCATCCTGGCGCTCCAACTGCTTCATGGCTTCACCTTTCCCATCGTCTGGATTGCGGGCGTCTCTTACGCGCATGAAAACGCCCCGCCCGGCTTGAGCGCAACTGCCCAGGGATTGTTCGGAGCAGTGGTCTTTGGGGTCGGCTCCGGGTTGGGAGCCTTCCTGGGCGGCATCGTGATTGGCAGCCTGGGCGGACGCGGCTTGTATTCCATCTTTGGCGGGTTTGTGCTGCTGGCCTTACTCGTACTCCTGGTCATTCAAAGGCGCCTTTCCGCGGAGCAAGCCGGGCCTGCTTGAAACACGCAATGCTCAATATGAACTGCCAGGCGAACGTCCCGAAGGTTTTTCGAGCGCAATTCGCGTGATTTTTGGAAACCGCTCGGATGAGCGCTCGCGGCGAAGCCTTCGGGACGGTTTGAAACCAAATTGAGAATTGCTGTGCGTGAAATACGCAGTTCTTGTATGGATGTGTAACGCGGCAGCGCAGTGTTTCAGATAGAATCATACTATGACGCAAAAATCCACCGCAACCGAAGTCACCATCCTGGTTATCCTTGCCAACCCTTCCTTGCAGGAAGAGATGGATGCACTGTTGCGCAATACGACCTTCCGGCTGGAATTTGCCAACAGCGCAGAGACCGGCCTGCGCCAGGCCGAAGTGCTGCTGCCCGCCGCCATCGTGCTGGATATCGACCCGCAACTGGATTGTTACGAAACCTGCCGCCGCCTGCGCGCCAACCGCCTGCTGGGGCATGTTCCCATCATTTTGCTTACTTCCCGGCGAAATCGTGACGAACGCGCCGCCGGTTTGAGCGCTGGGGCCGACGACTTTATAGAAAAACCACTCGACGGCCTGGAACTGCTCTCGCGGCTGGGGACGATTACCCGCTTGAATACCCAGCGCTTGCTGCTCTCGCACCTCTCCCGTTTTACCTGGATGGCTGACCATGCCCAGGAGGGCTACCTGCTGCTCGACCGCGCCGGGGCCATCCTGTACGCCAACAAACGCGCCATCGAACTGCTCAACCTGGACGATGACTTTATCGGCCTGCCCTTTCTGACCGCCGCCGAGCGCATTTACCTGCCCGAGCCGGCCAGCATCTGGGAACACTGGCTGGACGAACCGGAACCCTGCTTCCTGGTGCAGCCCGAAACCCCCACTGCCCGCGCCGCCTGGGTCATTGTAGAAGCCCATGAAATGAACATGGGGAGTGAATACCAGCGCATCGCGCGCCTGCGCGATGTCACCGAGCGCATGACCATCTACCAGGATATGCGCCGCTTTCACACCGTCGTGGCCCACAAACTGCGCACGCCCATGTCCATCATGGTTAGCAACCTCGGCATCATCAAAAACAAAATGGATATGATGTCACCGGAGGACATCCGCGAATATGCCCGGGGCGCGATTGGCGGGGCCGAGCGGCTCGCCAACGAAATCCGCAAAATCCTGACCTATATCGACGCCCCGCTGGCGCTCAACCTGGGACAGTCCGCCCGGCTGGAGATTGTGCCTGGAATGCTGGCTGAAACCTGCCGCCTGCTCCAACTCGAACAGGTGATTCTATCCCTGCCGGAGCATTTGCGTGAGCAGACCATCGCCCTGACGCCCGACGCCCTCGAAATGATTTTCCACGAACTGCTCGAAAACGCCCGCAAATTCCATCCAGAACATACTCCCACAGTGGATATTTCCATCGGGCAAACCGCGCCTGGCTTCATCAACATCCGGGTAGCCGATAACGGCATGAACCTGACGCCCGAACAACTGCGCTGGGCCTGGCTGCCCTATGTGCAGGGCGAAAAAGATTTCACCGGCGAACTGCCCGGCATGGGATTGGGATTCCCGATGGTTGCCACCCTGCTCTGGAAGGCGGGCGGCGACCTGCGCCTGCGCAATCGTCCCGACGCCCCCGGCATTGTGGTTGAGATGAGAGTGCCGCTCGAAAGCACCATCCGACAGGTGGAACGCGACGCTGCGCCTTATGGAAAAGAGTAGAAATTCGGAGAATTTGACGTATAATTCAAGACCTGACGGCCCACCGTCAGGTCTTTTTTATGGAGCAAACATGACCCGCAACAAAACCCTTCTCTCCGTACTCGCCCACCCCGACGATGAATCCTTCGGCATGGGCGGCACCCTCGCCCTGTATGCCCAACGCGGCTGGGATGTCTATCTCATCTGCGCCACGCGCGGCGAAGCCGGAACGGTCGACCCGCACTACATGGAAGGTTTTTCGTCCATCGCCGAACTGCGCGAAGGCGAATTGCGCTGCGCCGCCCAGCACCTCGGCCTGAAAAACGTCTTTTTCCTCGATTATCACGACTCGGGCATGCCCGGCATGGACGCCAACCAGCACCCCAAAGCCCAAATCAATGCCCCCCTCGAGGAAGTCGCCGCCAAAGTCGTTAAATACATCCGGGAACTCAAACCAGATGTCGTCGTGACCTTCGACCCGATTGGCGGCTACCGCCATCCCGACCATATCCACATCCATCACGCGACCGTCCTGGCCTTCGAGAAAGCCGCTGACCCGTCGTTTGCGTCCGAAGCCGGGACTCCCTTCCAGCCGGGGAAACTCTACTTCCACACCATCCCACGCGGATTCCTGAAATTCGCCGTCCGCCTGATTCGGCTGTTCGGCGGCGACCCGGCCAAATGGGGCCGCAACAAAGATATAGACCTGGGCTCGCTGGCCAATGTCGATTTCCCCACCCATGCGCGCATCGACTACACCAGGGTTTCGGAGAAGAAGACCCTCGCCAGCGCCTGTCACGCCTCGCAGGGCGGCAGCCAGATGCGGCGGGGAGTCATCGGCATAGTCTTCCGCCTGCTTGGCGAAAAAGACACCTACATGCGCGCCTACCCGCCCATCCAGCCGGGCGAAAAGATTGCGGCAGAACTCTAAAAAGACCGTCCCGAAGGTTTTTGAACCTTCGGGACGGTCTTTTCGGACGGTCTTTTCGGGAACAAAATCCGTCGCCCAATCGTCTGGAACAATAGCCGTGAAACGGTGATACAATCCCGTCAGGTGTTCACACCGGACAAAACAACCTATGGACGAAACAATCACCCCATCACCCTCCCCTGCCCCAAAGCGTTTCGACTTCAAACGCCTGTTTTCTTTCCCATTGCAGCCCGGTAAACAATTCGAGCAAATCGCCGCCGAGGAAACATCCTCCTGGCAAATGCCCATGCTGTTCATCAGCCTGGCGCTCATCCTTCGCCTGGTGACGAGCGGCTACTTCCAGGCGCGCGCTGCCGCCATGGGGCAAGTCTCCCTGCCGCCCGATTGGCAGTGGTGGACACCCGAAATGCAGAACAACTACATGCAGGCCATGGCGCAGACCCAGGGCCCGGTCTTCGTTTACATCATCCCCATTGTGATGGGGCTGGCCGGCCTGTGGCTCGGCTGGCCGATTTTGAGCGGATTATTGCATCTGACCTCGACCCTGTTCGGCGGGCGCGGCAAAATGGGGACGGCGCTCAGCCTGGTGGCCTGGGCGAGCATCCCCTTCGCCCTGCGCGACCTGCTGCGGGTGGTCTTCATGCTGATTGCCGGGCGAACCATCTCCAGCCCCGGCCTTTCGGGCTTCATCACGGCGACCGAACCGGGGATGGTTTTCCTGGGGCAGATTCTCGCCAGCGTGGACATTTTCTTCCTCTGGCACATCTTCCTGCTCATCATCGGATTCCGCCTGGCTGATACCCTGCCCGCCGTCAAAGCAGCCGCCGGCGTGCTGATTGTGCTGACGCTCTCCCTGCTGGCCCAGGCCGGGCTGGGGACGCTGGCCGCGCGGCTGGGCGGGTTGATGGTCACGCGCCAATTCTGAGTATGGCATCCCCCTTTATTCGCATCTCGAATCTTAAAAAACATTTCCAGATGGGCAAAACCACCGTGCGCGCCCTGGATGGAGTGGATATTGAGATTCCCGAAAAGACATTCACGGTCGTCATGGGGCCTTCCGGCTCCG
The DNA here is from genome assembly GCA_034432975.1 of Anaerolineales bacterium. Taxonomy (GTDB): domain Bacteria; phylum Chloroflexota; class Anaerolineae; order Anaerolineales; family Villigracilaceae; genus UBA5195. Next base: position 10,714 of record DAOUAZ010000354.1, on the reverse strand, counting down.
GCAAAAGCACCCTGCTCTACCTGCTGGGCGGGCTGGATAGGCCCTCCGCCGGGCAAATCGGAGTCAACGGCGCGCGGCTCGACCAAATGGACGAAAACCAACTGGCCCATTTTCGCCGCAAAACGGTTGGGTTCATCTTCCAGTCCTTCAACCTGATTCAAAGCATGACCGCGCGCGAAAACGTCGGCTTTCCCATGCAGTTTGCCGGGGCGCAGCCCAGGGAACGCGCCGCGCGCGCGCTCGACCTGCTGGCGCGGGTGGGATTGGCCGACCGCAGCCACCACAAACCCAACGAACTTTCGGGCGGCCAGCAGCAGCGCGTGGCGGTAGCGCGCGCATTGGTCAACAACCCATCCATCATCCTGGCCGATGAACCCACCGGCAACCTGGATAGAACCAGCGGCGTCAGCATCATGCACCTGCTGGCCGAACTGCACGAGCAAGGACGCACCGTACTGGTCGTGACCCACGACCCGCGCATGACGCGCTTCGCCACCCACAAGATTTTCCTGCTCGACGGCAAAATCGTCAGCGAGGCCGAATACCAGGCCGCGAGTTTGGAATAACATGGAGCCGGACGGCTTGCCGTCCGAAAACGGGCTTGTCATCCGAAAACTACCGGCAGCAAGCTGCCGGACTCCAGAGGATATGCAGGAGCAAACATGAAACTCGGAACAAAACTTTTTTCACTCACCGCTATTTTATTTGTGCTTTTCTCGCCGCTGGCGCTGCCCGGCCCGGCCTACGCTCTCGATATTACTGGTATTTCTCCCGCTGCCGTGCCAGCCGGGGTTGTATCCACCATTACAATTACCGGTACGGGCTTTGAATCCGATGTTGTTGTTACTTTGAGCGGTTATGCCAATCCGCTCATAATTACATCCTGGAGTACGACCGAATTAACAGTGATTGTCCCGGCAGATGTGCCTGCTGATGTATATACCATTACCGCGTCTAGCCTGCTCTCACCGCCGAATGATTCGTTTTCATCCCTCACCGTTCTGGCCGCCCCGCCGCCGACCAACACCCCCGGCCCCTTTGGCCGCCCACAGTTGGCCGTCAAATCGTATCGCACGAACGTGGGCGAAATTCGCTACGGGCAGGACTTCAACCTGGTGGTGCGCATGGAAAATGCCGGGCAATACCGCGCCTACAATGCGCAAGCGGTCTTTGCTTCAGGCGAGTTGGTGCCGCTCAAAACCGGCGGGGTTTCAGTGATTGGCGATATCGGTAACGGAATCAGTTTCGATGTTGGGCAGCAAATGCGGCTCAAAGAGCCGCTCTATGGCAAAACCAGCGTCCTGGTCGAAATGACCGTCACATATTACGACGCCAAAGCCACGCAGTACAGCGAGAAATTCACGCTCAACGTGCCGGTCGTCGCCAGCAACTATGTGGCCGCCAACACGCCTACCCCCACCAGTGTTTCACGCTCACAACTGGTCATCACTTCGTATGAAACCGACCTGCAGCCCTTGCAGCCGGGCGCGCAGTTTTCGCTCGAACTGACCATCCAAAACATGGGCAATGCCAATGCCAAAGGCGTGACCATGATTATCGGCGGCGGCTCGACCGGTTCTGGCAGCGTCGGCACGCCCCAGCCGGGCGGCGTTTCGGGCGGCAGCGGCGAATTCAGCAACTTTGCGCCGGTCGGGTCTTCCAATGTCCAATCGCTTGGCGATATCCCCAGCGGCGGCACGCTCAATGCTGAACAAAAGCTCATCGTCAACGTCTCCACCAATCCGGGCGCGTACCCGCTCAAAATTACGCTCTCGTATACCGATAGCAAAAACAACGTTATCAATGATGAGCAGGTCATCACCCTGCTGGTGTATCAATTGCCGGTCGTGGAGTTGAGTTTTTATCAGCCGGTCTTCAGCCTGACGGCGGGCATGCCCAACCCGCTTCCCATTCAGATTACCAACCTGGGCAAAAAATCTGCCGTGCTGGGCAGCATGAAGATGACAACGAACAACGGATTCATCGAAAACGATTCCACCCTGGTCGGAAACATCGAGGCGGGCGGGTTTTTTACCTTCGACTCAACCGTCATCCCCGATACTCCCGGCGCGCTCGAACTGACTGTGACCATCGACTACACCGACGACTTCAACCAGTCTCGAAGCATTGTCAAAACCATGACGCTGGATGTGATGGAAATGCCGCTGGAACCAACTCCCGACCCCAACCTGCCCAACGGCGGCGAGTTCCCCCTGCCGGGCGCGGAGGAAACCCTCTGGCAAAAAGCCTGGCGCTTCATTCTGGGGCTGTTCGGGTTGGATAGCGGCGTTCCACAGCAGCAGCCCCTCCAGCCGCCGATGAAAGAACCCCTGCCCGCGCCGGGTGGAGGCTTCAAAGGCGGATGAAAACGCTCGACCTGCTTCGGCTGATTTTTGGCAACCTGAACCGCCGCAAAGCGCGCGTGGCGTTAACCGCCATTGGCGTGGTGATTGGCACGGCGGCGGTCGTGATTCTCGTCTCGCTGGCGATTGGCTTGCAGAAAAATGCCAACGAGCAGTTGTATGGTATCGGCGACCTGCGCCAGATTCAGGTGTATCCTACCTATGGTGGAGGCGAAGGCGGCCCTTTCCCCAAACCAGGAGGCGGCGGGCAAACGGAAACCAAATTGCTGACCCTCAAGGCGCTGGATGAAATCCGCTCCATCCCCGGCGTGGCAAAGGTCATCCCTCGCGATTATATGATGGCAAATGCCATGCTGCGCTTCAATAGACTGGATGGCTATTCCAACATCATCGCCAGCGGCACCGACGACCTGTCAGAGTTGGGACTGGAAGCCCGCCAGGGCGAAGCCAAATTACAGCGCGGCGCGATTGTGATTGGCCCGATGGTGGCAAACAATTTCTATAACCCCCGCCTGCGGCCCGGTCAGGAACCGCCCCCGCCGCCCGACCTGTACGGGCAGACTATCCAATTCATTTTCATCAAATGGGATAATGAGGGCAAGGAAATCCGCAAATCGGTCATGTTCAAAGTGGTTGGGGTGCTGAATGAGACGCGCGGAGAATCCGATTGGTCGATGTATATGCGCCTGGATGAAGCCAAGTCCTACAATGAGTGGGCGATGGGCCGCCGCATCAATTACAACAAGGACGGCTACGGCCAGGTTGTGGTGGTTGTCGACCAGGTCGAAAACGCGGTCAACGTTAGTAAGCAAATCACCGAAATCGGCTTCCAGGCCTACACGCCGCAAGCATACCTGCAAGGCATCAACAACTTCTACATGATTTTACAGGTCATCTTTGGCGGGGTGGGCGCAATTGCCCTGCTGGTGGCTGCGATTGGGATTGCCAACACGATGGCCATGGCGATTTTGGAACGCACCCGCGAAATCGGCCTGATGAAGGCCATCGGCGCGACCAACCGGGATGTGCTGGCAATTTTCCTGGGGGAAGCGGCGGGGATTGGTTTTGTGGGTGGATTGGGAGGGGTCACTATCGGGTGGCTGGCCGGACAGGGCATCAACGTGGTGGCGATTGTCTACCTCGCCAGCCAGACGGCGCAACAGGGCGGGATGCCGCCCAGCGTGGCGGTCTATACCCCGTTCTGGCTGCCGGCCTTTGCCCTGGCGTTTGCGACTTTCATCGGGTTGATTTCTGGCCTGTACCCGGCCCTGCGCGCGGCAACCATGGTGCCGGTGGCGGCGTTGAAGTATGAGTAAATGAACCACGCCCAATCGGTTTCAGTTTTATCCCATGCCAGCCTTTGCCTCAGAACACGGGTTACTTATCCTTATGCCCCTTGGCCGCCAGTTTGATGGGGGTGCCCAGGAAACCATATTCGGCGCGGATGCGGTTTTCGAGGAAGCGCAAGTACGAAAAATGCAGCAGCGTGGGGTCGTTGACGAACAAGACGAAGGTCGGCGGGTCGGAGCGCACCTGCGTGCCGTAGTAAATTTTCAGTTGGCGGCCGGCGTGCGAGGGCGGCGGCTGGTAATCCACCGCTTTTTGGATGATGTCATTGATTTTCGAGGTGCTCAAGCGCGCCAGGCGTTCCTCCTGCACCCGCAGGGCCATCGGCAACGCCTGGTCGACGCGCTGCCCGGTTTTGGCGGAGATAAAAAGGAGCGGCACGTAGTCCATGAAATTCAGTTCGCGGCGCACGACCTGGGTGTAGTTTTCCATCGTGTATGTGTCTTTTTCCAGCGCGTCCCACTTGTTGACCAACACCACGCAGCTCTTCCACTCATCCAGGATGTACCCGGCGATGTGCGCATCTTGCGAACTGATGCCTTCCAGCGCGTCAATCATCAGCAGGACCACGTCAGCGCGCTCGATGGCTTTGAACGAACGCAGCACGCTGTACTGTTCCACGCCCCGCTCGATTTTCCCGCGCCGCCGGATTCCAGCCGTGTCGATGAGCGTGATTTGGATGCCGTTGAATTCGATTTTCGTATCGACCGCGTCGCGCGTCGTCCCGGCAATCGGGCTGACAATCGCCCGCTCGTGTCCCACCAGCCGGTTGAGCAGGCTCGATTTCCCGGCGTTGGGCTTGCCCACAATGGCAATTTTGACCGATTCGTCTTCGATTTCCTCGCCCTGGCGTGGAAATGCTTTGACCACTTCGTCGAGCAAGTCGCCCACGTCCGTGCCATGAATGGCCGAGACGGCAATCGGGTCGCCCAGCCCCAACTCGTAGAAGGCCACCGCTTCCTGGCGTGTTCTTGCGCTCTCGCATTTGTTTACGACCAGGAAGACTGGCGGGGCAGGCTGTCCATCGACCGTTTTCTGGCTGCGGCGCAGAATTTGCGCAACTTCCTGGTCGGCGGGGGTGGGGCCGCTTTCGCCATCGACCAGCAGCAAGACTACATCTGCATCACGGATGGCGACCCCAGCCTGGACTCGAATCTGTTCGATGAAATCAGCGGAACCAATCGAGAGCGGGGTCCGGCCTCCGTGCGAGGGGTCGATTCCGCCGGTATCCACAATTGTAAACGGAACGCCGTTCCATTCCGAATCGGCAAAGATGCGGTCACGGGTGGTGCCGGGGGTATCATCCACAATTGCCAGGCGTTCCCCGGCCAGGCGGTTGAAGAGCGTACTTTTGCCCACGTTGGGGCGTCCGACCAGTGCAACAACAGGTTTCGACATGGTTTCCTAAGGCGAAGAATTGGGAGCAGGGGTTTGCGCCGCGCGAATAATGACTTCTACGGTTGCAGGATTCAGCGATTGTACTTCGATATCGGTGATGAAAATTTCAGCCTGCGGTACAACCTGGTGCGCGCCGATGGGCAGGCCGGTCAAATCAACGAAGAAGCGCACATCGCCAGCGGTCAGCTTATCGAGCAGGGGCAGCGGCCCGGTCAAGATGACATCCAACCGCTCAGGAGAGATGACTGCTTCCAGGCCGGGCGCCAGCCCCACGACCGTGATAACGACATCGTTCAGGCTCAGGCTGCCCTCGATGGTGTCGATGCCGACCTGCACCCGCACCGTCTGTTCGCCAACAATCGAAACACCGCGCGGCAGGACCAGCGGCAGGCGGGTGTCGATGTCCTGTGAAGCGCCGTTCAGGTTGAGTGGTTCGGTTTCGACAAAGCCGGGCAGGTCCTTGACCAGGGCCGGGTTCTGGGAATACACCGTCAGCACCGGAGGGAAGACCGAGACAGTGGTCAGGCGATAGCCTGCCGCCACCTGTCCGCGCACGTTGACCTTGACGGCAATATCCCGGTAGCCGCCCTGCTGCGTAATTGGGATAAAGGCCTGGGCCGATTCGGGTCTGACGGTCAAGCCATTGACAGGCAGCCCGTTGGCATCGAGCAGGCGCAGGGTCAGGGTATTTTGGACATCCTGGCGCACCCCGGCAATGCTCAAGTCAGAGCGCACATCGATGACCTGCTCCACCCTGGATTGCGGGCCAGAGAGGGTCACTTCAGGCGGCGTAATGCGCACCGCTCCGGCCTCGTAACCAATCGCCGGTTCACCCCGAACGGAAAGATGGATGGGCAGGACTTTTGTGGCGAGCAATTCCAGGTTCACATCCAGCATTTGCGGCGTAATAGAAACCACGCGCACCGGTTGGGTAATGACTTGCAACTTCACCTCCAGGCGATGTTCGCCCGCTTCCAGGCCCGAAAGGTCAATTAAGGCGCGTACCTGCCCATCAGTGGAGGTCAACTGCTCCCAGGTGGAGCGCGGGGCGCGCATGGTGACGTTGACCCGTTCCGGCAGGCTGCCCACAATCACCAGGCGCGGGTCTTGCCCCAATACTTCCAACGGGATGGCGCGCGGGTAAACACGCACCTCGTCAGGGTCTGCGGCGGTGACAGCCGAAACCCAAACCGCAACGGCCATGATGCAGGCCAGCAGGAATGTTTTCAGGTTACTGATAAGCCAGTTAAGCATATTCTTCGACTTCGCGGGCGGGGTGACAGTCGCTTCTCAAAATGACTATCACCATCCAGTTTTCACTCTTCCGAGCGAAACAAGTAGGGGAAGTGCCGCTGGAAAAAGCCCTTGCGCCGTTGTTCGGGACGGTAAAAAGCGCCCAGGATGTTTTCCAGCCGGTCGGGGTCGAGCCGCCGAATCATGCGGCCCGCGTGGGCAATCGAGATGGAACCGGTCTCCTCCGAAACGACCACTGCAATTGCATCAGAGACTTCCGAAATGCCGAGCGCGGCGCGATGGCGCAGCCCCATCTGGCGTTCGGGCGAACGCGCCAGGATGCCGCTGGCCGAGAGCGGCATGACGCAGGCTGCGGCGATAATGCGCGCCTTATGAGCAATGACCGCGCCATCATGCAGGGGCGTGTTGGGGTAAAAGACCTGCAAAAGGAGTTCAGGGGTCAGGCGGGCATCCGTGCTCACGCCAGTACGGACATATTCATCCAGATTATCCAGCCGCTGCAACACTATCAATGCGCCGTGCTGGCGGGCCGAGAGCCGCGCGCAGGCGCTGACAATGGACTGGATGGCAGCCTGGATGTCGCGGTCTTCCCTTTCAGATTTGCCGGGGATATAGGTCCCGGCGCGCCCAATCCGCTCCAGCCCGCGCCGAATTTCCGGGGCAAAAATGACCGGAATGGCGAGCAGCAACGCGGGGAGCGTGGTGCGCACCAGCCAGGAAAAAGCCGGGAGTTCGACCACGCCGGTCAGCAGGGCCAGCAAAACAACCAGGGAAATCGCCCCGCGCAGCAATACCATTGCCTGGGTATCGCGCACCAGGTAGAGGAGCAAAAAAAAGGCCAGCGCCACCAGCAAAATATCGATGACGCTCAGCCAGTTCAGGCGTTGGAAGATGAAAAAAAGGTCGTTGAGGAGTTCGGTCACGATAACCAGTCAATGGCAAGTAAACAGGGTTTTGGCCTGCTTACCGGGTCCCTGGTTACCTGTTGTCCCGCCGGCCTGGGTCAAATAGGCCGCAGGACACGGTCTTGCCGCAGTTGTTTGAAGAATAGCGTGGTGCTGGGCTGGGCCGATTCAATGGCCGCATCGCTCCAGGCTTGCACGCCCAGCGATTGCGGCGAGCGCGGCTCATAGCCCAGTTGTTTCCAGGTTCCCTGTAAGGCCGCCAGGTTGGGCGGCAGGAAGAGCAGCGAAGCCTCGCATTGGAGTTCACCCGAAGCGCGCTCCACTTCATCCATTAAAGTTTTTAGACCCGCTTCCGCCGGAACAGACGGGTCGATGAAGAATTCCGTCGTGCGCGCCACCAGGTTTTCCACCTGCCAGCCGGCCACGCCTACGTTTTGGCCGTCGAGTTGTAAAAGCAGGAAGGCTTTTTCGCCAAAAGCGGCCATGACATCGTCCTGCGACATAGACTTCGCCCCGCCGCTCAGGCGTGTGACCAATTCGGCAATCACCGCCGAGTCTCGCGGGCGGCCGCGCGCGACGACAAATTCCCCTTCCGCCTGCTTCGCGGCGATTTGCAGGGTATCAGTCTGTGGGTTGGTTTTCTTCCACGCGGCGGTGACATGCTGCCAGGTTTGCTCGAAGCTGCCCGTGTTTTGGATGACCACATTGGCGGCCGCCAGTTTTTGGTGCTGGGCGCTCTGGAAATGGATGCGCTGGGCAGCCTCGTCCCGGCTCATGCCGCGCTTTTCCATCAGGCGTTTGATTTGCATCTCTTCTGGCACGTTGACGACCCAAACCGTGTCACAGACGTTGCGCAGTTCGCTCTCCAACAGTTTGATGGCTTCGATGACAATGACCTTCTGCGGAGCGCGTTTGACCATGATATCAATCGCCTGCGACACCAGGGGATGAACAATGTCTTCGAGCCGCGCCATTGCTTCCGCGTCGTTGAACACCAGCCGTCCCAATTTGACGCGGTCGATTTGCCCATCAGACGCGAGAATCCACTTGCCAAAGGCATCGACCGTTGCCTGGTAGCCCGGCGCGCCTTTTGCGGTGGCGCGATGAGAGAGCGCATCTGCATCGATGCCGTACGCGCCCAGGTGTTCGAGCATCTTTCGCACGACACTTTTGCCTGTCGCAATATTGCCGGTCAGGCCGATTACATATTTTTCGGGCCATTTGGTGCTCACACGCGACTCCTTGAAGCAACACGCCAGATGGGCAAACGAAACGCCGTTATCATTTTAGCCGCACGTCTTCAGAATGTCAAAGGGGATAACGGAGTGAAGTCGAAAGTCTCCCAACGTTTGACAAGATGGGTGTTTTTTCCAGGCTGGCAGGACAACATCTCCCCCATTTTCCAGGTTTTAGAAAACGGGGGAGATGCGCCAAAAAAGGGGACACTTTACGGTTCGATGTAATACGTCATCCGTTGCAGGTAAATTGCCGGGTCGATGTGCTGGACTTTTACCCCGGCAGGCACAAGCAGGCGCAAGGGCGCATAATTCAGGATGCCGCGAACGCCCGCTTCCACCAATTCATCAGCCACATCCTGCGCCACCGACGCCGGAGTACAAAGCATGGCAAGCTTGATGTTTGCCTCCCGAATATCATGAACCATATTCCTGGCATCTCGAATGACAAATGAACAATTCGGGACGTCCGCGCAGACCTGCTTGCCCACCTTGTCCTGGTCGTTATCGAAACACATTGCCACGCGGAAGCCGCGATTGCCAAATCCCTGGTAACGCACCACCGCATGACCAATTTCGCCCATGCCAATCACCGCCAAATCCCAAACCTGCTCGACCTTCAGGATTTTACTCAGGCGTTCAATCAGGTATGGGATGTAATAGCCCGTGCCTTGTTTGCCAAACTCGCCGAATTGCGACAGGTCTTTGCGGATTTGCGCCGCGGATATCCCGACCTTTTCTCCCAACTCCTGTGAGGAAGTGGTAGTCAGCCCGGCATCGGCCAGCCGTTGCAGCGCGCGCAGGTACACCGGTAAACGACTCACGATAATATCTGGGACCTTGGCAGCGTTCATCATGCAGAGCCTCCACAATAAGACGGACAAAATTTCTAATAATCTACCATAAAAGTAAGTTTTGTGCAATTCAACACTTTTTCGTTTCGGTTTTCGAACAGCAGCCCAGCCGCGCGCCGCGCAGTGGTAAAATGTTAAGAAATTCGAAGATGTGGGGTGTCTGGTCTCCTCGCCAGGCGGGAACAACCAAAAACATTCTGCAATAAAAATGCACTTTTCACCCAACGTTTCAATCGTTATACTTGACGCCATGCAAGCAGAGAAATTCAGCCGGTACGAAATCAGGAAAGAACTGGGCCGTGGGGGGATGGCAACAGTCTATCTTGCGTATGACCCGCTTTTCGAGCGCGAAGTGGCGCTCAAACTCCTCAAACGTGACCTGCTCGATGACGCCCAGGTGCGCGAACGCTTCGAGCGCGAGACCAAAATCATCGCCAGGCTCGAACACCCGGCCATTGTGCCGGTGCATGACGTTGGCAAAGACAACGACCAGATGTTTTACGTCATGCGTTACATGACCGGCGGTTCGCTCTCGGACCGCATGACGGCTACACTGCCCCTGGGAGAATCGATTCGCATCATCCAGCGCATTGCTGGCGCGCTCGATTATGCCCATGCCAGGGGGGTCATCCACCGCGACCTGAAACCGGGCAACATCCTGTTCGATGACGATGGCAATGCCTTTATTTCCGATTTTGGGATTGCCAAACTGGCTTCGGGGCAAACCAAGTTGACCTCATCGGGTATTATTGGTACTCCTTCTTATATGAGTCCTGAGCAGGCCATGGGGGAAGCTGTCGATGGGCGCAGCGACATTTATTCTCTAGGCATCATTTTATTCGAAATGTTGAGCGGTAAACTGCCCTATGAAGCCACCACGCCGCTTGCCATGGTTGTCAAGCATACCAGCGAGCCAATCCCACACATTCTCGACATCAACCCCAACTTGCCGGCCGGAATCGAAAACGTACTGGAAAAAGCGATGGCGAAAAACCGCGCCTTGCGCTATGCCAGGGCTTCAGAGATGATAGCCGACCTCGCCAAACTCTTCCCGGATGGCGTTCCGCAAGACCCGGAATATACGATTCCCGTTACCAGGCGTGTCACCCCATACAATACCGCCTCTCCCGAAAAGGGATTCACCCTCTCGCGCCCCTGGCTGGCGGTCTTGCTGCTCCTGATTACGGCTGTCCTGTCCCTGGCGGGCTGGCAAATTTTCGGCAGCCGCGCAGCATCCTCCCCAACGCCGGCGGCCACTGTCGCGCCTTCCCGAACCAGTATTGCCCTCGCCCCGCCATTGCCCACTGAAACGGCGAGCCTGACGCCCTCCCCCACCCTTCCGCCGCCCACAGAGACCT
>DAOUAZ010000353.1:0-8001 GCA_034432975.1 Anaerolineales bacterium | reverse complement strand
GACCGCCTGGTACGCCTGCCCTTCTACAACGACCTGACCCCAAGCGACCAGGAACTGGTGATTGCGGCGGTTCATGAGTTCAAGTTTTAGGATGAGAATGCGCGAGAGATTTGCCCGGTTTTTCGATGTTCGCTTCCCGGACTTGTCCCGAGGAACGAGGGAATGGAGCATTCCGCTGGCTTTCCTGGCCGCGCTGGTGCTGGCATTTGGGCTGCTCATCCCGACCCTGGGGTTTTACCAGGACGATTGGCTGTTCGTCTATAACCACTATGCCCTGGGGCCGGAGGGCATTTGGGAGTTCATGTATTACGACGGTACGCCGTTTGCCAGTTACCTGAACAACCTGCAATTTGCCCTGCTTGGCTATGCCCCGCTCAACTGGCATATTGCCTCGCTCATCAGCCGCTGGCTGACGGTGGTGGTATTCTGGCTCATCCTGCGCCGCTTGTGGCCGGCCCACCCGCGCCAGACATTTTTCTCTGCCTTGGTGTTTGCCCTGCACCCGTTTTTCAGCCTCCAGCCGATGGCGGTCACGTTTTCGCAGGTTTGGGTGGCCTATTTGTTCCTGGGACTGTCGCTTTACTGGATGATTTTATCTGTCCAGCGCACTGACCGTTACTGGCTCTATACCGGTCTTTCCGTCCTGGCTGGGGCGGTCAACATCCTTTCGGGGGAATACTTCGCCGGATTGGAGTTTGCCCGCCCGGTCATCCTGTGGTTTGCGTTATCTGGGCGCGATTTACGGTTCAAAGACCGTCTGCTGCTCTCATTGCGTTATTGGCTGCCCTATCTGCTGGCCCTGGGCGTTTACATTTACTGGCGATTCTTCGTCTACGAAGTGCCAATCGAGAACCGCAACCAGCCGGTGCTGGTCGAGACCCTGCTCAGCAACCCGCTGGCCGGCCTGTGGCTGATAGTCTCCAACCTGATTCCCGATACGGTTTTGATTGTCATTTCGTCCTGGTATAAACTACTCGAACCAAACTGGCTCGATTTGACGGCGCGCATTAACCAGTTTGCCCTGCTTCTCGCGCTGCTCTCCGGCGGAAGCGCTTTTTACTACCTGAATCAGCAAGCGTTTCCTGAATCATCCCCTGCGCCGCGCATTAACTGGCCGCTCCAAGCGCTCTTTTTGGGGTTCGTCATCGTCGTTTTTGGCCTGATTCCGCCTTATGTGGGCGGTTTATACCTGAACGCCAAAAACCCGCTCTGGAACAGCCGTTTTGGGATGGCCTCCATGTTGGGCGCGTCAATGATGGTCGTAGCCCTGCTCGAATTGCTTATTTCGTCAGCGCGGGCGCGCACAATCCTTATGGCGGCCTTCGTTGGTCTTTCAGCGGGCTGGCACTTCCGTTATACCAACGATTTTCGTTACGCCTGGGAAAAACAGGTCAAGTTTTATCGTCAGCTAGCCGTGCGCATTCCTGAGATGTCCCCCAACACCGCACTGGTGGCCGAGGGCGAAGTCCTTTCGTTGATGGGGGATTACCCGACCGCCTATGCCATCAACACCATCTATGCCCGCCCAGGTGCCGAGGAGCAAGGGCGAATGCGCTACTGGTTTTACGGAATGACAACCAACTTCAGCCGCGATTACGAGGAATTTGTGCAGGGTATGACGCTCTTTACCCGCCACCGTTCGATGGTATTTAAGGGGAACAGCCACGAAATTGTGCTTTTCACCTTCGAGCCGGATGCAGGGCAGTGCCTGCACATCGTTCGCCCACAGGATTCCGTTGCGCGGACGCTCCCACTGCGTTTGCGGAGTATCAGCGCGCTTTCTGCCATCGACCGGGTTCAAAGCGAAAACGACTCCAGTCGTTTCTTGCGTGATGAAATCGGCATCCAGCCTGTGGGGGATTGGTGCACCCTTTACCAGCGCGCCGACCTGGCTCGCCAGGAGGATGCCTGGGAGGAAGTCATTCGCTTGTGGAAGGAATCTGGAAGAAGCAACCTGGCTCCCAACGATAATTTCGAGTACCTTCCGTTCCTGGAAGCCTATCTCTACACCGGCCAACCGGAGCAAGCCTTGAAACTTTCTGCGCTGGCCGCCAAATTCCCGCCGAGCATGAAACCGACCGTCTGTGATACCTGGCAGCGGGTTTTGGGAGAAACGGGCGCGAGTGTTGCGATGAAACCCGCTTTTGAACAGCTGAAACAGGAACTTTCCTGCTCAAGCCCTTGAATTTATGGAGATGCCCATGAGAAACGTCCTTGTTACTGGCGGCGCAGGCTTCATCGGCGCCAATTTCGTTCGCTACCTGCTCCAGGCTGAATCGCAGGCGCATGTAACCAACCTCGATGCGTTGACCTACGCCGGTTCGCTCGAAAATCTCAAGAACCTGCCCGATGACTCGCGCCACACTTTTATCAGCGGTGACATTTGCGACAACGACCTGGTGATGCGCCTGATGCGCGAACAGGATATCGACACGGTGGTGCATTTCGCCGCCGAATCACATGTCGATCGTTCGATTCACGGCCCGGCCGCTTTCGTGCAGACCAACATCGTCGGCACGTTCACCCTGCTCGACGCCGCAAAAACCGTCTGGAAGGAGAGCGGCGGCTTCAAGGGGCGCAGGTTCCATCACGTTTCTACTGATGAAGTTTTCGGGTCGCTGGCTCCCGATGACCCGGCTTTCAGCGAGATAACGCCCTACGACCCGCGTTCTCCTTATTCAGCCAGTAAAGCCGCCTCCGACCATCTTGTGCGGGCTTATTTCCACACCTACGGCCTGCCGGTCACGATGACCAATTGCTCCAACAATTACGGACCGTTCCAGTTCCCCGAAAAACTGATTCCACTGATGGTGATGAACGCCGTGCAGAGCAAGCCGCTGCCGATTTACGGCGACGGCAGGCAAATCCGCGATTGGTTGTATGTGGAAGACCATTGCGAGGCGATTTACCTGGTGGTCAAACATGGCAAACTGGGCGAAACCTACAACGTCGGCGGCGGCAACCAACCCTACAACATCGACCTGGTACGCGAAATTTGCTCGATTTTGGATGAATTGCGTCCGTCTGGCGCGCCGCACGCCAACCTGATGACGCATGTGCAAGACCGCCCCGGCCACGACCGCCGCTACGCAATGGACATCACCAAAATCCGCGCCGAACTGGGCTGGATGCCGCGTCACGATATCGAAAGCGGCCTGCGCGCCACCGTGCAGTGGTACCTGGATAATCCCGACTGGGTCAAATCGGTCCTGGGTCAGGATGGCTATGCCGCCTGGCTGGAGAAAAATTACGCCAAACGGTAAATTGTGGCGCGAGATGTGATTCTCGCGTAAAAAAATGCGCATCTTCACACCCAACAAACTACCTCTCTGGGCTTCCCCGTTGGCGCTCCTGGCGCTGGCAGCGGTTGTCTATGGGCCATTTTTGTCTCAATTGGGTTTTTATTGGGATGATTGGCCCTTTGCCTGGATACGAACTCATATTGGCGCGCAGGGATTGATTGAACTATTCAACGTCACCAGTCCTATACGCGGCTGGATAGAAGCGCCCTTGACGTTGATTTTCGGAGTCAATCCGCTGGCCTGGCAAGTTTTCAGATTGTTCACGCGCTGGCTGGCCGCGTTTTCGTTCTGGTCGCTCTTATGCCTGCTCTGGCCTGAACGGCGCGGCGAAGCGTTTTTTGCTTCCGCGGTGCTGCTCGTCTATCCCGGCTATACCCAACAGCCCCTGGCGATGACCTATTATTTTTTTTGGGTGTTCGAGTCCGTTTTCTTCTTCTCGCTGGGCTGGATGGTTCAATCCATTAAACGCGACAAGGTCGTTTGGGGATTATTTTTGGCTTCTTTGTCCCTTTCTGGCCTGCACCTGGTTTCGATGGAATACCTGGTTGGCCTGGAACTGATGCGCCCGCTGCTCCTGCTGCTGGTCTTTTCCCGCCAGACCTCGTCCTGGCGGGAACGGCTCAAAAAGACGTTCCTGTACGAGATACCGTATGCCCTGGTACTGGTAGTGTACGTGTACTGGCGCCTTTTCCTTTTCGGGAAGTCCCTCTATTCCCCCGTCGTTCTTTCCCGGATAGAGCAATCGCCGTTCGAGACCCTGGCGAATCTTGCTGTTTCGACGTTTGATGCCTTCAAGCAGGTCAACTGGGATGCCTGGCTCCAGGTCATTTCCCTGCCACCGCTGAATGAGTGGGGATTGTCGCTCAGCCTGGTCTACCTGGTCGTGATTTTATTTTCCCTGAGCGGGATGTTGTTCCTGCTGCCGCGCCTGTCCTCGCCAGAATCGCGTCCATTCGACTGGGTGTTGGCCGGCCTGGGCGGGATGCTCCTGGCCGGGCTGCCCTTTTTTGCTGCGGGGCTGATTATTCGAGTCACATTTCCCGAAGACCGTTTTACGCTGGCGTATATGCCGCTGGTTGGGCTTCTCCTCTCCGGCCTGCTCTGGCTGATTCGGAATGAGGGCCAGCGCGCGTTGGCAGCCGGGCTGCTGGTTGCGCTAGCGGCAGGCTACCAGGTTCAAGTTCTTAAGGGATACAGCGACGATTGGAAAGTACAAAAAAACTTTGCGTGGCAAGCAGCCTGGCGCATTCCTGGCTTGGTGAATGGCGCGGTAATGGTATCTGAAGATGCAGACACTTTTCGCTACAACGACGACGAGGCCCTGGCCGCCCTCCTGAACTGGATGTATCTTCCGGCAAATACCGCTTTGCCGGCTCTCAACTCTTATTCATTTATCTCGGTTCGTCTGGCCGGTGAATTTTCGGAGAATACTCGAGTTGGCGAGAGCCCATTTTTAGTGACGCGCTTTGCGCCTCCGGCCTGTCTGCATATTTTTGACCCGCGATATGACGAAGTGCTGCTCAGCCTGCCAAACTCGTCTACCGTGAGAGCGCTTTCCGCGCTTGAACCGCTTTTTCTACCCGACCTGACCCGTCAGGCGGCTCCACTCTCTAACCCGTTACTCACAACAGGCGGCGTTTTCCCGGCGGCGGTTCCCGATTTTCTCGGCCCCGAACCAATGCGTGGTTGGTGTTACACTTATCTGAAAGCCGACCTGGCCCGCCAGCAAGGTGATTGGGCGCAGGTTGCCCGCCTGGGTGATGCAGCCTTTGCCATTCCTATGCTGCCCGATGATTCCTACGAATATTTACCGTTTATCGAGGCTTATGCCCGCCTGGGACGTATCAAAGACGCGCGGATTCTTACCCGCCAGGTAGCCGAAAACGCGCCCCTCTTGCGCCCGGCCTTGTGCGCTCTGTGGAATCGCGTTCCAGGGATTTCGCCCGATACCCTTCAGGAAATGCGCCAGCAATTGCATATCTGCCCGGTGATTCCATGACCGACATTGCTCTTGTCGTCCCTGTTTTCAACGAAGCCGGGGTGATTGAAACCACCCACGCCAAAATTGCGGCGGTGCTTGATGCCCTGCCGCATCGTTTTCGGATTTATTATGTGGACGATGGCTCGACCGACGGGACGGATGCCTCGCTGGAACGCCTCGCCGCGCAGGATGAGCGGGTTCGGATTCTCAGCCTGAGCCGCAATTTCGGACACCAGGCAGCCCTGACCGCCGGGCTGGACCATGCTAAAGGGGATGTGATAATCTCGCTGGACGGCGACGGTCAGCATCCGCCAGAGATGATTCCGCAGATGATTCAACTCATCGAGCAGGGCTACGACATCGTCCAGGCCCAGCGCATCGAGGAAGATGGCGGCTTTTCGTTCAAGAAAGTCACCTCCGAGGGTTTCTACTGGCTGATTAATAAAATCAGCGGCACGCATGTCCAGCCGGGCGCGGCGGATTTCCGCGCGCTCTCGCGCCAGGCCCTCGATGCGCTCCAATCGATGCCCGAATATCATCGATTCTTACGAGGCATGGTTGCCTGGATGGGCTATAAATCCGTCATTTTGCCCTACCACGAGCAAAAGCGGATGGCCGGGAAGTCGAAATATTCATTTGGCAAGATGCTGCGCCTGGCCTCCGATGCGATTTTCTCATTTTCACTCATGCCGCTTTATATCGGCCTGAGTGTCGGCGGGCTGTTCCTGCTCCTGGCGGCGGCCCAAATCATCTATGTTTTGTTCATTTTTATTACCAAACCGGAAAATGTCTATATTGCGCCCGGATGGAGTTCGTTGATGGCTATCCTGCTGATTGCCAGCGGAATCATCATGATTCTGCTCGGTTTCATCGGCGTGTACGTTGGCTATATCTTCCAGCAAGTCAAGGGCAGGCCGGTGTATTTGATCAAGGAACGAAAAAATAATTAGAATTGGGTTTGAAGGTCGGCGTTTGGATTTTATTCAGGAGTTATAGGATGCGCTTTAATTCAACGGGAAAATACCGGTTAGTTTTGCTCTTTTTTTCTTTATTAAGCGCGGGTTTGGCGTTTTATGCCACTTGGCCCTGGGGGGCTGGACTTTCTTCAGATGCGGTTCGTAATCTATCTGTGAGCGTCAGCTTGTTGGGTGGAAAAGGTTTTTTTGACCTTGTCGACAGCCCCTTTGTATGGTGGCCGCCACTCTATCCAGTTTTGCTGGCTTTTTTAGCCTGGGTAACGAGACTGGATGCGTTTCAGGTTGGATGGTTACTGAACATATTGTTGGGGGGTATGAATGTTTGGCTGGCAGGACTCATCTTTGAAAGAGTCTTTCTGGAAAAGAGAATTCTGGCTTATCTATTTACCGTTTTCGTTGCGTTCTCATTGCCATTGATAAAAATTGCAGCCAACATTGCCTCTGACCCATTGTTCATTACTTTGGTTCTGTCTTTCTTCCTGGTTTTGCATGATTGGGACAGGAAATCCATGACAGGGTTTACCGGACTGGTTTTGATTGTTGCGCTGTGCACGCTCCAGCGATTGCTCGGCGTGGTTTTGATTCCCGTTGGCGCGCTCGGAATTTTGTTTGCGCACAAGAACAATTTTTGGCGCGGCGTATGGTTAGCAACTCTTTTCGCTGCGTTGGCAGTTTTGCCGCTCGTGGTTTGGCTATTAGGTCACAATTATTTGTTGTATGGCACGGTGTTTGGCCCCCGCTCTTACGAAGACATGCTCCCTTGGAAAAATTTTGTTGATTCAACCAGTAAGATATTGGATTGGTTTTATCCCTATTATTCTGCTCAGCGTCTCTTTCCTCATCATTGGATTGTTTTTCCGCTCCTTTTTATTGTTTTGCTGATAGTAAGTGGCAAAAAAGCACGAACGCTCTGGTTCAAGAGTTTTCTGCGGCCTGCGGTTTGGCCCCTTGTCGTTTTCTCGTTCGTGTATTTTGCGGTGCTTCTTTACACGGTCGATTTTTATGACCAAAATTTCGTTGTTTCAGACCGCTACCAGGTAGTGATATTGATACCTGTTCTTGTAATGATTGGTTTGACAATCGAAAAGTTGCTTCTTTTTCACTTCGACCCGGCCTCAAAAGTTTTCACAGCGCTTGCCCTGGTCATCTTTTCGATTTTTATGGTTTATCCAGTGTATGGGGTTTGGAAGTACACAACCCTCTCGCATCAGCATGGAGAATACTCTTATAACTTATATAATACGCGCGCTTTTCATGAATCTCAGGTTTTGAATGAACTCAAAAAAATCTTGGAAGACGAGCCGGGTGCAACGCTGTATACAAATGCTCCGGCGGCTGTCTGGTTTTTTTACTGGCAAGACAGCTCGCCCATTACCGGATACATACAATCGTTGGTCCAAAGATGAATTCAAAGCCAATATGATGGGTTGGCCTTATGAGAAGAGCGGATTTGTTATTTGGTTTGACCAATCACCTTACGATATTTTTTATGCTCCTGAAGATTTGTCCCTGATTGCCGATATGTACACTGTCTATCAAGCCTCCGATGGCACAATCTACTATGTTTCCGCGCGGAATCAGCCATGACCGAAAAACCTGTATTCCATATCACCCTGCTCCGTCATGGCGAATCGGTTGGCAACGCCGAGAATCGCCTGCAAGGTCACGCCGACTTCCCGCTTTCGGATGTCGGGCGCGAACAGGCGCGAGTACTGGCCGCACGTTGGGAGGCCGAAGGCGT
>DAOUAZ010000352.1:0-7492 GCA_034432975.1 Anaerolineales bacterium | reverse complement strand
GGTTGCGGTGCGTGGTGTTCAAAAGGCTTCCTTTTTTCTCCTCCCCCCATTTTCGCGTATTTTGCGAAAATGGGGGGAGGCAGGGCGGGGGCGGGGTATCACCCATATTGGCGATACGAATCACCCTATCACGGAATTGATTTTCGGTTTTCACCCGGCTAGAATGTCCCTGTAATCCTAAATCACCCCGGTTGTTCCGTCAACCCTACCCGTAATGCGGAATTCATTCCGCGCTGCGATACCAAAACAGGAGAAAACCCGATGGCATTCGAACTTTCCAAACTTCCGTATGCGTATGAAGCCCTTGAGCCGTTCATCGACGCGCAGACCATGAATATTCACCACACCAAGCATCACCAGGCTTATGTCACCAACCTGAACGCCGCGCTCGAAAAGCACTCCGAGCTGGGCGGCTGGAGCCTGGATACCCTGGTTGCCAAACTGGCCGAGGTCCCCGAAGACATCCGCGCTGCTGTCCGCAATCATGGCGGCGGCCACTGGAATCATGATTTATTTTGGAATATCATGGCTCCCAACGCGGGCGGCGAACCGGCTGGCGCGCTCGCCAAAGCCATCGAATCGGATTTCGGCTCTTTTGTCAACTTCAAGGCCGAATTCGATAAGGCCGCCATGGGGCGCTTCGGCTCCGGCTGGGCCTGGCTCGTCGAAAGAGGTGATAAACTGGCTGTCGTTTCGACCGCCAACCAGGACAACCCGCTGACCGATGGTCTCAAGCCGTTGATGGGCATCGATGTCTGGGAACATGCCTATTACCTGAAGTACCAGAACCGCCGCGCCGACTACGTCGCCGCCTGGTGGAACGTGGTCAACTGGGAGGCTGTTGCCAGCCGCTTCGGCAAGTAAACAAGCCTGCAGCAAGCAAGCCTTCTTTCACGGCGAAACCGTCCCGAAGGTTGGCGTCAAAGGCAGATTTTTTGTAAGAAAACCTTCGGGACGTTCCTTTTGGAATTTATATTGGGTATTACTGGATGTAAACAAAAATCCGCGCCTTCAGATATGGATTTTGATATAATGGATTTGTCTGGTCGTATTTACAGCCAAAATCCCGCCAAAAACGCGGGACATCCAGAGGAGGAACTCGTATGACTCATGTAATTACCAGCCTGTGCCTGCGCGATAGCGGGTGTGTCGAAGTCTGCCCGGTAGAGTGCATCGTCCCTGGCAACCCGCAGGAAGAATGGCCGATGTTTTACATCGACCCCGACACCTGCATCGATTGCGGCGCCTGCGTTCCCGAATGCCCGTATGCGGCCATCTTCCCCGAGGATGAAGTTCCTGCGGCTTATACGGCCAAGGGCGGTGAATTCATCAACAAGATTGGTCTTACCGGCCACTATGAAAGCAGCAACCATCACGGCGATGCCGTTGTCCTCGACAGCGTCAGGCAACTCGCGGCTGGCGAAGTCGTTGACCTGACGGGCGATATCCAACGCAACGCCGATTACTTCTCGAAAGGTCCCGGTTACAGTTCCAAGTAGGACGATTCATAGCCGTCCCGAAGGTTGTCGGTTGCGCCTGAAATTATTGCCGAAGCCTTCGGGACGGTTTATCTGATAGCCGCTTCCAGCACCGCCAGCCCAACGGCGCGCGCCTGGAGGCGGCTGCTGTTTTCCAGGACGACGACGACCGCCAGCGGAGTTCCCTGCCAACCGGAGGTCGTTCCGCCCATGAACCAGGCCGCCGCGCTGTCAAATTCGGACTCCCCGCTGCCGGTGTACGACCAGAACGCGCCTGTTTCTGCCCTGAGCAGGTTCTCGACGTCTCCCGCCGCCAGGCATTGGGTGGATTGTCCCAGGGCGGGCAGGATGACCCAGCCTTGCGCGGGCGTGTTGACGGCCATCACCAGTTGCCCTGCCGGGCAAATTCCTTTGTTGCTCAGAGCGGCAGCCGCCCGAATCAGTTGCGCCGGGCTGAGTCGGATGTCGAGCGGCGTCGAGACACGGAAATCCGTCTTCCCGGCAGCCGGCAGATGCAGGGCGGGCTGCTCGTAAAACCCAAGTTTTTCGTATAGGTTATGTCGTTCTTCCTGGCTGATGTTTGTCCGTCCAAATTGGGCTTGCAGGAAGGGTGAGACAATGTCTCCTGGCGGGTAGAGTCCCTGGGTGGCGCGGTTCAAGAGCGGGGCGTTGGGGGCGGAAAAAATCGTCTCGTCGAGCAGGTTGGCGTCGTAGGTCGGGTGCGAGGACATGACCAGAATTTCGCCCGTTTCGGCGTTCATCAAAATCACCGCGCCGCGTTTGTCTTTCATCAAGCCATCCGCTGTTGCCTGGATGTTCAAGTCGAGGCTCAGGCGCACGTTCAAGCCGGGCGGGGGCGTGCCGTATAAGACATGTTCCCACCAGATTTGCAGGGTGGGAATGCCTTGCAGGCCGCGCAGGTAGGGGTCGAGGGTTCGTTCCAGCCCGGCCTGTCCGTAGACTGGATGGGTATACCCGGCCACCGAGGACAGTTCCGGGATATTGTATTTGCGCTGGTAACTGCCGACCTGGCCCTGGACGGAGGTGATGGCCTGGTTGCGGCGGTCGAGCAGGTTGCCGCGCGGCACGAATCGCTCGGCAATTGCCCGGCGGGGGTTGTCAGTGCGAGTCAGCAGGTCGTCGGCCCGCCAGGCGGCCCACCAGCCATAGGCCAGGGCGCAGGCCGCGATGCCCAGGCAGAGCAGCCCGGCGGTTTGCAGGTAGGGCGCGGGTTGGGGCAGAGGGGCGGGTTCTTCGTCGAGTTCGTTGCTGATTTGAATTAGGACGAGCAGCGCCAGGAAAGATGTCAGCAGGGAGGAACCGCCATAAGACACAAACGGCAGGGTTACGCCGGTTAGCGGTAACAGACGCAGGTTGCCCCCGATGATGAGGATGGCCTGCGCGCCAAAGTAGGTTGCAATCCCGGCGGCCAACAGGCGGCGGAAGTTGCTCCCGGCGCGGATGGCGATGATGAACCCCCGCGCGACGAGCATGGCGAACAGGATGAACACCGCGATACCACCCATCAGGCCGTATTCTTCGCCGATGGTCGTGAAGATGAAGTCGGAATGCGCCACTGCGACGAGGCCGGGCACGCCCATGCCCAGTCCACGCCCATCCAGGCCGCCGTTGGCAACGGCCAGGATGGACTGGACGACCTGGTAGGAACGTCCAGAGGGGTCGGCCCAGGGGTCGAGCCAGGTGTCGATGCGTATCTGGATGATGTCGACCAGGAAATAGCCTGCCAGGGCGGTGACGATCAGGGTGGTAAGCGAAAACAGCAGCAGGATGCGCCTGCCGCTTGCCATATAAACGATGGCAGCGTACAGGAAAATGAAGATTGATGCTGTTCCCAGGTCGCGCTGGAAGAACAGGATGAGCAGCGCCAGTCCGGTCAGGAACAGGGTCGGGTAGAGCAAGGGCAGCAGCCGGGCGTGGGCGGCATCCCTGCCCGCAAAGTAGGCCGCCAGGTAGACAACCAGAAAGAGTTTGAGCGGTTCGGAGGGTTGCAGGTAGATTCCGCAGCATCCCAGCCAAAGGCGCGGGCCGGCGCCGCCCGGGTTCGACCCCAGCACCAGCGTCAGCGCGGTCAACAGCAGGCCGCCTGTCAGGAAGATGTATTTATAACGGCGCAGGATATCCAGGTTTTTGGGGAATTTCAAGCCGGCCAGCAGTATCATGATGCTGATGACCAGCCAGGCGGTCTGGCGCAGTCCGAAACCCTCGCTCAACCGCCAGATGGAGAGCAATCCCCAGCCTGCCAGCAGCGCGGCGATGGGGAAGATGTAGGGGTCGGCGTCGGGGGTGTGGCGGCTGAACTGGCTCTGGGCCAGGTACACCACAATCATCCAGGCCAGTATCCCAATCCAGTGCGACCAGCGCAGTTCGACATCCCAACTGCGCAGCCGCGCCAGCGGAGAGATGGTCAGCGCCAGGGCGTTAATCGCCAGGAAGAACGCTGCCAGCTTTAGCAGGCGGCTTTGGATGGGTACAGGGGGGAGGTAAGTTGGAAGCAAAGTTTTCGGTAAACGGAATACGAAATCCCGTATTCCGTGCAGCGAACCGGGCTATTGGATGTATTTTCCAACCAGCAAGTCAATCTTCCGTTGTGTTTCGGAGGGGATAACCGCCGGGTTGGTGATGAGCGCGGTTGCCAGCGCGTTGTGGCAGTCGCAGGACTTCTCGTCGGGCAGGTTTTTTGCCAGCAAGCGCAGGGCTTCCTGGGCCAGTTGGGTATTTTTGTTGAGGGTCTGAATGACCATTTCGACGGTCACGGGGTCGGCAGAAACATGCCAGACATCGTAGTCGGTGACGTGCGCCATCGCGGCGTAGCACATCTCGGCTTCGCGCGCCAGGAAGGCTTCGGGGCAGGCGGTCATGCCGATGATGGACATGCCCCAAGAGCGGAAGACGTTGGATTCGGCTTTGGTGGAGAAGCGCGGGCCTTCGATGGTGATGAAGGTGCCGCCCTTGTGAACAGTCCCCCCGGCATCTTTCACCGATTGGTAGACATCCTGGCTCAATCCGTTGCAAAACGGGTCGGCGACGCCGATGTGCGCTACCAGTCCCTGACCGAAGAAGGAGCGTTCGCGGTACTTGGTGTTGTCATACAACTGGTCGGGGATGACGATGTGGCCGGGGGCGTAATCTTCGCGCAGCGAACCGCAGGCGCTGACGCTGATAATTCGTTTTGCGCCGAGCATTTTCAGCGCGTAAATATTGGCCCGGTAGTTTACCTCGGTGGGGGAGATGAAATGACCGATGCCATGCCGGGCCAGGAAGGCGATTCGTTTCCCTTCCAGCGTTCCAATCACAATGGGGGAACTCGGCTTCCCGAAAGGCGTTTCCAGGTCATGTTCCTGCACCTGGCTGAGGGAGGACATTGCGTACAATCCCGAACCGCCGATGACGGCAAAGTGAATGGTTTCTGCCATTGGTTGTTTCTCCATGTTATTCGAGGTTGACGAGCAGCACCGTCTGTCCGCATTGGATGGTATCGCCATTTACGACGATGGTGGCTGTTTGCGCAGTCTCGTTGTTGAGTTTGGTGCCGTTGGTCGATTGCAGGTCTTCGAGCCACCACTGGTTGTGATGATAAGACAACCGCGCATGGCGGGCCGACGCGGCGGCATCCTCCAGGATGACTTCGCATTCCGGGTCGCGTCCAATCAGGATGTCCCCCTGTGAGAAGCGCAGGGTTTGTGACGATTCACCGGATGTCTGGATGAGCAGGTTGATGGGAGTGACTTTGCGGGAAGATAGAAAGGCTGTCTCTTGCTGTAGCGAACGCCAGAGCAGGTAAAGAGTCCATCCAATGAAGGCATACAGGGCTGCCGCCGCCAGGACGCGCAGGCCCAGCAGGAGCTCGGCGCTCATGACAGGTCTTCGTCTTCTGGGGCGGCTTCGCTGATGGTCGGGGTGTCTCGCAATACGGCGGTGCGGCGTTCGCCGCTGGCTGAGGAGAGCGGCGCGGTCTCGCCGGTATGAACCGAGGGTGGCGGGTTATCCTGTCCGAAGACGATGGGCAGGCCGGCCAGCGAAATCACATCCCCCGGGTACAGGACGCTCTGGTTGATGCGCTGTCCGTTGACATACGTTCCGCCGGTGGAGTTCAAGTCGAAAATAATGAAACGTCCGCGTACATATCGGATTTGGGCGTGATAGCGCGAGACGCGCGGGTCATCTACGACAAGGTGGTTATCGAGGCGCCGCCCGATGTTGGTGACGGCCTGGTTGAGCGTGAAGACTTTCGTCCCGCCGACAATCAGGAAAGCAGCGCGCGCCGGGGCATCCTGGTCGTCGCCGGTGCGTATGTCCTGTGTCTCGGCCACCGCATTTGCCTTCTCGATACGCACGCGCACATCGTCGATTTCCACCAGCGGGTCGCCCGTCATCCCGATAGTCAGGATGCCGTCGAACCGAACCCCGATTTCGCTGGCAACCAGGCGGAAGATTTTTGTCAGGCCTTCGACCAGGCGCGGGTCTTTTTGCCACTGGGAAATCATCGAAGGATGCACCACCAACTGGAACTGGTGTGGCAGGACGTTGGTGTTTTCGTCCAGGCCCTGGGTTGCCAGGTTGGAGCGCAAGGTTTCGGCCAATTGGCGCGAGATGCGGTCTCGGTAATTGGGGCCGGGCAAATACTTGACGAGATGCACCTCGATCAGGTTTTGCAGGCGAGTTTCGATATTGCTTAATTGGAAGGCCATAAAACTAAATTCCTGGGGCGTCGATACGTGACCATTATAGAATTTTGTGCCGGATTTTGCAACCCATCAGGGGGCGTTCTTGCTGTTGGTTGCATTATCACATAAAGTAGATGGTTTAAGCAACTTTTTCGGCGAGTCAATTTGGATCAATGTGGTCGTTTGGCGCAAAAAAACTTCCGGGGCGGCTGCCTCGGAAGTTTATCACTGCTATACGGGGATTTGCTTCCCACAGCCGGGGCAGATTCGCTCCCCTCGCAGCACCACAAACCCACACCCGGCGCAGGTGCGCGGCTGGACGTTTCCCAGCGGCGCGCCGCAGGCAATACAGCCACCCGCGCCAACCGCATTCGGAGTTCCGCAATACTCACAGACGGCCCGCTGGAGGCGTTCGGAAATTTGGGTGCTGGCGCGGCGCGATTTGGCAAATTTGCCCACAACCTGCCAGACATTCTCGCTTATTTGCAGATTTTCAATATCCTGGGCAATATCATCCAGCCTGTCCAACAAACTCCATGGATTGCGGAGCGTGGCGAACAAGGTTTTTCCCATGCTGGCGGCTACGCCCATCCAGGCTTGCTGTCCAACTGTTACCATTACGCCATCTGATGTGCGCTGTACTTGCACTGTGATAGCCGTCTGTCCTCCGCTGGCCGCTCCCTGGCGGGTGGCAATCTGTACTTTCATGCTACGGTCGTCACCGAAAGCCTGCGCGCGTAAATTTCCGCGATTAAATTGAGCGATGAGCGCGTTGGCTACATCGTTAGGGGTCAGGTCGCCATGAAAAATTCGCTGTTCCATAGTATAGATTATAATCGCCTTCGTTTGAATTTCAGAAAACCAGGTGTTAAATGCGTCTTACGATTAAGCTGTTCAGCCTTCTTTTGTTGCTTGGTATATTAGGAACTTTTGTATTTAACGCGCCCGCCTCTCATAAAGTTGCAGCCCAGCAGCCAACCGGCTCTGTTCCAACAGTGACCAGCACCTCTACAGGCCGGATGATTACCGTTACTTATAGCGAACCCATCAACATTCGCTCCTGGCCAAGCACCTATTTTTATCCTGCTGTTGGCGTGCTATTGGTAGGAGAGACTGCCCCGGCAATTGGGCGTTCCCCTGGCGGGGATTGGATTAAGATTCGTTACCCCGGCATTCCGGGGGATGTTGGGTGGGTCTATGGCCCTTACGTGAATCTTTCGCCGGGGCCGAACCTGCCGATTGTGGAACCGCCTCCCACGCCCACGCCGCTCACCACCCCGACCATCGACCCTACGCTGGCAGCGGCCTTCCTGCCCCAGTACACCCCCA
>DAOUAZ010000351.1:0-4368 GCA_034432975.1 Anaerolineales bacterium | reverse complement strand
AGCGGCAGAACCCGATTCGAGTCATAGACAAATCGCAGGGCTGCTTCCTCCCGGCTTTCGGCGTAGGCCTTCCAGCTGTCACGGGCCATTCGGCGGGTGGCTTCTTCGGCCTCGGCGCGGGCGCGTTCGGCGGATTCAAGCAGGCGCAGGTTCTGAATTTGGAGCGAGACCTGGCGGGCGACGGCTTCGGTCAGTCCGACTTCATCCTCGTCCCATTGTTGTTCAGGCGCGGGTTCGACCAGCACCGCGCCGATGGGCCGACCGCTATCCACCAATGGGATACGCAGGGCCTGTTCCACATCCAACTTTGTAATCTCCGGCACGGGCAGGGGTTCGAGCCGCTCCCCGGTAAAGGCGTAAGCAACTTGTTCTTTTTCGTAGAGGATTGGAGCAGCGGAACGAACCTGGGCGGGTTGGGTTGTTTCTGGGCCGGGTTCAGGCTCCACAAGCCGGGGAGGTTCTTTTTCCTGGCAGTCAGGGCTTTGTATCTGGCTTTGCAGGAATTGAGACTCCAGTTCGGTCACGCGCGCGCGCAGGGAGTCCAACTCGCAGCGCATTTTTTCGACTTCGAACTGCGGGTTGGATGCGAGTTGTTCGATGTCTGCGAACAGCGATTGAATCCGGCTGTGGAGTTTATTGTGGGACATGGTGCGTGGTCTCCTGGCCTGTCCGGTTAATTCTTGTCTTTCATGCTCAACTGGGCAATGGTACGGGGCGCGCCGAGGGCATGGCCCAGCTCACGGGCGGCAATTTGCAGCACGGCCTCGACCGAGGTGGCGCTTTGGATTTTCTGGCTGATGGCGTTGAGCATGGCTTCGCGCTCGGCCTGGCGCTGGGCGCGGGCAAAAGAGCGGGCGTTTTGCAGGGCGGTGGCGACTTGGGAGGCCAGCGTCGCCTGGATGTTGATGTCTTCCTGGCTGAAGGCGTTCACCCGCTCGGCCTGCACGTCCAGCACGCCCAGGACTTCGTCACCAATCACCAGCGGGACGGCCAGTTCGGAGTATGTATCGGGCAGCAGGGGGTTGGGCAGCCAGCCCGGTTCACTGCGCACGTTGTTGATGACGACCGGGAGATGGGTGCGGGCGGCGCGGGCGACCAGCGATTGTTCCTGGTCGAGCGGGATGACCGTTGTTTCGTGGCTTCCCTCGTTTTCATCGCCTTCCTTCCAGCCGCAGGCGACAATTTCCAGGTGGCCGGCGTGTTCGTTGTAGGTAAAAATGTGCGCATGGTACAGTCCAAATTCGCGCTGGGCCATTTGCACAACCGTGGCGAGCATTTTTTGAATATCCAACTCGCGGGAGGAAACGGTGCTGATTTGTGAAACCGCTGCCAGTTGGCGGGCGCGTTTGTTCAGTTCGACCTGCCCGCGCTGGGTTTCTTCGAGCAGGCGTAAACTCTCGATGTGTTCGCTCAACCGTTCAGAGACAGTATTAACCAGTTCGAGCGTTTCCGGGTCGGTGGTATCGAGGTCGAGAACGGTTAGTTTGCCGATGGTTTCATTGCGCACCCGGACGGGGACGGTCAGCCCGGCTTTGGCAAGGGGCGCAGGCTCTGATTCGAGTGTTTTGACTTCTTTCAGGTCGTACAGGTAGCCGAGAGACGAGCCTGCTTTAGCGCTGAAATATTCTTCCCAACCTTCGCGGGTCAGGCGGCGGGCAGCCTGTTCTGCTTCGAAGCGGTAACGTTCGGCGCTTTCGAGCAGGCGCAGGTTTTCGATTTGCTGGGCCACCTGGCGGGCGACGATGTTGACCAGTTCGACCGTCTGCGGGGTCTGGCGCTCCTGCTCCACTTCGACGACCAGGGAACCAATCTGCTCGCCGGTGAGCGAAATGGGGGCGGCCAGCGCGTCGGGCTGTTCCTGTGGGATTGTCTCGCTATCCAGCGGGATGACCTGGTTTTGCTCGAACACATAGCCAATCTGTTCGGGCCGGTGGATGCTGTCGAGATATTCCTGCCAGCCGGCGCGCGTCAGGCGGCGCGCCTGTTTTTCCACTTCGGCGCGGGCCTGTTCGGCTTCAGCCAGGAGGTTTGCATTTTGAATGGCGATAGCCAGTTGCCCGGCCAGGGCCTCGAAGGCGGGCAACACATCCTGGTTCAGGGAGCCGGCCTGGTCGCTCTGCATGTCCAGCACGCCCACCACCCGGTCGCCAACCATCAAGGGGACGGCCATTTCGGAACGCGTGTTTGGCAGGAGGGGATTGGGCTTGAAGACGGTGCTGGATGCCGTATCTGAAATCACTTCCGGTCTTTTTTCGATTGCGGCGCGCCCGTTGATGGAGCCGGTGTTCAGGGGCAGCTGGTGCTTGCGTTCCAGCAAGGCAGCGCCTACTTCACCGGTTCCGGCTTGCAGTACAAGGTGGGTCTGGGCGGGATTGACCAGGTAGACCTGGACGTAGTACAGGTCGAACTGGGCGCGGATGAGTTCGGCGGCATCCTTGAGCATGACATCCAGCGCGCGCACCTGGGATACGGCGCGTCCGACTTCTGCCGCCAGTTCCAGGTTGCGGGTGCGGTCGGCAATACGGGATTCCAGGCTGGCGATGAAGCCGCGCAACTGGGCAGTCATCTGGTTGAAGGCTTTTGCCAGCGTTCCAGTTTCATCCGCGCTTTTGATGTCAGCAGTTACATCCAAATTACCGCCTGTGACCTCCAGGGCAACCTCGGTAATCCTGCGGATGGGTTGGGCAATCTGCCGGGCAGCATAGAACAAGGCAATCAGTGAAAGGACAAGCAAACCGCCCCCAATGCCAATCATGTTCCACATTTGCCTGGTCGCATCGGCGAGGATGATTTCCCTCGGAACGATGACGTTGACCGACCAGGGGTTGACGGTTTCCCCGACGCGGATGGGAGCGTATGCCTCCAGCATTCCGTCATCGTCATATTGAAGTTTTTCCTCTCCATTTTTGATCATCAAATAGTCTTCTTCGGAAAAATTGTCATGAATCAATGTGGCGGGCTGGCCGATCAACTCAGGCTGGCCCGTCATGCCCAAGATCGTGCCATTGTTGCTGAGAATGGCAACAGAGCCCTTGCCATCGAATATATTCACATCATCGGCAATTTCCTGCAGGAAGGTGACGGGTGTATCCACGCCTGTAATCCCATAAAAAGTGCCATCGACGACAAACGGCACCACCACCGATGTCATCCACACATCCTGTCCCTGGACCGGGTAAACATAGGGGTCGATCAGGCATGTCACCTTGGTCGTCTTGGGGCACTGATACCAATCACTTATGTCGTAATCTTGAAGCAGTTCCACCTGAATTTCTCCGCCGGGACCCCTCGTCCAATAGGGGACGAAACGTCCGTTGGCGTCGCTGCCTTCCGTGTTGGCAAATTCCGCATCCATGTGGTCGAAGGCGTTGGGTTCCCAAAGCACATCCACGCCAACGAATTGTGGATTCTCCTTGAGCACTTGCCTGAGCATTGCATTCACCTGCGCGCGGCTTAATTGAACGCCTTCGGTTTTCACCACCGATACCGATTGGGTAAATGTTTCCGCGGCGCCGAGGGTTCTTTCGAGCACCGTTCGGATCTCAGCCGCTTTTTCGCGCGCAATTTTCTGGGCTGTTTCTTCCGCGGAACGGCTAACCTGATTGCGCAGCGCAAACGCTGCGTAACCGATAATTAAGGCGGATGAGAGGAAGAAACCAGTTCCTGCCCATAGAACGATTTTGGTCTGGATATTCCCTGTAGTCCACAGTGGACGAACTATGAATACGAGTAAGACCACAGCGGCAAGAACAATAACAACTGGAGTGACATTAACTGCCACATCTGAAAGACCGCGAAAACCAGGATTCCATAATTCGATGCCAATGAATGCCAGAATTACAAAGGCAATCGTAACCAGGGCAAATCGCCTGGAAGCCTTGGGTAAAACCCAGTTAACCATCAGCGGGGCAAAAATCACAGTAAACGCAATACCAACCAGGAGGATGTTGGAAAGCACCAGCGTAGCTATGACAGGTGTAATCATCATGGCGATGAACAGCAGCGCGCTTCCTGTTTGGTAACGCCCTTGCCGCATCAAAAAGTAACTCAAAAGGCTGGCGATGGTCAGGATGATAGTGGTCGGCATCAGGATGGTATCTTCCAGGTCGAACCGGCCTTGCCAAACGACTGCATAGATCGAGACAGCCATAAAAGCCGCGCTCATGGCCGTAATGATGCCCGCAGCCCACAGGCCGCGCTGTCTTTGCCTTTCTTCTCCGGTTACGCTATTGCTTTTGGCGTTGTATTGTTCACTCATCGTGACCTCGCTTTTCTTTCGACATTCCAGTAATTTTCTGTTGGTTTTTCTTAATTTTGGCGGGCTTCGTCGGACGGGCCAGTGGCGTCGATGCCAATCCGGGCATGCAC
>DAOUAZ010000350.1:0-8183 GCA_034432975.1 Anaerolineales bacterium | reverse complement strand
ACAATCAGGGCCTTGACGCCCTGGCTGACCATGTTGTCAATTTGGTCGTTCTGGAGTTTGACATCGTGGTTGGCTTCCTGGCTGATGACTTCATAGCCTTTTTCTTCCAGGAGCTTGCGCATCAGAACTTCTTCGTTTTTCCAGCGCTCGGTGGCAAAATCTGAAAAGGACAGACCGACTTTGATTTTGCCTTCGGCCTGCTGTGCTCCGCCGCCGCAGCCAACCAGGCTGGTTGCAAACATGGCGATTAAGACGAACGTAAAAACAACGCGTGCTAATTTGGACATCTTTTCCTCCGTGAATTCAAACTAAAAAAAGGGTGGATTGGGTTGACAGGGTCGATTGAGAGTTTGGGGCACCTCCGGCTGACTGGGATTTGCTTTGTTAATCTGATAGAACAAAGCCTGAAAACAGGCACTTAATTCCTTACGCGGGCAAGAACGGATTGATGAACAGTGGCAACCCCGCCTTTCACACAAGCGTCTGAACCATGCGCGGCGCTCACAATTTTGACCGTTTCGCGGTTCCAGGGCAGAGCGCGTTTTTGGATTTCGTCATTCGCCGCAGGGAGGAGAAATTCAGAAGCGATGCTCAGAATCCCGCCCAGGACGACGATTTCGGGGTTGAGGGCATTCAAGAGGGACGCAATCCCGATTCCCAGATAACGCCCAACTTCCTCGATAGCGCGAATCGCCAGCGCGTCACCCGCCCGGGCAGCATCGACAATCATCTCCACAGAGACGCAATCCTGCCGTCCCCGCACTTTTTCTGCCAGGATGCTGCTTTCGCCGCTTCGAATGGCAGTAATGATTTTGTTGCAAAGCGCATTTTGATTGACGAACGTTTCCCAACAACCATGGTTCCCGCAATTGCAGCGCTCACCATACGGGTCGAGAGTCATGTGACCATACTCAGCCGCAACACCGGTGGCGCCCCGGTACAACTGCCCATTGCGCAAGAGTCCTCCACCCAGGCCAACATTCGCGCTCAGGTAAAGCACCTCGTTGTAGCCCTTGGCTGCGCCAAAATAATGCTCACCCAGGGTTGCCATGTTCGCTTCGTTGTCGACAAAGAGCGGCACGCCAAAACCTTCCTGCTTCAGGCGGGTCAACAGGGGTACGTTGCGCCATTTCAGGTTGGGGGCGAACAGGATTGTCCCGGTGATTTGGTCGACCATTCCTGGCGCGCCAACCGCCAACCCCAGGAAATTCTTTGAAACCACCTGGCCCTTCGCGCTGGCCTGGTGGAGCATAATCATCAGACGGTCAAGGGTGGCTTCCGGGCTGGTTCCAGGAACAATCGGTTCTTTGGCTTGCCAGATGGATTGGGGGGCGAAATCAGTCACCAGGACTTCCAGGAAATCCACCGCAATTTCGGCGCTGACAATGTATCCCGCTTCGGGGTTAAGGGTGAGCAGGGTGGCCGGACGGCCCGTCCCGGAAGACTGCATTCCCAGTTCTTTTACAAATCCCCGCTCGTTCAGTTCGTTGATTAAATCAGAAACAGTGGTTTTGTTCAGGTTGGTGGTTTGCGAAAGACTGGCGCGTGAAATGGGGGCCTGGGTACGCAAACTATGCATAATCAGCGACAGGTTAATCTGCCGCACCAACGCCTGGTCTCCCGTTTGAGGTGCTGCCTGTTTCGGCATAGAATGACCCTTGACAACCAATGCTGATTTAAGATAAAGTTGAATTAGTTTGTTGTGGCAACTAACTAAAATTATAAGGACAAAATTCACAAGAGTCAAGCAATTTTTCGAGCCTATCCTGCTTTTACCAGCCCAAGGAGCCTCCCATGTCTGATTTCACTCCCAAACCCGAACACAAATTCACTTTTGGCCTGTGGACGGTCGGCAACCCCGGCGGCGACCCGTTCGGTTATGCCACCCGCGAAGGCAAAACCCCCGCCGAACTGGTCTACCTGCTCGGCGAAGTCGGCGCGTATGGCGTCAACTTCCACGACAACGACCTGATTCCGATTGACGCCACTCCCGCCGAAGCCGAAGCCATCAAGAAAGAATTCCGCAAAGCCCTCGCTGATACCGGCGTGGTCGTGCCGATGGCAACCACCGACCTGTTCCATGACCCCATATTCAAAGACGGCGCCTTCACCAGCAACGACCCCAAAGTCCGCGCTTATGCCCTGCAAAAGACCATGCGTGCCATGGATTTGGGCGTCGAATTTGGCGCGAAGACCTACGTCTTCTGGGGCGGGCGCGAAGGCACCGAGACCGATTCCAGCAAAAGCGCGGTCGAGGCCATCAAGCGCAGCCGCGAGGCCATGAACTTCCTGTGCGAATACGCCATCGATAACAAATACGACCTGAAATTCGCCCTCGAAGCCAAGCCCAACGAACCGCGCGGCGACATCTACAACCCCACCACCGGCCACATGCTGGCCTTCATCGAAACCCTCGACCACCCCGAAATGGTCGGCGTCAACCCCGAGGTGGCCCACGAACACATGGCCGGCATCAACTTCATGCACGGCGTGGCCCAGGCCTGGGAAGCGGGCAAACTCTTCCACATCGACCTGAACGACCAGTACCCCGGCCGCTACGACCAGGATTTGCGCTTCGGTTCGCGCGACATCAAAGCCGCCTTCTACCTTGTAAAATTCCTGGAAGATGTCAAATACGACAACCCGCGTCACTTCGACGCCCACGCCTACCGCACCGAAGATTTCGAGGGCGTCAAGGACTTTGCGCGCGGCTGTATGCGCACCTATCTCATCCTGAAAGAAAAAGCCGCCAAATTCAATGCCGACCCCGAAGTGCAGGCGATTTTGGCCGAAATCAACGCCGACGATGGCGCGATGGCCCCCTATTTTGGCAAATACTCCGCCCAAAAAGCCGCCGCCCTCAAAGCCCACTCCTTCGACCGCCCGGCAATTGCCAAGCGCGGCCTGAAATACGAACGCCTCGACCAGTTGACGATTGATATCCTGACGGGCGCGCGCTAACCCGCCTCCGCTCTCACAATCGTACAGCCATACGGCGCGGTCTCCTGTACTTCGGGCAGGCGGCCGGCCAGCAGGGCCTCCACCGCCTCGCGCAGGTACAAGCGCGAGGCGGTTCGCTTGCGAAAGGTGCGGTCGTCGAACCCGCCCCGGTAACGTAAAATCCCGTTTTCATCGACCACAAAGCAGTGGGGCGTGGTCTGCGCTTCGTACAGGTCGGCCACCTGCGCGGCGGAATCTTTCAGGATGATGTCCAGCCCCCGCGCGTGGGAGGCGTCCCGCAGCATGGATTCCGTTTCATGGGCATTCGAGGCCACCCGCAGGATAAAAACCCTGCCCTTCCACGCCTCGTTGGTGTTCCGTAATTCTGAATCAGATTGCTCGCTCCAGCCGCACTCCGCAGACCAAAAGTTGACCACCACAATTTTGCCGCGATAATCACTCAGTCGGTGGGGAGTCCCATCAAGGTCAGGCAGAAGGAAATCGGGGGCAGGCGCGTTAAGATTCATGAGATGAATTATAACTGGAGTCCAAAAACTCCCGATTTTGGCCGAAGTCAGCAATTCTCAATTTGGCTCGAAACCGTCCCGAAGGTTTCCGAAAATCACATCAATTGCGCCCTGAAAACCTTCGGGACGTTCACCTGGTAAAATCTCCCGATTTTGGACGAAGTCAGGAGACTTCGGACTCCGTTCCTGGATGGTAAAATCATCCTCTATGAAAAAGTGGCAATTTTGGCTGGGGGTGCTTATCAGCATCCTGTTCTTATGGCTGGCCCTGCGCGGCCTGCACCTGGGCGATTTTTGGGGCGCGGTGAAAAACGCCAACTACTGGTGGATTTTGCCGGGCGTGGCCGTCTATTTCGTGGGCGTCTGGGCGCGCGCCTGGAGGTGGCATTACCTGCTCGGCCCCATCAAAAAAATCTCGACCGCGAAGATGTTCCCCATCACAACGATTGGTTACATGGGTAACAACATTTACCCGGCCCGCGCCGGGGAGGTGCTGCGGGCGGTGATTCTCAAGCGCAAGGAAGGCGTGCCGGTTTCGGCCTCGCTGGCGACCATTATTGTCGAGCGCATTTTCGACGGCGTGGTGATGCTGGCGTTCATCTTTGTCAACCTGTCGGAACTGGCAAAAGTAACCGATGTTTCGCTCGAAATCTGGCGTTGGACTATAACAATTGAAGACCTCGCTCTGTGGGGCAGCATCGCTTTTTTGGGGGCGTTAATCGCCTTTTTGCTGGCCGCCATGTTCCCGCGAATAACAACCAAGATTGGACAATGGTTCATCGACCGTTTTCTCCCCGAACGATTGCGCGGAAAAGTCAGCGCAATCATGCGCAAATTCCTGGACGGCCTGGCCTCGCTGCGTTCGCCGTTCAACGTGCTGATGGTTTTCCTGACCTCAGTCGTCATCTGGCTGTTGGAGACGGCCAAATACTGGTTCGTGATGCACGCCTTCGATTTCGAGGTCTCGTACTTTGCGCTGATGCTGATGAACGGGGTGGTTAATCTGGCGACTACCCTGCCAGCAGCGCCCGGCTACGTTGGCACGTTTGATGCTCCAGGGATTGCTGTTTTGCAGGCATACGGAATCAGCCAGGCGGCTGCAACCGGCTATACCCTGGTGCTTCACATCGCCCTGTGGCTGCCCATCACCGCCCTGGGCGCCTGGTTCCTGGCGCGCGAGGGAATCAAATGGAGCGATTCGCTGCGGGCCGAAACGGAACAGGATAACCGGACAACTGGATAACCGAAACACGGGAGAACTATGTCAAAAATTGCAATCATCGGCGCGGGATATGGCGGCATGGCGGCGGCCTGGGACCTTCGGCGTAAGGCCGGTCACGAAGTCACCATCTACGAATCGGCGGATTACGTCGGCGGGCTGGCAAGCGGATTCAAAGAACCGGGCTGGGAGTGGTCGGTGGAGAAGTTCTACCATCACTGGTTTGCCAGCGACAAGCACATGCTCGGTCTCATCGACGAACTCGGCCTGGGCGAAAAGGCGCGCTTCCCGCGCCCGTACACGGTCATGTATCACGAGGGCAGGTTCTACCCGCTCGACTCCATCGTCAAGGCGATTTTGTTCCCCGGCCTGGGCTGGGGATTGGACAAAATCCGCTTCGGGCTGGTGGGGCTGTACCTGCGCCTGACGACGGATTGGAAAACCCTGGAAAAACACACCGTCGACGCCTGGATGCGCAAGTGGACCGGCGAAAAGGTCTACCAACTGATGTGGGAGCCGCTCGTCATCGGCAAATTCGGCGAGAAATACTACAAACAGGTCAACATGGCCTGGATGTGGGCCAGGCTGCACGCCCGCACCACCCGCCTGGGAACCTTCGAGGGCGGCTTCCAGGCCTTTGCCGACCAGTTCGCCGAAAAACTCAGGGCCGCAGGAGTCGAGATAAAACTTTCGACGCCGGTCACGCACATTCAACGGAACGCCGATTCAGGGGCGTTCGAACTGACGACGGCTGACGGGGTCGAAACCGCCGATAAAGTCCTCGTCACGCTCTCGCCGGGGGCCGCTGCCAAAATGGTCCCGTCGCTCCCCAAAGAGTATCTCGAAGGGTTGCTGAGACTCAAATCGATGGGCGCGGTGGTAATGGTGCTGGCGCTCAAGCACCAGCTTTCGGAAGAAGGCTACTACTGGTACAACATCCCCAAAAGCGCCGGGTTCCCCTTCCTGGCGGTGGTCGAGCATACCAATTTCGTCCCGCCGGAGCATTTCGGCGGCGACCACATCGTCTACATCGGCGATTACCTGGAGCCAGAACACGAGCATTTCCGGTTAACGCAAGAAGAATTATTCAAAAAGTTTGCGCCCAGCCTGAAAAAATTCAACCCCAAATTTGAAGTGGATTGGGTCAAGAAGGTCTGGCTGTTCCGCACGGCCTACGCCCAGCCGGTGCCACTCGTCAACCACTCACAGAACATCCCAGCCATCGAGACGCCGATCGAAGGCTTGTATTTCGCCTCGATGAGCCAGGTTTACCCCTGGGACCGCGGCACGAACTTCGCGGTGGAGATTGGGCGCAAGGCGGCGGGGTTGATGATGCGGTGCGCTTAAGCGAAAACTGGTTTGGCCTGGGTAGAATACCGACCACATTACACCGGATTGAGGAAGAATGGAAAAATATAAGTTTATTGACGCCGGGCAAGAAGACGTTGTGAGTCAATTGTCGCAGGATGAAACCGTAAAGCGACAATACTACCGGCCTGTCTATTCTTTGCACAAATGGTGGGCGCGTCGGCCAGGCGCATTGTTTCGGTCAATTCTTTTGCTAGCGCAACAAAAAGGCGAGGCGCTTTTCCAATACGATAATCGTGGTTCAATTTCTACAGAGAGTGAGTACTTTAAGGAACACGACTTAAGTGATGTCGTGGTATTTGACCCTTTTATGGGGGGAGGCGCAACGCTGGTCGAAGCCAATCGCATGGGAGCCAAAGTAATTGGCTGTGATTTGAATCCGGTTTCTTATTGGATTGTAAGGGAAACGCTCAAACCTATTAATTTAGAAAAACTTGATCTGTACTTCAAACAAGTAGAAAAAACAGCCGGGGAAAAAATTAAAGCCTTGTATAAGACTCGCTGCGTTCATTGTAACCAAGAGTCGGATGGCATGTATTCGTTTTGGGTGCGGCAGGTCGAGTGTCCGCACTGCAATCAAAACGTTTATTTATATAAACGAACCTTGCTCAATGAAGGCTTGAGTCGGAATAGGCCGATTTCTGCTGACAACCCGGCAACTGTCTTTTGTCCAATTTGTTTTACTCTCAATGATTGGGATGGAACGCATGACTGTACTTGCAAAGGCTGTGGATTTTCCTTTGACCCCGAAGTTGGCACATACGACCAGGGATTTTATGATTGTCATCATTGCAGCCATTCACATATCCAACTCTTGGATACCATCCGTGATGGTCAAGAGTTGAAAGAAAAACTAGTTGCAATCGAATATTGGTGTCACGCGTGCAAAAAACGGCTTTACAAGTCACCTGATAAAGACGATGAAGCAAATCTCGGTTTTATTCGTGAGACAGCTCGAAAACTTGAAGATGATCTGGTTTATCCCCGCCAAAAAATTTTGGAAGGCGATTCCTCCGTGCGCTGGCGGTTGCACAAATATGCGCATTATTACCAGGTATTCAACGCTCGCCAACTCCTTGCATTCAACTATTTGTTCGATGGTATCTGGTCTATCCCGGAAGAAGAATACAGAAACTCTCTAATTACGGTGTTTTCGAATTCGTTGGAATACAACAATATGATGACACCGTACAACTATCCGCACCGTAAATTACATCATTTATTTAACTACCATGCCCTGCCTCTTACGACGACTCCGGTCGAAAATGCTGTTTGGGGAGTCGGGGATGAAGGCGCGGGAACGTTTGTCAATTGCTACAAAAGGTATCGGCTGGCGAAACAATACTGCCAATCGCCGTTCGATAAATTCAAAGATACCGATGGCACTGTTCAAACCCTCACTTCCAAAGAGCATATCGCGGCCAATTTCGTAGATTCTTTCGAGCAACTTCAAGAAACCCCGCGCGCCGCCATGCTGCTTTGTGGGAATTCATCCTCTTTGCCATCTATCCCAGATAAAAGCGTTGATTTTGTTATTACCGACCCGCCATACTTTGATAGCGTTCATTATTCCGAACTATCGAATTTCTTCTATGTTTGGCTGGCAGAATTGGTAGACCATCCTTATTTTACGGCTGAACATGTTCCCACAGATGATGAAGCAATCGTGAATGACAAGATGGAAAAGGGGGAACAAGAATACCAACAATTGTTGATGGATGTCTTTTCTGAAGGGTGTCGCGTATTGAAAGATAATGGCAAGTTAGTATTTACCTTTCATCATACGAAATGGAAAGCCTGGTGGACAGTTCTCAATGCTGTCACCGGTAGTGGTTTTCGAGTAATAGACTCATTCCCTGTGATGAGCGAGTACAAAGTCAATCCCCACATTCGCAACAAACAATCATTGGATATGGATTTGGTTTTGGTTTGCGAAAAAAATACCATCCCGGCCACGCCCCTCTCTTTAGACCCCAGCGATATTTTACAACGCGCGGAAGACGACTTTGGGAAAGAGTTAAGCCCTATAGAAAATAAGTTGTTTTTGCATTTCATGGGTGAGCTACTCCGAACAGCCAGCGCTTCGGAAAAAGTAACCTACGAGTGGTTTTATAACTCCCTTGTTTACT
>DAOUAZ010000349.1:0-8339 GCA_034432975.1 Anaerolineales bacterium | reverse complement strand
AATCACGGCGCAATAACGGTCGGCAAAGA
Source organism: Anaerolineales bacterium (assembly GCA_034432975.1). Taxonomy (GTDB): domain Bacteria; phylum Chloroflexota; class Anaerolineae; order Anaerolineales; family Villigracilaceae; genus UBA5195. The sequence continues at coordinate 8,310 of DAOUAZ010000349.1, read as the reverse complement.
CCTGGATGAAGCCATGAATCATCTGGAGCGGGTCGAAAGCGTCGCAAAGTCGGTTGTGCTGGCATACGCCATTGGCAAAGTCAACCGCCTGCCCGCCGAGATGATGGAGCCGCTCAACGAACTGCGTAAAAAGATGGCACAGGGCTGAGAAGCATTGACGATAGACGCTCCTCGACTGTGACTGAAGACTGATAACTGTTCACTGATTATCCCGATGACCACCCGCTTACGCTCCCCCGTCCTCATCCTTCTCCTGGCCTTGCTCCTGGCCCTGGCTGTGCTGGGCGTGTTGCGGCAGGCCAACCCGCTGATTAATTTCCCCTCGCTCGATAACGGCTACTACCTTTACATCGGCCAGCAAATCGCAGCCGGGAAAACCGCTTACCTTGATGTCTGGGAGAGCAAACCGCCGGGCATCTTCTATGTCAACGCGCTGGGGCTGTCGCTGGCGCGCGGCTCGCGCTGGGGTGTCTGGGGGATGGAATTCATTGCCCTGTTCGGCGCGGCGCTGATTTCATACCTTGCGCTGCGCAAAATCTACGGTTTCCTCCCGGCCCTGTTGGCAACGTTGGTCTGGCTGTGGGGGCTGTCGCCGGTTTTGCAGGGCGGCAACTTAACCGAAGAATACTCCCTGCCCTTCAACTTCCTGGCGGTGCTGTGTTTCTGGCTCTCGCTGCAACATCCCGGCAAACGCTGGCCGCTCGTCGTCATCGGCCTGACCTTTGCTGCCAGTTTCGCTTTCCGCGCCAATAACACCGGCGTACAAATGGCGCTCGTCCTGGCCTGGCTCGTCTCGGCTTTCTTCCAAAAAGAGTTCCGAACCCTGTTTCATCGCCTGTTCTGGTCGGGGCTGGGCGTGCTGGTTGGGCTTTTCCTGGTCAGCATTTATTTCCTGGCGATTGGCACGTTTGGCGACATGCTCAACGCTGCCCTGTTTTACAACTTTGCCATCACCAAAAGCAGCCCGGACCTGCTTGGGACGTTTCGGGGCGGATTGACGCGCATCGGCATTCCTGCCGGGTTTGGTCTGCTCGGCTACCTGCTCCTGCTAGCGCGCGGCATCGAACAGCGTCGTCTCGAACCCTGGGCGCTTTTTCTCATCATCCTGTGGCCGCTCGAAATTGCCCTGAGCGGCATCTCCGGGCGCGGGTATGACCACTACCTTATCCCTTGGATGGTGACGCTTGGGATTTTGACCGCTATCTTGGCCGATTCGCTCTTCCCAGCCTTGAACCGTTATGCAGCGGGGAAAGCGCTCCCGGCTGCGGCCATTCTCCTGTTTCTGGGAATCCTGCTCTCGCTGAACGGACTCTCCGAGTACGGGCAGACCTTCCAGCGGTTGGCTTTCGAGCGACAAAAGGGCATCGAAATCGACCACCCGGTGGCCGCCTACCTCCGCAAACACAGCCAACCTGATGACATGGTGCTGGTCTGGGGCGCGCGGCTGGCCTTCAACGTTCTCTCCCGCCGCGAGACTCCCTCCGCCTACCTGTTCTACCCGCTGCTGGTCGATGTCCCCTTCTCCCGGCAGATGTCCGACCAGTTCTACGCCGACCTGACGACCAAGAAACCGCTCTTGATAGTGGACACCGCCCTCGTCAACCAGGACCTCGTCCCCGCCCTCGACCCGGCCATCCGCCGCGAACAGTTCAAATCGGGCAAGTTATGGCCGACCCTGCCCGAAAACATCAACGCCGTGCTGGAGTTCATCGACCAGAACTACGAACTGACCGAAACCATCCAAGGACACCCCATCTACCGCCGCAAGTAACCGGCATTTGGCTGCTCTATTCATCATTCATCATTGTACTCATGTTCACCATCCACCCCGTCACCTCCATCACCCCCGAACTGCTCTCTGCCTTCGAGCGGCTGATACCGCAACTGACCAAAGCACCCATCCCTACCCGCGACGAGTTACAGGCCCTGATAGATTCTCCCAGCCGGTTGATTGTCGTCCGTTCCCCTGGCGAATCCGGCCCCATCGTCGGCTCGGCCTGCCTGGGCGTCTTCCGCACCCCCAGCGGATTGCATGCTCATGTCGAGGATGTCATTGTCGATGAATCCATGCGCGGACAGGGTCTGGGCGAGGCCCTGGTCAACGCCCTGCTCGACATTGCCCGTGAGATGGGCTTCAAAGGCGTCTCGCTGACCTGCAACCCGCGCCGCGCCGCCGCCAACGAATTGTACAAAAAGATGGGGTTTAAAGAGTGGAAAACGAATACGTACTGGTACGATTTGGACGACGGACGATAGACCATTGTCCATTGTCCGCCGTCCATCGTCTAACTTAAGAAGCGAATATACTTCTCCGTTGCCTTCTCCAAATCGGCATACTCGCCCCGATAATATTCCGGCAGGAGTTTCGCCAACTGGTACATCATCTCATCCGCCATCTGCTGGCGGATTTCCTTTGTCACCCGCTCGCCGCCCGCCTCCAGCACGAACGGCTTGCCGACCCGGATGTAGAAATCCGTCCGTTTAAGACGTTTCAGGTTGACGAGGAAATTCTCCCCGCCCCAGTGGGCAATCGGCAGCAGCGGCGAACCGCTTTTCAGGGCCAATAGCGCCGCCCCGCCGTGCGCGCGCAGCAATCGACCGGTGCGGTTGCGTGTCCCTTCGGGCGACATCCCCAGGAACTTGCCCTGCTTCAAGGCTTCCAGCGCGGCGCGCAGCGCTTCCATATCGGCCTCCCCGCGCCGGATGGGGATGATTTCCCACAGCGTAAAGACCCAGCCCAGGAACCAGTTGTCCCAGGTCTCGATTTTCGCCAGGGCCGTTGCCGGGCGCGGCATCAATTGGGTAAAAATCAGGGGCGCTTCGACCATGCCGGTGTGGTTAGCATACGTAATAAGCGGCCCCCCGGCAGGGATGGAGTCCCAGTTTTCTTTGTGGATGCGGCACATGACTTCGAGGCCGCGCTTGCAGGCAAAGGTGACAAACCATCTCAATGGATTCATGCCGGGTATTATATCTTGTCATTGGTCTCGATACGGGCATGGCGGTGGTCGAAGTAGGCGTTTTTGTCCTATCGAGACCCCGCCATGCCCTACTCGACCAGCGGGTTACTCAGAATTTCCAACAATATCTGAGTGTTCCCCTCGAGAGTATTTGCGGAGGAGAGAACTCGTTATGACAGCAGTTGCGCCATAAGCACCACTTCAAGCACTTCGTAGACAGCCGCAACCAGCAGGGTCAGGATGACCAGCAGGTAAATTTTACCGGTCTGCTTAAGACCTTCGAGGTAGCCGCGCCCATGTCCCTCCACGCCAACGGTTTGCGGCTTGAGCCAGGCGCACGCATGAAGGTAGGCTGCCAGCATAACCAGGATGTAGGCCTGCCCTTCGAGAATCAGCGTCAGCGAGTGTGGAATCATGACCAACTGCATATCGGGATGACCGGGATAAAAGATGAGTCCCCACAACGCAGCGCGATACACGCCCATCAGCAGCCCAATGCCGGGGATGATGAGCGATGGCAGGGTGATGTAAACCAGGCTGGCCAGGAACAGGTTGACCAGGAAGGTCAGCGCGACGGCCGTCAACACTTCGGCGTTGATATAGGCTTCGCCAACGGCAGCCAGCGGCCCGCTTAAAAAGGCCGCGCCAACCTGTTCGATGAGTTGGTCTTGCAGTGGACGGTTGAAGGCCGATACACCCATGAAGGCAAGCACCAGTCCGTAGTATAGAAAATTCATGATGATGTAGGCGCGTTTGTTTTCCTTGACCAGCGCCCAGGCAGATTGAATCAGTTTCATGGCATTCTCCTTGTGATGATTTGCACAAAAGTTATACGCCGTGTCTGGCAAAAGGATGTAAATCTTGGGCAATGGTATAATCCCCGCGCCATGACCAGAAAGAGTCTCGTCCTGCTTGCTGTATGCTTTCTTATCAGTTTTTCCGTCTACTCTTTTACTGCGCGCGCCCTGAGTTATCATGTCGTCCTGAACGACTTCTGGACCGTCTTTTACTACGCCCGCAACCTGACCCAGTCCATCCCCGAATCCCTGCAAAACAGTTTGTTCCCGGTCGGATACGCCGCCGTCCTGCATCTGATGCCCGTCCGCCACGCCCTGTGGATGGCGTTTTTCTTGAACGTCGGCCTGGCCAGCCTGGCCGTGACCGCCGCCTGTGGGCTGGCCCTGGCAGGGAATAACGCCTGGCGCGCCGCGTTGGTTGGGTTGGTCGCTATTTTTTACCCGCTCACCTTTCGCTACGCCAACACCACTGGGCCGGATATCGGTGTGGCGGCGTTCATTGCCCTGGGGGTGTACTTCCTATGGTCAAATCAAATGATGTGGCAACCGCAACTCGACCCTCGGTCCGCCCCCCCTGCCCGAAACGCGTTCTTTCCCCTGCTCTCCGGTTTTTTCCTCGGCCTGGCCTCGCTCTGGCGCAGCCATGCGATAGTGGCAGGGTTTGCCATCCTGCTCGTTTATGCTGTTCTGGTGGGCTTCCAATCGTTTTGGCGGCAAAAAAGCCTGTGGGTCACGTTTCTGCTCGTGGCGGGCATCCAGGCGGTGGTCAATCTCGTCTCTGGGCATGGACTGCTCGAAAACGCCCAATATTTCAACATCTACAAGACCTTCTTTGGCAACAACTGGCTGACCGTGCCGGAACAGACCGGTCAGGGATTGTTTGGCCTCTTGTTTAGCAATCCCGGCGATTTCTTGGAAGAATACCTGCCCGAAGTTTGGAAGGTGGCGCTGTATGCCTGGCCATCTGTCCCGCTCTATTTCGTCAGCCGGGAATTGCCACTCAAACGCTTTGCCCTCTTCAGCGGGCTGTCCATCGTGCTTTATGCCCTCCCGGTTGCCTTTGGCAGTAGCCCGCGCGCGTCCATCGCCATTACCCCGCTGGCATTTGTGGCCTTTGGATTTTTAGCCAGCGAGACGCTTGCCCGTCTTTCCACAAAACAGCCCTTTTTCCTTGCCGCGCTGGTGGTTTTCCTGGCCGCCCTGGCCTGGACTGGCTGGCAGTGGTACCAGGTCAACACCAAATTTATCCACGATTTCAGCGACCGGCACGAGCGTTACCTGCGCATCGAGCGCAAACTGCGCGCCCTGGGCCTGACCTCGCCCGACCAGGTCTTCACCAATAACTATAACTTTTACCTGCCTGTCACCGCGCCCCACTATCCGCGCTCCAATGGCGGCTGGGACGTGACCGTCACCTGGAACTTCCGCGAGCAATACCCCGAGCTGCCCGTCGAAACCTGGGAACAATTCGCCGCCGCCTGCCGCGCGCAAGGCATTCGCTTCCTGCTTTTCTCGAACTATAGTTACGAACTCGCGCCGTACTTTGGCGATTTATATAAAGGGACTTTCGTCCCGCCCGACATCGAAATTCTTGGTCTCGATGGCAATTTCCAACTCATCTTGTTCAAATAAACGATGGACCCTGCGACCCTAACCATTTCCCGCGCCCGCGCCCTGCTCCAGGCCGGAGAACTCACCGGGGCCGACTTGGCCTCAGCCTGTCTCGCCGTTATCGAGACAAAGAATCCTGCCCTTAACGCCTTTACCCGGTCGTTCGAACTTCGAGAACTCGAACCTCGAACCTCGAACCTCGAATACTCGAATATCCGACTAACGAATATCCCGCTCGCCGTCAAGGACCTGATAGACGTGGCGGGCGTCCCCTCCGCAGCCGGGTCGCCGAAGTTTTTTGGACACGAACCGGCCCTGAAAGACGCTTTCGCGGTGGAAAAACTTAAAGAAGCGGGCGCGCTTATCGTCGGGAAAACCAACACTCACGAAGTTGCGCTGGGGATTACCGGCATCAACCCGCACACCGGACCGGTGCGCAATCCGCATGACCCTGCCCGTATCACGGGAGGCTCCTCCAGCGGCAGCGCGGCGGCTGTCGCAGCGGGGATGGCGCTCGGCGCGCTGGGGACCGATACCGGCGGGTCGATTCGCATTCCCGCCGCGCTGTGCGGCGTGGTCGGCTTCAAACCGACCTTTGGGCGGGTCAGCATGCGCGGCGTCCTCCCGCTTTCCTGGAATCTCGACCACGTTGGCCCGATTGCCAAAACGGTGGAAGATGCGGCTATTTTATATGAGGTGATTGCCGGTTATGACCCTCGCGACCCGAATTCGACTGTGGCGCGAGATGTTATCTCGCGGGCTGGGTATAATGCCGCGCGGGGTCGGGATAGCATCCCGACCTACAGAATCGCTTTAGCCGTTGGCGATTACATCGCAGAAGCCGAGCCGGGTGTGCTGGCGGCGGCGCGGCAGGCGGTTGAAGTGTTTCGGGATTTGGGCGCGGAGGTGGTCGAGGTCGAAATCCCGCGCCTGCGCGAAGCGGCTGCCGCTAACGGGACGATGGTCGTTGCCGATGCGGCTGCTTTCCATCGTGAACGGTTCGCGGAACACCCCGACTGGTTCGGCGCGGATGTGCGCGAGCGGCTCGAACGAGGCCGCGCGGTGACCTCCACCGAATACATCTTGGCGCGCCGCGTCCAGGTTGAGATAAAGCGCTACTTCGACCTGTTCTTCGAGCAGTACGACTTGCTGCTGCTGCCCACCACCGCCGCCGTCGCTGCGTCCATCGAAGGACTCGACTCGGCTGCTTACGCCCCCAATCTGACGCGCTTTACTGCGCCCTTCAACCTGACCGGCCTGCCAGCCCTGACTCTCCCCTGCGGGCGGGTGGATGGCCTGCCGGTTGGCCTGCAAATCGTGGGCAAAGCCTGGGATGAAGCCGCCGTTTTACAGGCCGGCATGGCCTATGAGCGAGCTGTCACTGCTAACTAAACGCCCGCATCAGATATAAGATTTGGGCATTATTGCTTTCACTCATCATCAGCGCGCCGCTCATCTGCCAGCCTTCCGCGCCTGTTTTGTTCAGGTATTCCCATACCCAGGGGCAGGTTTCTATCGCTTTTTCGTGGTTGGGCGGCAATGTTCCGTTCCATTCTCCGTTGACGAACGTCACCCGGCTGAACTGAACCTGGCACATACGAAATTCAAAACGTTGATTGGACATTTTTGCCTCGATTCCTATTTCCTGGCCCACCAGCCCGCAATCAGGCCAAACGCCAGCCCTTGCAGGACGACGTTCAGGGTTACGGTCGCCGCCAACTCAATCAGGCGAATATCCGCGCCGAGCGCGGGGGCAATCACCAGGAGTATCAGCAATCCCAGTTTCAGCCAGCGGCTGCGCGGGGAGCGGATACGGCGCGCCAGCCACATTCCCAACAGCGCCACAAGCGCAAACACAACCACGTCCACCATTGTTTGAGCGTTCATTCATGTTCTCCTGTCATTCGTCGCCAAAATTCCGGTGTGAACCCTTCGAGCGACTCCAACCGCTCATCGGCCAGCGCGAAGCGCGGGTCGTTTTGCAGGCCATGTCCCGGCACAACCAGGCACTTCATTTGCGCGGCTTTGGCCGCAATTAGCCCGTTGATGGAGTCTTCAATCGCCAGGCAGGTTTCGGGTGGTTCGCCCAGCATCGCTGCGGCGTTCAGGTACACGCCCGGGTGCGGCTTGCTGAACCCGCTTTGCTCCGAAGACGACACCGCCTGGAAATCCTCCCGCAGTCCAAACGTCTCCAGCGCGGCTTCGATGAGATTCAGGTGCGAAGAAGAAGCCAGGCCCGCCTTCAACCCCATCTCGCGCGCCAGCTTCACCGCCTGTCCTGCGCCCGGCAGCAGTTCTGCCCGCGTGCGGATGCTCTCGATGACGTATTCGTTCATCTGTATTGCCAGTTCTTCGGGTGTAGGCGGCTGCGGCCAGGGTTGACGCTCGTACCAGAACTGCGCCACCTTGTCGATGCGCATTCCGGTCGTCAGCAGGCAATCGGCGTCGCTCAATTGCAGGCCAACCTTTGCAAAATAAACCTTCTCGGCTTCGTACCAGTATGGCTCTGAATCAATCAGAAGGCCATCCAAATCAAAAATTACGGCGTTCAGTTTCAATGGGCTGCCTCGTTAGGAAAATGATTTGCCCGATTGTATCCCGAATTACCAATTACCAACCACGAATTACCTTGCCCTCCGAATTTCATCCACTGCTTCCGGGTTGACCAGCGAAGACGTGTCGCCCGGCTCCTGGCCGAGATACGCCGCCCGAATCATGCGCCGCATAATTTTGGCGTTGCGCGTCTTGGGTAAATCCCTCACGAACAGAATCGCCTTTGGGGCCAGCGCCCTGCCCATCTCCTCAATAACCATCTGATTCAATTCGCCCCGAACCCGCTCCATTCGCTTCTCCGCTTCCTCCGCTGTCAACATCCGTTTCACCGCTTCCTCCGTTGTCCACATTCGTTTCACCGCTTCCTCCGCTGTCCACATCCGCTTCAC
>DAOUAZ010000348.1:0-24997 GCA_034432975.1 Anaerolineales bacterium | reverse complement strand
AGCGGATTTACCCCCGCGTCCTGCTGTCATCACGTTCGATGATGGGTATTATGACAATCTCTTGAATGCTTCCCCTGTGTTACAAGCCCGCAGCCTGAGCGCCATCATTTTCCTGACGACCGGCTTTATTGGGACGAAACGGCCTTTCTATTGGGATATTGTTGCGTATTGCTTCCATCATACCCGCCGCGACCATGCCGATTTGCCGCTGGTGGGGGAGCGCCGCTGGAGCGATGTTGCCTCGCGCGAAAAGGTCATGCTCGCCTGGGTGGAAGCCCTGAAAAAAATCCCCGAAGCGCAGAAACGCGCGTTGATTGAAGGGATTGGGGAAATCTTGGATGTGTCCATTCCCGATGAAAAGTTTTCCAACCTATACCTGACTTGGGACCAGGTTAGGGAAATGAGCCGGAACGGGATGGAGTTTGGCTCCCATACCGTCAACCATCCCATCCTGACGCGCATCCCGCCGGAGCAGGCGCGCCGTGAATTGAGCGAATCGAAGCGCAGGGTGGAGGAAGAAATCCAGAAGCCGGTCAACAGCCTGGCTTACCCGAATGGGCAGGAGGCAGATTTTTCAGGCGAGGTGATCAACATCGCGCGCGAAACCGGCTTCCGGCTGGCGTTTAGCCTGCTGCCGGGCCCGACCCGTTTAGGTACGGTCAAAAGCAGTCCGCTGGCGATTCGCCGGGTGTACATCGGTCGAAACCACGCCTTTCCCCGCTTTGTGGCTGCGCTGGCCGGGCTTCCGCGCCTGCTCAAGTCGCTTTGAGATGACGGGCATACACTTCAAGGATGTTGCGGGCAATCGGGGGCCAGGCAAACTTCGTCTCTGATAAATGCTTCGCGTAGCGTCCCATTTCGGCGGCTCGCTCTTTGTCGTTGATAATTGTTGTGATTGCTTTGCCCAATTCTCGCGGCGAACCGGGCGGGACGAGAAAGCCGCTCAGCCCATCGTCAACAGCCTCAGGAAAAGCCCCGACATTCGTGGCTACCACCGGCCTGCCAGAGGAGTAGGCCACCTGGATTGCGCCGCTTTGTGAACTGCTCAAGTACGGCAGGACGACTACGTCAGCCCGGTGCATGAGCGGCGCGATTTCTTCCATCGCCAGGTAGCGGCTGTCGAAAATCACAGCACCTTGAAGGTGCAATTCATCTACCTGCCTGAAGAGCGCGTTCATATCCATATATTTTGTGGGCATTCCGGCAATCAACAGCCGGGCCGATGGGTTTTGCGCGTACACTCCCTGAAATGCTTTAATCAAATCAGGGATGCCTTTGCTGGGCGTGAGCGAACCGAAGAATAAAACCAGCCGGTTGGCGTCATCCAGCCCGTATTTCTCTTGCAAGGCAGCGCTTTGGGCCTCGATATCGGGCGGTTGGGGGAAAATCTGCTCGTTGCCATGCACAATCTCGCGCAGCCGTTCGCGGGGAATCATCGGGTAAAGGGAATGGAACGTATCGAGGTTGCTTGCGCCGTGCAGGAAAAGGATGCCGAAGGACTGGTAGACAATGACTTTCATGCGGTCGGCCAGGCGCGCCACAAGCGTTTTTGTTTCGCGCGATTCGAGTTCGTGGCATATTTGGGCTAGTTTCAGTCCGCGCCATTTCATGTGTTGGAGAAAAAGTCCCTCGAGCGGATATTCGACTTCGCCGAACTGCACGATGTCAGGCTGGGAACGAACCAGGTAACGGGTGAGGCGCATTAACTGATAGATTAATCGAATTGCCCGGACGCCGCGCCGCGCCGTCCAGAATAGTTTTCGCAGGATGCTTTCCAGTTTGTTGCGGGGAGGCTGGGTCAGCCGAGGGTCTGATAACGGCCAAAGTTTCAGAAAACGGTTGACCGTGAAGTTGTGAGGATAATTTTGCAGTTCGTAATCTTGCCCGGTAACGAGGGTGACATCGGCGCCCTCGGCGGACATCGCCTGGCACAACTGGTATGCGTAGTGAATCATGCCGCCTGCGCTGCGGGGTTCGACGACGATAATTTTCATGATTGGCGGGTTCCTATCAGTGAATCGTACAGGTTTTCGAGCGAAACAATCTGTTGGTCGATATTGAACTTTTCGCGGCAGATGGCTTGTCCGGCGGTTCCCCAGGCATTTCTCAGGGCTGAATCGGCTGCCAGTTGGGCGCAAGCCTTTACCAGCGCGGACACATCCCCGGGCGGGAGCAGCCTGCCATTGACTCCGTCCTGAATCATCTCCGGTACGCCGCCAACCTCCGATGCGATAATTGCTTTTTGGGCGGCCATGGCTTCCATCAAGACGGTTGGCAGGGCTTCGGTAAGCGTGGGCAGGACGAAAAAGTCGCAGGCCGGCAAGATTTCGGGAATGTCCTTGCGCTGCCCGGCAAACACAACCTGGTTTTCAAGCCCCAGGCTGCGCGCCATTTCTTTCAAGGTGGGGCCATGCTCGCCGTCGCCAGCGACCAGGTATTGGAGGTTGGGGTTGGTCTCTCGCAGTTGCGCCATCGCCTGGAGCATGAACTGGATACCTTTGGGTTCGCGCAGCACGGCAACCGTTACGGCGGCGATGGAATCGGGTGTCAGCCCCAGTTCTTTTCGTTTTTCGAGGCAGGATTCAGGCGAGGGGGCTTTGTAGGCCGATAAGTCGATTCCGTTGTAAAGCGTGATAATTTTCTCGCCCGGAATCTTCCCATCCCGAAGATGGTGTTGGCGGGTGCTTTCGGAGACGGCAATCGAACGGCTGCAAAGATATTTCAAGGCGCCCAGCGTGAGATGGTAACGCCAGCGGGCGCGTTGTTCTTGAGGGTTATCCAGGGTGTGCAGGGTCGAGACGCACGGAATCCCCACCAGCCGGGCCGCCAGGCTGCCCAGGATAATCGAAAATTCGAGTTGCGCGTGGAGAATCTGCGGCTTGTGACGGCGCAGGTAGCCGATGATTTTGAAAAGATTGGCGGGATGACGCAAGGTGGGAATGTTGAGCAGGTCTACCGGGATGCCTGCTTTTTCCAGGTCTTTTGCGACCGGGTTGCCGCCGCGCTCTTGCAGCGCGCAAACCCGCAGTTCGAAGCGTTTGGGGTCGAAACGCTCTAAAATGGCGAGTGTCAATCGTTCCGCGCCGCCATGTCCCAGGCTGTCTATCATCCAGATGATTTTCGTTTTCATTTTTCTATCTGTCACCCATCGTCCCGAAGGTTTTTCCTGAACCATTTAGGGCGTTTCTGACAACCTTCGGGGCGTTTTCCTGTATCACTTGTTATTCCTGGGTTGGGTTTGGACTGCTCGGAGCAAGTCGCGGTTGATTGCAAGCGCGGCCAGGATGAAGCCAATCAGTACCCAGATATAGCGAAAAAGAAGCCCATGCAAGAACAGGCCGCTGACCAGGAAAGTGATGAGCGAAAACACCAGGGCCGTCATCCAGGAACCCCAATCGGAGTTGGCGGCGGCATACGTTTCATACTTTTTCCGGGCATGGAACAGGTTAGTAAAAAGGTTGTAGAAAAAGATGGAAAAAGTGATAAACCCTATGATTCCTGTTTCAGACAGGATTTCGATGTAGAGGGAATGCGGATGTCTTGCAATTTGTTTAGAGGCTCTCATGCCGGCGTTTGCCAATCCAAGTTCGTTTGCATAGTCCCAATAGTTTGCGGAAAAATTTCCGAAACCAACCCCCAAGAGGGGATTTTCCTGGAACATCGCCATCCCGGCGCGCGCCTGGTTGGTGCGACCAACCAGCGACTCATCCTGTTGGATGGCATACTGGTCTTGCGGGGCAAAAAACACGTTGAGGGACATGAGACGCTGTGAATAATTTGCAGGCAAGACCGCAAACAAGGAGACAAGCGCCAGTCCTGCTATCATGATATAGAGGGGTTTTACTTTCATTTGCAGCAAAATCAGTGGGATGACAAGACCCAATGCGACGAATGCGCCGCGGCTGTTCGTATAAATCACTGCCAGCAGGATCACCAGGGAAACAATCGCCATCAGGAATTTCGCGCTGGCTTTTTTCTCGTACTTGAACCTGTATATCGCGATGGGCAATGTGGCAGCGAGAACCTGCCCCCACATGTTTGATTCGCCGATTGGGCCGCCGTATCTCAGCATACCGCTGTCGTCAAGTTGCCCAAAGATGCTCAATTGCGCCAGTCCCAGGAATGTTTGGTCGAGCCCCAATCCCATTTTGATTACGCCCAGGCCCGCGACCACTGTCATTATGACGAGGAAGAGTCGAAGGCAGGTTTCCCACTTTTCACGAGTATTCAGGGTGATGAATAAGATAATCCCGATTAAGATGTCTTTTGTGACGTTGACTATCACATCGAAGGCTTCTCCCTTATCGGGGGCAGCAAAAGTGGAAACCACAATGGCAAAATAAAAGCCAAGCAATGCCCACTCGACGCGAGTCAATTCTGGCAGTTTCGAGAATTTTCCGGTGCGAAGGAAATAATTCGCCAGGATGCTGACGAAAATCACCGCAACGAGTGGTTTGTTTACGCCCGGGAACCCTTCGTCCGTCAACAGGTCAGACGCATTGGTAAAGACCATGACGGTCAGCAGGTAAGCGCCAAGTTCCGGCTTTTGGTAAATTGTCAGAGCAACAATGATGCCTGCAATTGCAGCAAATGACAGGACCTTGATGTCCGTTGACCCATACGAAATTCCTATGCCTCCAATGATGGAGGCAAACAGAGCAGCAAGAATAAATGGCGTCCAGGTAATGTTGCGCAGGTAAACTTCTGGAAGGTAGCGAGTCAGGTGGTTCTTTTCACGGGATTTTGAACCTGCCAGGGGAGTGTCTATCGATTCAGTCATAGTGATTCCTCGTAATGTGGAAGTGCTTTACCAGTATACCGTCCTATCGCCTGGACAAGATGACAGTTTGCGCCAGCCGAAGCAGGCTGCTTCCTTCGATCCACCATACAATGCCGAGATAAGTCGCCGCGCCCGATAAGACGACCAATGCCAATTGCAGGAATTCGTTTATGTTACTGGAAAGGGTAAGCACGCCAAGGGCAACAGGCACCATAAACAGCGCGCCGAACATGGCGGGTTTGAGTTCTTTCAGAATATCCAGGGCGCTGACTTTCACAAAGCGAGTCGCGACGTAAAGGGTGATGGTTTGGTCAATTACGATGGCAATCAGGTAGCCCCAGGCAAACCCAATCAGGCCGAACTGTGAGCCAATCACCAGCGCAGGCACAAGCACGAAAGCACTCATGATATTGAGTTTGAAGAGAATATCGGGCCGCCCGATGGCTTTATAGACATCTCCCGCGTGATATCCGACTGAGTAAATCAGCGCGTAGAGAGCGAGCAGCCGCAATAAAGGAATGGCTTCCAGCCACTGTTCGCCAAAGAAGACTCGCACAATTGGTTCGGCGGCGACGAATAGTCCCAGGCAGAGCGGCATGACAATCAATTGAACCAGGCGGATGGAAACCAGGAAGCCGCGCCGTAGTTCATCGGGTTTATCCTGAATGGAGGAGAATGCCGGGAAGAGAACCGAAGCAATGAGCCACAGGTTGCCCACGATAAGCATTTCCGGCAGGCGGTAAGAGATGCTGAATACACCCAGCGCGGCCACGCCCAGCAGTCTGCCGATGATGATATAGCTCAGATTATCTATGAAAACGGTCAGAATATCTACCCCAGTGACCGATGCGCCAAACTGAACAAGTTGCCGCGCAATAGTGAAATTGACCCTGATGCGGGGGAGCCAGGGCTTGACCATCCATGCTGCAAGGACCGAAGCCAGCGCGCCTGCCAGCTGCCCAAAGACCAGCGCCCAAACCCCAAAGCCTGTAAACGCCAGCCAAAGGGAGATGATTCCTTTTACAATTGTGTTACTCATATCGGGAATGAATTTGCGGCGGTAGTCCAGGTCGCGCATCAAGAGGTTGATGTGCGTTGCGCCCAGGCTATTGAGCGCAAACGAAAGTCCCAGCCAGCGCAAGACGGGCGTGACTTGCGGTTCTTGAAAGTAGGTGGCAAACAGGGGCGCGAGCGGAAACACGAGCAGCGAAAGCCCCAGGCCAATCAAGATGTTGATGGTAAAGACGGTGTCGGCAGCTTCTTCTACATCGTTCCGCCGCTGGATGAGTGCCAGTCCTAATCCCAAATCTTTGACCACCGAGAGGTAGTTGATGGCGATGATGGCAATTGCCACCAGGCCGAAATCTTCTTTGGTCAGCAGGCGCGCCAGCACGGAAGTGGTCAGCAGGAGAACGCCCTTACTTACGCCAAACGAGAGGAAATTCCAAACAACGCCCCTGCCGGCCTTGCGGGTAATGGAAACACTGTCATTGGATTGGATGTCGTTCGTCACAATATACTCGTTTTTTGAGAAGATTTCTTGTTGTTCTTGATGATAAATTTCCCTCGTCATTGCCTGGAAGCCAAATTCAGGTAAATTGGGTCAGCAATATGAAAATTATAACATGGCTTTTTTAGCGTTTTGCCCTGGCGAGGAAGGTGGTTTTCAGTTTTTTCGCTGTGTCTACGCCAGCGAGGACAGCCTTCCCCAGCGTCGAAAGCGAATACATGCCCTCGACGAGGTTCCTTCGTTCGGGCCAGATTTTGTTTATGTATGATTCCGGTGTCGTCGAACTGTCGATATACTCCAGGTCGCCGAGGAACTCTTTCCCGAATTCCAAAATTTTGGTCACGTTGACGATGCCAGGGGAGTACTTTGCATATTGAGTGTCCCAACCCATTTTGAAGCCAAACCCAGCCTGGCCGGAAATCAGGTTTGCGGTCGATGAGATACAGTCATCATCGAGGTGGATTTCTGTGAAAAATATCCGGCCGGCCTGGTTGAATCCCTTTGCCATTTCCTGGAAAAAACGGAGGTGGTTGGGATTGGAATAAATGGATGTGCCTTTTTCTCCTTTCCATCCCATGTTCTCCAGGCGAATCAATTCGGCTATGGACTTGTCCAATTGCGCGGTACCGCGCAATAGAATCCATTCGAGGCGGCCCGCTGCCTGCAAGTGTCGAAGGTGTCGCTGGTAATCTTTTAGCGCGTGTTTCGAGGGCGGCGAAATGGGTTGGGCATCGATGTTTTTTAGATAGAGCGTGGCACGTTGCCAGTTGCTGTATGTGGCCCATTTCATGCCGAATTCGGAGGCAATTTGACTTGCTTCTTCTGTAAATAAGTCCTCGGTCGGAGCATTGTTGATGTATAGGCCATTCCATTGATGTTTTTTTTGCGCCAGGCTGCCATAGATCATCCTTCGCGCATCACTGGCGCACTCCCTGTCGAGCAGGAAGCCTGACAGGTATGAATGAATACTCTCAAACGCCATGAGATGCGGCAGGGGAAAACTCCGCGTTGGCTTCCTGGCCTGAAACAGGGCAACTCCTGCCAGGCTGGGAATTCCTGCCGTTTCTCTTTCGACAAACACCCCAAAAACATTATCCAATGAGATGAGATGTTTTATGGCTGGCAGCGCAAAGTAAGGTGAGAGAAACGCGTTTGGCACGCTGGCACGCGTTTCCAGGTCCACCCAGGCAGAAATTAACTTCGCATCCATTTCCGTTGGCCGCAAAAGCCTTACTGTGAGCCTCCGTTTGTTGTTCATACGATAGTGTTTTGGTCGTTCTCGTCGGGTGTTTTATTGCGGCGGGAAAACAATAAAGTTTTCAGTTTCCGCGCCGTTTCGGCACTGGCGAGTGCTATGCGCCCTACGGCGGTTAGTGAAAACATGCCTTCGCAAATCGCGCGCCTGCCCGGCCACAGGTCGCTAATGTATGAATCAGGCGCAGCCGAACTATCCACATATTCAAGGTCGGATAAAACGTCTGCCGCATGTTTCACTGTTTCGATTTCATTCATAATTCCCAGCCCGAATCGGGCGTATGCAGAATCCCAGCCCAATTTAAATCCAAACCCTGCCTTGCCTGATATGAAATTTGTTGTCGAGGCAATGCTTTTTCCGTTCAAGCGCACTTCGGTAAAAAAAGCCCGGCCTGCCTGGTTGAAACCGGCCATCAGCTCATAAAAAAAACGCAAGTGATTGGGGTTGGAGTACAGCGAAGTCCCTTCGGCGCCTTTCCAGCCGCTATGCTCCAGGCGGACGAATTCTTCGGCAAGTGTTTGCAGTGAATCGGTTTGGCGCGTGAAAACCCAATCGACCTTTCCGAGTTCTTCCAATTTTTTCAGGTTTTTTTGATGCGCCTTCATTCTTCTTTTGGGTATTTGCGCTAGAGCCGCCTCCCCAAACTCCTTTTCAGGGAGAACTGCGCGCGACCACCGTTCGAATAGATTCCAGCGCGCTCCGAATTCGCTTGTAACCGCTTGCGCTTCCTCGGTCAGGAGATACTCTCCAGAGAGATTGTTCAGACGCAGGCCATGCCATCGATAGCGCTGCGCGCGCAGGCAGCGGAAAATTTCTCGCAATGCGCTGCTGGCGTGTTCCCGGTCAAGCAGAAAATCGGACAGGTATGAGTGAACAGATTCGAATGCGGCCAGGTGCTTGAGAGGAAATCTCCGGTTTGGTTTTTTGACCTGAAACAGGGCGACTCCCACCAAATCTGGCAGGCCTCCCGACGATTTCTCGACAAACACCCCAAAAGTGTTAACAGAAGATTCCAGATAGCGCAAGGCTGGCATGACAAAATATGGAGACATAAAAGCGTTGGGAACAACCGCGCGCGTTTCCAGTTCATCCCAGGCAGAAATCAGGCTGGAATTTATTTCGGTTGGCGCCAAAACGCGAGCCAAATAGGGGCTGTTTTTTTGCAGATTTCTAACGTTTTGTGACATGGAGTCGTCCGGTATGTGTTCTTGAAATTGGTTATTTTGCATCCTGGCGAATTTTTTCGATCTCAACCAAGGCGGAATTCGTTCCCTGCGCCTGGAGAATGTTGGGATAGGCAAGGTACAAATCGCGCATTGTTCGCGCGTAACCTACCAGGATGACCCTGTCATGGCCTGCAATTTGCGTCAGATGGTCTGTCAGAACGTTGATTTCCACGCCTTCCATTTCGGAGTATAGCACAGAGAGTTCCTTTCCCTGTCCATTTCTGTATTGGCGTTCTATAAAGAGGCCACTTTTGTCTGTTTTGAGATAATTATCCGATGTATAAAAACCCATGTTGTACAAGTTGTTCAAGTAATAATCAGGAGACCAACTGGTAACGACAATTGGGACATTGAGCCGTAAGGCCGTTTCGATTAAGTCCTGGCGTTCTTGCGCCTGTTTTTCAGCAAAGGATTTCCATCCGCCCAATAAAACGTAGGCGTGTCCGTAAAGCGGTCGAGCCCCTTCCGGGGTAGGAAACGCCATGCCGGGTCCCAGGGTGATAGCAATCGAGGTCTCATCTGGTTCTTGGTAGTCGAAACGTCGAATTTCGAAACCGGGTCCCCAAGATGTATTTTCTCTTGCAATGCGGATGCCAACCATCCAGGGGGTTATCAGGCTGATGATAATGAGCGCGTAAATCAATGCCTTTTGGCGGTGATGTTTTTTTGTGAATTCGACCATCCCGTTCAGGCCAACCGCAAGCAACAATACCAGTATCGGAATTGCGGTGATGATAAATTTGGGCACGCCTGACCTGATCCAGGGAAGACAGCTCAAGATGCCTGCCAAAACCACGATTAAAAGTGGATTGCGTTCTTTTATCAATAGGATAAAGCCAATCAGTACCAGAAGTAAAAAGACAGGGGTGAATAAAGGCGTAAGATTCAGGCTGGTACGCATGATTGTTTCCATGAACGAAGCCTGCCTGCCGGGTGACAAACTCCCGGCCTGATTCATGACATACAATACAGTTTCAAACTTGGCGATAAAATCTGCAAGTCCATATCCGCTCAGGGATATCATCATGAAGAGTGTGGGCAAGGCAAACCCGACCCATAAGCCGGTGGATATTAACCTTCTAGATTGGGTTCTATGGGTAGGTTGGGTGAGAATGTCGGCAGCAATAACAAGGGCGTAAGCAGAAGTATTCCAGCGGAAGGCTCCGCCCAGTCCGAACAGTATCACCGAAAGGCCCGATAACAGGATTTTATTTAGGGTGTTTGGATGGGTTTGCTTATAGGAGTATCTGAGAATCAGGTGCGATGCGAGAATAAAACACATTGCGACCAGCGTCGGCGCGTAAACCAGGCCAAGGTAAAAAAATTCTGGCGCGGATAACAGGGCCACAGCAGGGAAGAAAAGGTAGAAGCCAGGCAAACTGTCTTTTTTGTGTTCTTGCAGCCAATCGAATGCCAGCAGGAGCATCAAGATGAACATCACAACGTTTGCATAGCGGGTTATGCCGAGTGCCGTAACGCGCACCAAAGTCTCTTGGGATGGGAGAAAACTTAGGGCAATGTCCATCATGCCATGATAGGGGGAGTATGGTGGTTGGACAGAAGGGTCCCTTCCCATAACATGGTACGCAACTGACGTGGCATCATCGCCATCAACATAGATATACGTCCCTGTCAATGTGTAAATTAGCCCGAAGGCAATGAGTACAAAGAATATCCATAGATGTTTGACGGGGGTATTTTTCATCTTCTCGTTTCTCGTGATTTTGGCTGCTTATGTGCTTAATCGGTGTTGATGAAAATATTTTTTTTGAGTTTTTTCAGGTGCTTGGAAATGATTGGCAAAGACTTTGCCCGTGTTTTCACGAAGTTCAACCATTTCCACACGATAAATAATGTTCGATTGCGAAAGGTTCTAACCCAATAGACATCTTCGGAGCCGGTTGCCAGGCTGGTTTTGTAATCTGCATCGCCAGCCATGAAATCGTAAACAGACTTTCCGGCATCTGCATTTTTTAGGATTGCGTAATAATGAGAAACCAGGCCGGGCCGGTATACATTGCCAGGCAGATAATTAAATCCGCTCTGGTAGAAATACACCCTGCCGTTGTAAACAAAACTGTACAGATATCCCAGCAGGATATTGGGCGATGAAACCCTTATTATCTGGATTTCACCATAAGGAAAACGCCCGGAAACCAAGTCCTTATGAAACTGGAAAAAATATTCATTGGAAAAAGCGCCCTGCGCGCCGCGCTCCTGCCATTCTTTTTCATGAAGAATGGCCAACTCGCCTAAAAATTCCAACGCTTCGTGGGATGTTTTTGCCGCCTGAATCTCGATTTTTCCATCCTTTTCGTACTCTTTGATAGATCTCCGAATCTGGCTTCGTTTGTTGGAACTCAGGAAACGCAAATAATCCATTCCCGCTTCGCGCACCTGCTCCAGGTCAACATACGAAGCGCCTGACTTTTGCTCCACAATCAAATTGAACCTGTTGCTGTCATTCATCAGGTCATCGAATCGTTTGACAAATTGTGCCGAAAGGCCGGGAAGGTACAACTCATCCCATGCAAATCCATCCAGCGCATGAAGCAGTTCTTCGATGTCAATCGTAATCCCAGGTCGAATCAGGACCGAGTTATATTCCAGGTAAATTTTATCGAAAAATGGAATTCCAGTGGTGTTTAGTGAGACGACTCGGGAGCGAAACAGTTTTCCCCATTTCTTGTTGGACAAGCCTGCAAAAAATGCCAGGGCAGGTACGTCCCCCAGGAATCCCACGATGAGCCTTACTCCATGTTGGGGAGGTAGGCTCTTTAGCCATGTGGACATCCATCCCCAGGAGAGAAAATAGTGGTGTTGGCACTCTTGCAGCAAGTCGCGCCAATGTTTTTCCACCAGGGAGTAGTCATCGAGCGGGTGATATTGTGTAAATTTGAGGCGGGCGATTTCATTCATGATTCATTAGCCTTGCCTGTTACTTTGTAATTTCGCCCAAGACGGCTGGGTTATTCCCTATCATTTCCCGAAACAAGGCTTGCAGTTGCGGGTTGTCTTGTACGCGCATGGTTGAGTCGTTTTCCGGGTTGCCGTCATTTTGCCAGGCCTCGTTCCACCAGGTAAATCCGATAAGATTTTTATAGTACATCGATGTAATGATTTCCAGCGACTCGCGCGTCCATTCTACCTGGTCTAAGTAGGGGTTGTTTTTGGCGCTTCCCAGTTCTGCAATAATGACGGGTTTATCCGGAGCCATTTCTATCATGCGGGGGTAGGTGTCCTCGATTTCGGCAAGAAATGGGCGGTAGTAAGAACTCAATGGGGTATGTGTACCATACGCGCTGAATCCAAGCCAATCAATCCATTCATCGCCTGGATAATAATTTTCAAAAGCATTCCATGCTTCGCCGGGATAACCCTTGCCGCCTGCATGAAAGACCCAGGTGATGTTATCCGCGCCTGCGCCGCGGCAGAGTTGGATGATGTGGCGATACGCGTCACGAAATCGCTCCGGGCCGTCTGGCAGGTTCGGGTCCCCATACCCATCCAACTTTCCTCCGCCATTATAGACGCCTGACCAGGGAAACGAATCGGAATTGACCTCCGTTCCGTATTCGGCGATTAGTGGCGTGCCAAAGTCGCGCGCTGTCTCGCACCAGGCGAACAGGTCGGCATCGAACTGGCCTTCGATGATGTTCTGGAGCATATACAGCGGCTCATTACCCCGTGATTTGAAAAAGGATTGCATCATCAGCCGGATATAAGGTATGCTTTCCTCGCCCCGAATCCAGAGAGCGGTTTCAAGTGGGAACTCTTTTCCATCGAACCAGAAGTGCGAAAAGTAAACCCAGGATGCCTGCTTGCCCACAGCAGCCTCATATTCCCTGAGCGCCTGCGCGCTTACGACAACGGTATCTCCGCCGCTGGGGAATACCCCGTGATACAAATGATTTTCTGGCGGCAGGGGAATGCTTTTTCCCGTTAGCCAGGAAGCCTTGGTGGGTGTTATTGCAGGACCTTCTACAGGCTCAATAGGTTCGAGTGGTTGCGCGGTGGGAGATGGCTCGACAGTGGAAGAGGATGTTTGATGTTGCCCAGAACAGGCAGTCACAAGCGCCGATACGACAAGTACTAGAACCCAGAACTTAAATTTCAACCGCTGCTCCTAAAGTGGTATCAAAATGATAGCCTGGGGTGAAAGGGAAAACCTTTCACCCCAGGGACGATGCCTTTTCGCAATGGCAGTATTTTATCGGATTCCAGTTAGTGAGCTCCGCGTTGTTTGAATACCGCATTGACTGTCAAAAAGAGCAGGCAAATATCCAGCCACAGGCTGCGCCGTTCGATGTAAGCAATATCCAGCCGCAGGCGGTCATCGAATTCCAGCGAAGCGCGTCCGTAGACCTGCCACAAGCCCGTGATGCCGGGCAGCACATCCAGGCGGGAAGTGTGCCAGAGTTTATAGGTATCCGCGCCAAACGAGGTCGGACGCGGCCCAACCAGACTCATGTCGCCCTTGATGACATTCAGCAACTGAGGCAGTTCATCCAGGCTGGTCTTTCGCAGGATTTTCCCGATGGGGGTGATGCGCGGGTCGTTGGTGATTTTGAAGTCAGGCCACTGCAACTCGTTCAAGTGGGCATATTTCAGTTTCAACTCTTCGGCGTTGGGAACCATCGAGCGAAATTTGTACATGCGAAACCGCTTCCCGCCTCGCCCGGTACGCAGCTGGGAAAAAATGGCAGGCGCGCCCGGCGAGGTGATTTTTATGACGAGCATAATCAGAAGAAAGACGGGAACCCAAAACGGCATGGCGAGTGTCACAATGGATATGTCCATGACACGTTTCAGGAAAAAGTATGACTTCCCCACAAAGATGCGTTTATGGGGACGGAATTTAGAAAGCCACGAGTGTTCTGCATAGTGATACATGTTGGATTCTCCTTTTCTCCCTAATTTGGAAATCCGGCGCGCGCGCGAACAGCGTTGCAGCGCCGATAATGAATTTGTACCTTAATGCGTTTCCACGTCCTGATAGTTTTGCACGCTAGAAAGTTGATGATTCTTGTCAGGCGTTATATTGGCCTTCGCCTGGTTAAGGAGTTCATCGAATGTCAATGCTTCTTCTGGAAAAGATGCGATACTCCATTGGGCAGAAGCGCCCATATTGGAACTCACGGCTGCTTGAATGCGCTTTGCAAGTAAAATGGAACTTTCCCTTGTTGTCTCAGCGCACATTATAACGAAGTATCCATCGGGGTCTCGCAAAATCAGGTCTGTTTGGCGTAGTTCATTGGTCATGATTTGACCAATGCGCGCGGCAACAAAATGTTTCATCAGGTCGTCACGCATGAGTTCGTAGGATTCTTGTTTTTCTTTTGATGAGATATCTTCCGGCTTGAAAAGTATCACCGAAAGCGGGCGATGATGCCGGCGGCTGCGTGTCATTTCAACTTCGATGCGCTCGGTGGCTTGGCGCAGGTTGATGGTTCTGTTGGTATAGGTCGAATAAGCCAGGCTTTCCATGATGGACTCTGCCGCCCTCAACTGGATATTCAATTGGTATGACATCCAAACCGCGACTTCAATCAGGATAAATTCGACGCCTAAAATTTGAATATATTCTGGTCCATTGACGCTGACATAAAAATAAGCGACGACAAAAAATACAATTGCCCAAAAGCCTAACAATGTTGTGACCGACATCCAACTCAAGCGCGGCACGAACAGGTTGGTAAATACAACAGCGACAATCAAGAAATAGAAATGTGACGGGAATTGAAAAACTACTCCGTAGTCGCTAAATAACTCCCCCACAGAGAATACCAGGAGAAGGTATAAAACCAACAAAACAAAAATCTTTCTCAATTCATTCATTGCGTATCCTTGCTTCAATTGCGTCATGAACTGAATTAAAACATGCAATCCCCATGAACGCGCGATTCGTTCTGAAACATGAACCATGCATTTTTAAAGTATTTTTGTGTTTGCAAATACTTTTTGCCGCCCCGGCAAAATTGTTCCCCAATTAATCATTATATCAAACCATCATTGTTTACTTACATGCATAATTATACCCAAGATTGCCGAAAATTCAAGGAGAACCGCAGCCCGCCAATCCCCAATTGTGGGGATATGCGCCTGAGATGACAACTGTGAGAACAGCGCAATCTGCGCTCCAACCAATTGACTTGTCTATCCCTTTCTGCTAAACTAGAAGTTGTCAGACAAATTTTGAAGCCAATTGGATATCCCATGCCAACCCTCCTGATTAAGCACGCCTATCTTGCCACCCTCGATGACCGCCAGCGGGAAATCCCCGACGGTGGTCTTTTTATCCGCGATGGCTTCCTCGAATTTGTGGGACAGGTCTCCGACCTGTCTGATGAACAGCAGCGCGCCGACGAAGTCCTCGACCTCTCCGGCTATGTCGTCCTCCCTGGGCTGGTCAACACCCATCACCACTTCTACCAGACCCTGACCCGCAACATCCCCGCCGCGCAGGATGCCAACCTGTTCAACTGGCTCAAAACCCTTTACCCCATCTGGGCGCGGCTCCAACCTGACGATATTTTTACATCCGCCCAAACTGCCCTGGCCGAACTGGCCCTCAGTGGCTGCGCCACCGCTTCTGACCATCTCTACCTGTTTCCGAACGGTTCCAAATTGGATGATGAAATCGAAGCGGGACTCTCCCTCGGGGTGCGGCTCCACGCCTCGAGAGGCTCGATGTCCCTGGGCGAATCCAAGGGCGGCCTCCCCCCTGATTCCGTCACTGACAGCGAGGAACACATCCTGGCTGACAGCGAGCGATTAATTCGGCGCTACCATGACCCCAAGCCGGGTTCGATGACCCAGATTGTGCTCGCCCCTTGTTCCCCCTTCAGCGTGACCGGCGATTTGATGCGCGAATCCGCTGTTTTAGCCCGCAAATATGGCGTTCACCTGCACACTCATCTGGCCGAAACCGAGGACGAGGAGCAGTTCTGCCTCCAGAAATTCGGCTACCGCCCGGTCGGGTACATGCAATCCCTCGATTGGGTCGGGGGGGATGTCTGGTTTGCCCACTCGGTCTACGCCAATGCTGAGGAGATTAACATCTTTGCGCATCACCAATGTGGCGTGGCGCATTGCCCCACCTCCAACATGCGCCTGGCCTCCGGCATTGCGCCGATTCGGGAATACCTCGCCGCCGGGGTTAATGTTGGCCTGGGCGTGGATGGCTCGGCCTCCAATGACGGCTCGCACCTGTTGGCCGAAGTCCGCCAGGCCATGCTGCTGGCGCGGTTGAAGGAAGGAATTACTGGTTTTTCCCTCACCCCCTCCCCTCTCCCATCGGGAGAGGGTCCAGGGGCGAGGGCGCTCATGACCGCGCGCCAGGCGTTGTGGTTGGGAACTCGCGGCGGCGCGGCGGTCTTGGGCCGCCGCGACATTGGCAGTCTCGAAGTGGGCAAGTGCGCCGACTTTTTCGCCATCAACCTGAACCGCCTCGACCTGGCAGGCGGCGGCCTCCACGACCCGGTGGCGGCGGTGGTGTTCTGCCAGCCCCGCCGGGTGGACTACACCGTCGTCGGTGGGAAGTTCATCGTTCGAGAAGGTCAACTGGTTACAGTCGATGAACACGAACTGGCCGCGCGCCATAACCGGGCCGCCCGCCGGCTGGTAAATGGATAAATGCTCATGAACGAAAATCGCTCGCTGACCGACGAGCAAATTGCTGAGGTTGCGCGCGGGATTGCCGCGCCTGACTGGGTGCAAATTGAACTCTTGCGAAGGTTACCTGCCGAGCGCCGCATTATTCCCGCCATGCGCGCCAGGGCCTTTGCTATGGCGACTTATCGCGCCAATTTGCGCAGGCGATATCCAGATTTATCGTCCAGTGAAATCAACATGAAGGTTCTTGCGCATTTTACCGAAGTCCGTTTGCAGAGGCCGTGATGTATTCCATTCGTTTTTACGCCGAGGTCGTGCGCGCCCTGGATAATATTGGCGCGCCTTATATGATTGTAGGAGCGTTTGCCGGTCTTGCATTTGGGATTACTCGAACCACGTTCGATATCGATATCCTGGTCGATTTACGTCCTGAAGATTGTGACCGGCTTTCAGAGAAATTCCCATTGCCGCGCTTCTATGCCGACCCGGAGATGATGAAGGACTCCATCAGGCTTGGAATTATGTTTAATCTGATAGATACGCAGGAAGGCGTCAAAGCCGATTTGGTGCCGCTTTCGCGTGAACCTGAGTATCGACTTGCGTTTGACCGTCGAATTCATCGTTGGTTTTCAGACGGCGAAACTGAATTTGAGGCCTGGTGCGCCCGGCCTGAAGATATCATCATTGGTAAATTGCAGGCCTGGAACGAAGGCCGTTCTGCAAAACATCCATCTGACATTCGGGATATTTTGTTGTTCCTGTTGGATAAGGACAATATCGAACCTTATGACTTGGCCCTGGTTGACCAGGCTGCGCGACGGATGGGCGCAGATGCAGCCGAACTCTGGCGTTCATTGTTGGCTCGCGCCAGGCAAGAACTGTAACAGTAACTCTCTGCTCTTTATTACCCCATTCTGCGAAAGGAGTATGCCATGTACGTCAAGGATTATCTCGAAGTGCCTGCCGAAGCGGCGGGAGCCGACGGCCTGACCGCCCGCTGGGTAATCAATGCGACACAGGGGGCAACGAATTTCGCCATGTGCGTCTATGAACTCCAGCCCGGCAAAACGACGCCGTTTCACCAGCACGACCACGAACACGAGTTTTTTGTCTTCGAAGGCGGTGGACAGTTGACCACCCCGCGCGATGTCGTCGAAATCCGCCCCGGCGCGGCCATTTTCATCCCCTCCGGCGAGCAGCACCAGTTCAGCAACACCGGCGATTCGCTGCTGCGCATGGTCGGCGTAATGAACTTCGCGCCTGTCCTGCCGAAGTAAGCGATTTGAACACGACCTTCGTTATTTTCTCCGGCCTGCCCGGGACGGGTAAAAGCAGCCTCGCCAACCGTCTCGCCCGCGAATTGCGCTGGCCGCTCCTGCGCATCGATGATGTGGCCGGGAACGTCCCCGCCAATGCCGATTTTCGCTTTTGGGATGAGAAAATCCTCGTCCTGCTGAATATCGCCGAAGCGCAGCTGGACTTAGGCGTCAGAGCCGATTCGGTTTTTATGGGCGCTGACCGGCTTCATGCCCAGGAAATTGCCCACAAACACGGCGCTCTGTTTCGCCCGGTGTATTGCTTTGTGTCTGATGAGTCACTGTGGGAGGAGCGCGTCAATGTCCGCGCCAAACATCTTCTTGTCCCCGCCGCCGCCTGGGAGCAGATTGAGCACCAGCGCCAGTGGTTCGTGCCCTGGCAGCCGGGGACGGGGTTGTTCGTCGATGCGGTGACTTCTGTCGAGCGGAACTACATCCGGGTGCTGGAGTTCGTTGCCAGCCAGGAAATTGCCCTCGGACCGTTGCAGGTCACAGCCCCGCTTGCCGCAGGCCGGTATCACAGCCGAAACAGCGTGTAGTCAATAAGATTGTTGGATACTCGCTTACTCTGCAGGTTTGAAATCAAAAATCTGAAATCTGAAATCGTAAATCTGAAATCGTAATCGGAGTCTCATGTTATCCCAAATCCTCGTCAACGTTGCTATGGGCCGCGCGCCTGCCGGCCTGGTCATCAAAAATGGGCAGTGGGTCTGTGTCCAGACTGGCGAAATCATCCCGCAGACCGACATCGCCATCGTCGATGGGCATATCGCCTATGTGGGTGAAAATGCCGACCACGCGATTGGCAAAACCACGCAGGTTATCGATGCCGGCGGCCGTTACCTCGTCCCCGGCCTGCTCGACGGGCACATGCACGTCGAGAGCGGCATGGTGACGGTGACGGAGTTCGTCCGCGCTGTGGCCCCGCGCGGCACGACCGGCATGTTCATCGACCCGCACGAGATTGCCAACGTCTTCGGGTTGAAAGGCGTCAAGCTAATGGTGGACGAAGCCGCCAGCCAGCCGATTCACGTCTGGGTGCAGATGCCGTCCTGCGTGCCGTCCGCGCCCGGTTTGGAGACGCCCGGCGCGTCGATTAGTCCCGCCGATGTGGCCGAAGCGATGACCTGGCCCGGGATTATTGGCCTGGGCGAGATGATGAACTTCCCCGGCGTGGTGGCCTCCGATGAGAAAATGCACGCCGAAATGCACTCCACCCGCCACGCGGGCAAGACCATCGGCGGGCATTACCCCACCCCCGACCTGGGGCTGGCCTTTCACGGCTACGCGGCCGGCGGCCCGGAAGACGACCACGAGGGCACGCGCGCCGAAGACGCCATTGCCCGCGCCCGGCAGGGCATGAAGCCCATGCTGCGCTATGGCTCGGCCTGGCACGATGTGGCCGCGCAGGTCAGGGCTGTGACCAATCATCACGTCGACCCGCGCCGCTTCCTGCTCTGCACCGACGACAGCCACGCCGCGACGCTGGCCTCCGAAGGTCACATGGACCGGGTGCTGCGCCACGCCATCAGCGAAGGCCTGCCGCCGATGACCGCCATCCAAATGGCGACCATCAACACTGCCGAGCATTTTGGCCTGAGCCGAGAGATGGGCATGATTGCCCCTGGCCGTTGGGGTGATGTGGTGCTGGCGCGCGACCTGCGCGACTTCCGCGCCGAGTTGGTGATTGCCAAAGGCAGGCTGATTGCCCAGGATGGGCAGTGGAAGCAGGAACTCTCTGTTTATCCCTACCCGGATTGGGTCAAGCACAGCGTCAAACTCAAACGCGCGTTGACTGCTGATGATTTCAAAATCAAAGTTTCCCTCACCTCCAACCCCTCTCCCGTCGGGAGAGGGGCAGGGGTGAGGGCGAATGTCATCGGCGTCATCGAAAACCAGGCTCCCACCCGCCATTTGCGCCTTGAACTCACGCCCGAAAACGGAGAAATCCGCTCGTCGCTTTTCACTCGTCACGAATCACCCGACATCGCCAAAGTCGCCCTCGTCGAGCGCCACCACGCCACCGGTGGCGTGCAGGTTGCCCTGGTCAGTGGGTTTGGGCTGAAGGCCAGGTGCGCCATTGCAACAACGGTTGCGCACGACAGCCATCACCTGATTGTCGTCGGCACCGACGAAGCCTGCATGGCCCAGGCCGCCAACCGCCTGGCCGAGACCGGCGGCGGGCAGGTGGTCGTTAGGGACGGTGAAATCATCGGCGAGGTGGGCCTGCCCATCGCCGGGTTGATGTCGAACGAACACGTCGAAATCGTCGCCCGGCAGGCCGATACCGTGCTGGCCGGGTTTGCGGCCTGCGGCTCGGAACTCAACAGCCCCAACATGCAAATGGCCCTGCTCGGTCTGGTCGTCATCCCCGAACTGCGGATTTCGGATAAGGGACTGGTGGATGTGACCAGGTTCGAGTTTGTGCCAGTGATTGAATGATGAGCAATTAACTGATTACTGCCCCCGGAGTATCCATGCCTCATTTCCCCTTCCAACGCCTGCAATCTGACCTGGCTGCGCTGATTGCCAAATCGCCCGCCGGGACGCGCCTGCCCTCCGAACCCGACCTGGCCGCCGATTTGGGCGTCAGCCGCTCCACCCTGCGCGAAGCCATGCGAACCTTCGAGACCCAGGGACTCATCCGCCGCCGCCAGGGCGCGGGGACCTTTGTGGTCGGCCAGCCGCCCGTCATCGAGAGTGGACTCGAAGTGCTGGAGTCAATGCTGACCCTGGCGCGCCGCTCCGGCCTGGATGTCGGCCCCGGCCCGACCGTCATCGAACAAATCAAGGCCGAGAAAGAATCTGCTGACCGGCTGGGCGTCCCCGAGGGAACCTGCCTGGTGCGCGTCTCGCGTACCATGCGCGCCGATACCCGCCCGGTGGCTTACCTGGTCGATACCCTGCCCGAAGATGTGTTACAGGCCGAGGAATTGACCAACAAATTCAACGGCTCGGTGCTCGATTACCTGCTCCAGCGCGGCGACCCACTCGTCACCAGTCGGGCTGAGATTACCGCCGCCAATGCCAGCGCCGAGGTTGCCAAAATGCTCGAAATCCAGCGCGGCGACGTTTTGTTGAAATTAACCGCCCTGCTGTTTACGGCCAGCGGCCAGGCCATCGATTTTTCGTACAGTTACTTCCTGCCCGGCTACTTCAAATTCCACGTCGTCCGCAAGGTGGGGGGAACAGTAATCAGTAATCAGTAATCAGTATCCAGGGCTTGGTTGGTGGGCGCCTGCGTTGAAATCAACCCATCAACCGAAATCGTAAAACCGGAAATCCGAAAAACTGGACAACCGGAAAACCGACAAACCGAATAACACCAACAGGAGATTTTTATGCCAGAAATAGTTGCTAAAATCCAATCCCGCGTCGCCCAGCAACGTGACGAAATTATCCAGTTCATGCGCGACATCTGCGCCATCCCCAGCATCAATTCGCAAATTGGGCCGGTCGGGGAGCGTATCCAGGCCGAAATGCGCAAACTCGGATTCGACGAAGTCCGCTTCGACAAGATGGGCAACACCATTGGACGCATCGGCAGCGGGCCGAAAGTTATCGTCTTCGACTCGCATATCGACACTGTCGATGTCGGCGACCCCGCCGATTGGGATTGGGACCCCTTCATCGGCAAGGTCGAGGACGGCATCTTTTACGCGCGCGGCGCCTGTGATGAGAAAAACTCCACCCCTGGCATGGTCTACGGCCTGGCGATTGCCCGCGACCTGGGCCTGCTCGAGGGATACACCGCCTACTACTTCGGCAACATGGAAGAATGGTGTGACGGCATCGCCCCCAACGCCTTTGTCGAGGCCGACCCGCAAATCCGGCCCGATTATGTCGTCATCGGCGAGCCGACCCGAATGCAGGTCTATCGCGGACACAAAGGCCGCATCGAGATGAAAATCACCGCGGAGGGCCGCTCGGCGCACGCCGCATCGCATTACCTGGGCGACAACGCCGTGTATAAAATGGCCTCCGTGATTGCCCAAATCCGTGAATTAGACCGCCGCTTCCGCTTTGGGATGGGTTCCCACCCCGAGCAGGGACATCCCTCGATTGCCGTCACCAACGTCGAAGTGCGCACCGCCTCCCTCAACGCCGTCCCCGATCAGTTCACCATCTACATCGACCGCCGCATCACCCTCAACGAGCCGCGTGAGCATGTCCTGGCCCAGACGCGCGGCCTGATTGCGGACTACTTACAGGATGAAATCATCGTCGAGGAACTGTTTTACAACGAACCATCCTACACTGGTTTCATCTTCCCGGTTTCCAAATATTATCCCGCCTGGCTGCTCGATGAAGCCCATCACTTCGTCCGCGCCGGGCAGCGTGTCATCGAAGCCCTGTGGGGCGAAAAACGAGACACGAATACCTGGGACTTCTCGACCAACGGCACTTACTGGGCCGGTAAGGCTGGGATTCCCTCGATTGGCTTTGGCCCTGGTAACGAGAAAACTGCCCACACCAACCACGAGTGCGTTCCGCTCGAAGACGTGGCGCGCGCGACAGAGTTCTATGCCCTCCTGCCCAAAATGCTGGCTGAGGAAGTGCATGTAAACGAGTGATGAAGGAACAGGTACGCAAGTAAACAAATAAACAGGTAGAAAAGGAAACAGGTAAACCGGATAACTGGATAACCCAAAGTCCGGATAACCGAAAAATCAGGAATACCGTCCAAACCCTTTCACACCCCAAGGAGACCCAACATGCGTAGTTTTGCCGGTCGTGATATCCTCTCACTCAAAGAATTCGAGCGCAACGAGTTTTTCCGCGTCTTCGAAGTCGCCGAAAAACTGGAGCCAATTGCCCGCAACCGCCGCAACTCCGAACTGCTCAAAGAGAAAACGTTGGTTGCTGCGTTCTACCAGCCGTCCACGCGCACGCGGCTGGCGCACGAGGCCGCCATGCACCGTCTCGGCGGGCATGTGGTCGGGTTTGCCGACCCCAAAATGACCCGCGCTGGTGACTTCTACCAGGAATCCATCAAAGACACCGTCAAAATGCTCGAATACTACGGCGATGCCATCGTCATGCGCCACTTCCAGCAGGGCGCGCCGCACGAAGCCGCCAAATGGGCCAGTATCCCCGTCATCAACGGCGGCGACGGCTGGGGCGAGCACCCCACCCAGATTCTCACCGACCTGTACACCGTCCTGCGTGAAAAAGGCCGCATCGACGGCCTGAAGTGGCTGGCGGTTGGCGATATGCGCATGAGAACCATGCACTCGCTCGGCTACGCCCTCAGCCAGTTCGACTGCCCCATCACCTTCGTCGCCCCGCCAGATATGGGCCTGACCCCTGAATTCAAAGCCGAAATGAAGCAGCTCAGCGTCAACTTCGATGAGAAAGAACACGTTGAGCAGGCCATTGCCGCCGCCGATGTCATCCTGGTCGAGCCGGTCGTCCAGCCCGATTACACCAAGAGCCGCGACGAGCGCACCGGCGAACTCAGCCTGACCCCGGCCAACTACCGCATCACCCGCGAACTGCTCGAAACCAAAGCCAAATCCGACGCCATCCTGCTTCACTCCCTGCCGCGCATGGACGAAGTCCCGACCGACGTGGACATCACCCGCTGGTCGCGCTACTGGCAGGAGGCCTTCAACGGCGTCGTCATGCGCATGGCGCTGATAGCGCTCGTATTAGGAGCAATGGAATAACCCTTCTCTCCCCCCATTTTCCGCGCACTTGGCGGAAAATGGGGGGAGCGGAGGGGGGTGCTATGAAAACCATCGAAATCCGCCGCCATTCTATCCGCAACAAACCCGGTCAGGACTTATCTGAACAGGGCGTGGCCCTGGCGCGCCTGGTGGGCTTGGAGATGGGCAAATTCGATCGGGTCATCACCAGCCCGCTGCCGCGCGCCCTGCAAACCGCCCAGGCGATGGGCTTCGCGGTAGACGCCACCGAGCCGCTCATCGCCGCGCATGGGGAGGACGTGGAGATGGAATGTCCCTGGCCCGCCAGTTTTGCCGACTACGCAGCCGCCTGGCGGCGAGGGGGCGCGGCCTTTTCCTACGCCCAACGCCTCGCTGTCTTCTATGAACAACTGGCCGACTCTCTGCCCGAAGGCGGCTCGGCGCTGGTGGTGAATCATGGCGGCGTGGTCGAACTCAGCGCCGTTGGCTGTCTCCCCGCTGCCGATTTTTCTACGTTGGGCGATTACATCGAATGCTGCGAAGGCATCCGCCTGGCGTGGGAAAACGGTCAATGTACCTCTGTTGAAGTCTTGCGTGTTTAGTTATACCGTTATCCGGTTATCCAGTTACCTGACCAACCGAACAACCGGATAACCGAAAAACCGGACAACCGAATCAAAAAAAGGAGTATCACCGTATGCAAACCAACTTTCGTGGTCGTGATTTTATCGGCGACCTCGACTTCACCAAAGAGGAAGTCGAAACCGTATTAGATGTGGCCTGGGACCTGAAACGCAAGCGCGCGCTCGGCGAGCCGCACCCCTACCTGCGCGACAAAGTCCTCGCCATGCTGTTCTTCTTCTCGTCCACCCGCACGCGCGGCTCGTTCGAAGCGGGCATTGCCCAACTGGGCGGGCACGGCGCTTTCATCGACAGCAACACCACCCAAATTTCGCACGGCGACACCCCCGTCGAAATCGGCGAAATCTTTGGGCGCTACTTCGACGGCATCGCTATCCGCCACTGTGACTTTGGCGATGGCAATAAATACCTGAACGATGTCGCCAAAAACAGCCGCGCCCCAGTGCTGAACATGCAATGCGATGTCTATCACCCCTTCCAATGCCTGGCCGACCTGATGACCATCATGGAGAAAAAGGGCCGTGACCTGCGCAAAAAGAAAATCGTTGTTTCATGGGCCTACGCCGCTTCGTATCTCAAGCCGATTTCGGTGCCGCAGTCGCTCATCCTGCAAATGCCGCGCTTTGGCATGGATGTCACCCTGGCCTACCCGCCCGGCTTCCAACTCATGCCCGAGATTGTCGAACAGGCCAGGGAACAGTCCCGCATTGCCGGGTCGAACTTCGAGATTATCGAAGACCCCGATGGCATGACCGCAGCCTGCAAGGACGCCGATGTCATCTACGCCAAGTCATGGGGGCCGCTGTTGACCACCAACGACAAGGTCGAAGGCAAAAAGCTCCAGGATTCCTTCAAGAACTGGATGATGGATGACGCCAAACTGAAAGTTGCCAAGCCCGACGCCATTTATATGCATCCGCTGCCCGCCGACCGCGACATCGAAGTCACCAGCGCCGTGCTGGATGGCCCCAACTCGGTCGTCTTCGACGAAGCCGAAAACCGCCTG
>DAOUAZ010000347.1:0-13865 GCA_034432975.1 Anaerolineales bacterium | reverse complement strand
CCGCCGCCGCGCACCGCACCTACCGGGGATTGGTGTACGAAACCCCCGGCTTCCTCGATTTCTGGCAGGCCGCCACCCCAATCGACGAAATCAAGCGCCTGCAAATCGGTTCGCGCCCGGCCTCGCGCGCTGCCACCGCCGAAGTGACCAAAATCCGCGCCATCCCCTGGGTTTTCTCATGGATGCAGAGCCGCTACAACCTGCCCGGCTGGTACGGGCTGGGCGCAGGCTTGCGCGCCGTCAGCGACGAGGGTCTCTTGCGCGAAATGTACCAGGGTTGGCCCTTTTTCCAATCCCTGCTCAACAACAGCGAAATTTCGCTGCTCAAGGCCGACATGGAAATTGCCGCGCTCTACGCCGAACTCGTCCCCGACCAGGCCCTCGCCAGGGAGTTTTTCGACGCCATCCGCGCCGAGTTCGACTGCGCCCGCGATACCGTCCTCGCCATCAGCGGCCACCAAAACCTGCTGGACGACGAACCCTACACCCAGAACGCCATTCGCCTGCGCAACCCATACATCGACCCGCTCAACTTCATCCAGGTCGAAATGCTGCGCCGCCTGCGCGCCCTGCCAGATAAAGAATCGCCCGAAGCCGAAGCCTTGCGGCAGGTCATCGTTCTGACCATCAATGGCATTGCGGCGGGGTTGAAAAATACAGGGTAACAACCAGGTGACAGTCACTTTGAAAGTGACTGTCACCTGCAAAGAAGTTTATGGTTTAATCACCCCATGCCCAACATCATCCTCATTCGCGGCGGCGGCGACCTGGCCAGCGGGGTCGCCCTGCGCCTTCGTCATGCCGGGTTCGATGTCGTCATCACCGAACTGCCGCAGCCACTGGCCGTGCGACGGGCGGTCTCATTTTCCGAAGCAGTGTACGAAGGAACGTGGACAGTAGAAAACGTCACCTCCCGCCTGATTCAAACCCCTGAACAACTCGCCCTGTGCTTCGACCGCCGCGAAATCCCTGTCTTGATTGACCCTGACCTCGGCCTTCTTTCGACTTTCCCCCTTAAACCCTCGACGATTGTCGACGCCCGCCTGCTGAAACAGATTGCCCCGCCCCTAACCGATTCAGCCTCTTTCACCATCGGCCTCGGCCCCGGCTATGTGGCTGGCAAGAACTGCCACGCCGTCGTCGAAACCCAGCGCGGACACACCCTGGGGCGCGTCCACTGGTCTGGCTCCACCAACCCCGACAGCGGTCAGCCCGAAGGCGACCCGCGCCGCGTACTGCGTGCCCCGGTGGACGGTTTATTAATTGGCTACGC
The DNA here is from genome assembly GCA_034432975.1 of Anaerolineales bacterium. Lineage (GTDB taxonomy): Bacteria > Chloroflexota > Anaerolineae > Anaerolineales > Villigracilaceae > UBA5195. The sequence continues at coordinate 12,592 of DAOUAZ010000347.1, read as the reverse complement.
GCAAATCGGGCAGCATTGCGAACCGGGACAGGTGATTGCCGAGGTCAATGGCGAAATAATCAGCGCGCCCTTCCCCGGCGTCTTGCGCGGGCTTCTCCATCCGGGCCTGGAGGTCAAAACAGGCCTGAAAATCGGCGACCTCGACCCGCGCGATGCGCGCGCATACTGTTTCCTGGTCTCGGATAAGGCGCTGGCGATTGGCGGCGGGGTGTTGGAGGCGATTCTCCGGTGTCAGGGAGCGGGTATCTCGGTTTCAGGCGAACGATAAAAAAGGCAAGAGAACATGATGCTCTCTTGCCCTGGGTACCCGCTCGCGCCTATGAAAGCATCACCAGCGCCTGGCTGCCTTCCGCCTTCACCGGCTGCAAACCCTTGCCGCGCACCAGCACGCTCCATGCGCCCGGCGCGCCCTGGCGGGAAACTTTCAGCGCTTGTCCCTGCCGCGTCACGTGGAAAACGGCGCGGGAGGCGCCCAATGTATCCGGCACGGTCACATCCACCGTTGCGCCGTCACCCAGGTTGAAAATGTGCAGGGTCACGCCTTCGGCGTAATCATAATCCGGGCGGTCATCGCGCGCACCGACCGGGATGACGGTATTTTCGGGAACCCAGAGCGGGATAGACAGGGTATCGACCATCTCGCGCCGCCAGCCGCCGCCCGTCACCACTTCATCGGTCAGGAAGTTCGTCCACGTCCCGGCGGGCAGGTAGTAATCGACCACGCCATCCTCGCGGAACACCGGGGCTGCCAGCAGCGAGTCGCCAAGCATGTACTGGCGGTCGAGTATCTCGCAGGCCGGGTCGCCGGGGAAGGCCAGCATCATGGCCCGCAGCATGGGCGTGCCGAACTGATGTGCTTGCGCAGCCGCCTGGTAGAGATACGGCATCAGACGGGCCTTCAGGCGGGTGAACTTTGCCAGCACCTGCACCGCTTCCTCGTCATAAGCCCATGGCACGCGGTAGCTAGTGCTGCCGTGCAGGCGGCTGTGTGAGGAGAGCAGGCCAAAAGCGCACCAGCGTTTGTAAACCGCCGCTTCCCTCACCCCGGCCCTCCCCCCTGGGGAGAGGGTGGCCTGCTCGAAGCCGCCAATGTCGTGGCTCCAGAAGCCGAATCCCGAAAGGTGCAGCGACAGGCCGCCGCGCAAACTCTCAGCCATCGATTCAAAGGTCGCGGTGCAATCGCCGCCCCAGTGGACGGGGAACTGCTGCCCGCCGCTCGTCGCCGAACGCGCAAAAACGACCACATCGCCCTCGCCGCGCCGGGCCTTAATCGCCTCGAACACCGTCTGGTTGTAAATTTGGGCGTAATAGTTGTGCATCTTGCGCGGGTCAGAGCCGTCGAACCAGGCCACCTCCTCCACCGGGATGCGCTCGCCGAAATCGGTCTTGAAGGCGTCCACGCCCATCTCCATCAGCACATCTAGTTTCGACGCAAACCAGGCGCGGGCCGCCGGGTTGGTAAAGTCCACAATCCCCATTCCGGCCTGCCACATATCCCACTGCCAGACCGTGCCATCGGGCCGCTTGAGCAGGTAGCCGCCCGCCATGCCCTCGTCGAACAGCGCCGAACGCTGGGCAATATAGGGATTGATCCACACGCAAACCTTCAGCCCGCGCGCGTGCAGGCGCGCCAGCAAACCCGCCGGGTCGGGGAAAACGCGCCGGTCCCAGGCAAAATCAGTCCAATTGAATTCGCGCATCCAAAAACAATCGAAATGAAAGACGCTCAACGGAATGCCGCGCTCGGCCATGCCGTCCATCATGCGCGTCACAGTCGCTTCATCGTAATCGGTGGTGAACGAAGTCGAGAGCCACAGCCCAAACGACCAGGCCGGGGGCAGGGCGGGGCGGCCGGTCAGCGCGGTGTAACGCGCCAAAATCTCGCGCGGGGTGGGGCCGTAAATCACAAAATAATCCAGGGTTTCGCCCGGCACGCTAAACTGCACCCGCTCGACCTTCTCCGAGCCGACCTCGAACGAAACCTTCTCCGGGTGGTTCACAAAAACCCCATAGCCGCGATTGGTCAGGTAAAACGGGATGTTTTTATAAGCCTGCTCGCTCGACGTGCCGCCATCCTCGTTCCAAATATCCACCACCTGGCCGTTTTTGATGAACGGGGTAAAGCGCTCGCCCAGCCCATAGACGTATTCGCCCACGCCCAAATCGAGTTGTTCGTGGATGTACCGCCCGCCGGGCGTATCCACAAAGCCCAGGGCGCGCCACCCGCTCCCGGTCAGTTTCCCGGCCCCGGCGTGGAACGCGACTCCCCACGCATTGCCCCTCGTTACCCGAACCGTCAGCCCGCCCGAAGTCAGTTCCGCTGCCGAGTCATTAATATCCACCTTCGGCGTGACCGGCATCTCAAAGATTTGGAACTGCGGCTGCGGCGTTTTCCCACCCTTGTGGTGCGTCACCTGCGCCCGGATGACCCCCTCCATCGGCGTGGAGTAGCGCACAGTTAACATTGGCAGGTTGAGCGTATGACCGCGCTGTTCGATGACACGGGTCGGGGCATACACAGTCAGCGATTGACCATCGGATTCAATATCGTAGGCCTGCGCGGCAAAGTGTGGCTCACAGCCTGGGCGCATTTGCCAGTAACCATCGGTAAATTTCATTTTATTTTTCCTTGTTTTGAATCTATTCTTTGATTTGCTACCGCTTTAGTTTCGGCTAAAAGTTTGTAGCTTGAAAATCCAGAAACCGCATCTGACGCGCTTCGGGTAGTGAAAACCGCTTGTTTTTGGCGTCAAATGGCTCATGAAGGAGCGGTTTGGTCTATTTTTAAGGCGCGCGCCAGGTTTCCTTTGGGCAAATGAGCGGTCACGGAACGCGGGTGTCCTTGAGATTGACGCGCTCAATCACGCGGATCACAGCTAAACGCTGTCCATTCAACTCGCCAGCTTCGCCACTCAAACCCAGAATGACGCGGGCAAGGCGCGATTCGCAGCCAGATGGTAGCGCGGCCCGGGACAATCCTTCAACGCTGGACGCCAAAAGGCTGTACACCGGCCGAGAGCCTTCGTAACGATGTTCTTGCCAGGCTCGACGAGTGGCCTCATCCGTCAGCCCCGTCGATTTCATCGCCGGAAATAGGGACTGATTTGTCATGGCAATGGGTTTTGACGTGTTTTTTCGTTTGGTAAAACAAGATTACCACATTTTGAACCCATTACCTCCCTTTGGCCTTCCACCAGTTAGCCGAAACTAAAGAGTCAGAAATTCTTGTTTTTGCAACAGGACTTACGCAAAATAAGCTTTTTGTCCGCCAAACTGCGCTAATCATCGCTAATCAAAGGCATTTAAGCCCGAAAATGTTCAAAAATTCGCGTGGATTGGCGTAGATTAGCGGATATTTTCATGGTTCTGCGTAAGTCCTGACTTATACCCGGTGCTCGATATTCCATACTGCCACCACGAGAAATGCGCGGACTGAAGGGAGAACAAATCCCCCTGGCGGCGCGTATTTTGCAGTCGTGGACGTTTGGGATGCCCTGCGCTCGAACCGGCCCTACCGCCCAGGCTGGCCGGATGAAAAAGTCATCGAACATATCCGCCTCAATGCCGGAACGCATTTCGACCCTCGCGTCGTCGAGGCCTTCCTGCGCGTCCTGGCCGAAATGGCCCAGGAACAGGAACTGGACTGAAACGGGCGGCTATAGCCAGACGGGGGATTGTGAACACAATCGCAGCAGATACAATTTACTGTTGTGTGTTCTTTCGCGCTCACCAGGGTCGCTAAAGTCGATCGTTCATGCAGTTTACCTACTCCCCCTACATCCTGCCACTGGCCGCCGCCGCGCTCATTTCCGGCTGGGTCATGGTTTACGCCTGGCAGCGGCGCAGTTCTCCCAACGCAGTCTCCCTGGCGATAATGGCATTGGGTATTACACAGTGGTCGCTGGGATACATTCTGGAAATTGCCGGCGCCGACCTGTCCACCAAACTTTTCTGGGGGAAAATTCAATACATCGGGATTACCTTCACGCCGCTGGCCTGGCTCTTGTTCGCTTATCTCCAAACCAACCAGGGACGCCGCCCGAATCACCGTACCATGCTGGCCCTGGCAGCCATCCCCGTCACCACCATCTTGTTGGTATTCACCACCGAACATCACGGACTGGTTTGGGGAACGATTGAGATTTACCACGCCGAGAATTTCTCCGTCCTAAGTGTATCGCACGGAGCCTGGTTTTGGGTTCACTCCGCCTACTCCTACCTGCTGCTGCTTTCGGGAGCGGTCATCATCCTGCGCGGATTGGGACGAATGCAGGGATTGTTTCGCGGCCAGGCCGTCGCCCTCATCGTGGCGGTGGCCGCGCCCTGGGCAGGCAACGCACTCTACCTTTCCGGATTCAGCCCCATCCCCAATCTCGACCTGACGCCGTTTGCCTTCACCATTTCCCTGGCCGGGATAGCCTGGGGGATTTTCGGCTACCAACTGGTCAACATTTCCCCCATCGCCCGCGACTTGCTGGTCGATAACATGACCGACGGCATGATTGCGCTCGACCTGCGCGGGCGCATCGCCGATATGAACCCGGCCGCCGCGCGCATGATTGGCGTGCCGGTTTCGCAAGCCCTTGGAAAATCCCCGGCAGAAGTGCTTGCTCCCTGGCCGCAGGTCATCGAACGCTTCCGCAACGTGACGGAAGCCCTGGATGAAATCATCGTTGGGGAGGGCGAAGCCCAGCGGCGGTATCAAGTCCACCTTTCCCCGCTGCGCGACCAGGCCGGGCGCGCGCTGGGGCGCATTATCACCATTCGCGGCGCCGATTCCAGCCAGGTTCCACAACCCCGGTTTGCCGTGCGGGAAACTGAAACGACCCATCCGCCTATCGAGTTAGACGTCCCGCCAGCCGCGGAGGCCCGCCGGGGTTTCCCCGTTTTGCGCCACCTGATAGGTTTTTTCGCTACGCCTATCAAAACCGACCTGCAAACGCCGCCCGATACCAATCCAAAATGGCACCAGGCCCGTGAGCGTTCCCTGACAATGATATTGCGCGTGGCGGCTTTTGTGGGAACCCTGGCCCTGCTGGTTGCCCCGGCCCAAAAGAACCTGCCAACGGCCTTGCCCTTTGCCATCATTCTTGCCGTCATTTGGGCAGCAGGATTGGCGCGCGGGTTGGATTTTCGCATCAGGATTGGTATTTTTCTCGCGCTATTGTACGGGCTGGCGGTCATTGAAACCTGCCAGTTCGGTTTCTCAGCAGAAAGTTTTACATTTTTCCTGTCGCTGGTTGTTTCGGCAACCCTGATGCTCGGACGTAACGCAGGACTCCTGTCCAGTTCCCTGGCAGTTATTACCATTGGCGCTTTTGGAGTCTCCATCGGCAGCGGGAATTTCCTGCCGCCCAACGCCAATGACGGAATTCCGCTTCCCAGCACGGTAGAACGAGCGATTACCAGCCTGCTGGCATTTACAGCCAGCGCGGCCGCGGCGATTGCCGCCGCCGCCATCTTGATGGAGAGTCTGAACAAAGCCTGGCAGCGCGAAACCCAGGCCCTCAACCTGCTGCAACAAGAACGCGACTTGCTGGAACAGCGCGTCACCGAACGCACCCGCGACCTGGCCGAAGCGCGCGACAAAGCCATCAAAACAAACGACAAACTTCTCAAATACTTCATGGCAATCGAGCAGAGCGGCAATACGATAGTTATTACGGATACGAATGGAATTATCGAATACGCCAACCCTCGTTTCACTGAATTGACCGGCTACTCACTCGAAGAAGTCCTCGGGCAAACCCCGCGCATCCTCAAATCGGGAGAACACAGCCAAGAGTTTTACCAGGAGATGTGGGACACCATCCTGGCCGGGCAAATCTGGCGGGGCGAGATTCACAACCAGAAAAAAGACGGGAGTCTGTTCTGGGAATCGGCCACCATCGCCCCGGTATTGAATCATCGCGGCAAAATTGCCAATTTTGTGGCTGTCAAGGAAGACATCACCCAGATAAAACAAACCCAGGAAGCCCTGTCGCTGGCCCGCGACCAGGCGCTCGAAGCCAGCCGCCTCAAGACCCAGTTCCTCGCCAAAGTCAGCCACGAACTGCGCACCCCGCTGGGCAGCATCATGGGATACGCTGAACTCCTGCGGGATGAGTTTTACGGCCTGCTCGATGAAGAGAAAAAAGACCCGGTCGGCGCCATTGTCGCCAACGCCAATTTCCTGGCTGACATGGTCAATGACCTGCTCGACGAAGCCCAACTCGAAACGAAAAACATGAGCCTGCGCCTGGGATTTTTCTCCCCGGCAGCCCTGCTCCAAAAAACCGCCGCGCGCCTGTCCGTGCTGGCAGGCAACAAAGGGCTGGCCTTTTCAACGGAAATCCTTCCCCCGCTCCCCAACCGCATCTACGGGGATGAACAGCGGCTGGAACAAATCCTGGTCAACCTGGGCGGGAATGCCATCAAATTTACAAAGACTGGCGAGGTTCGCATCCGTTTTTACCAGAACGACCCAGAACACTGGGGCATTCGGGTGAGCGATACCGGCGCCGGCATTCCTCCAGAAGCGCAGGAATTCGTCTTCGAATCTTTTCGCCAGGTCGATAACAGCCTGACCCGCGAAAATCGCGGCAGCGGCCTGGGCCTCACCATCGTCAAACAACTCGTCGAATTGATGGATGGTAAAATCAGCCTCGACAGCCAGGTTGGCGCAGGCAGCACGTTCACCGTCATCCTGCCCTTGCGCAACAGACAGGAGTAACCCCTGTGAAAAAGCCTCTCGCGCTCATCGTAGAAGATGACCTCTATCTCTGCCAAATTTACGCAAAAGCCCTGGCGGTTGACTTCGAGACGGAAATCGCCAACGATGGCAGCACGGCGCTCATGCGGCTGGCGCAAATTACGCCGGAAGTGATTCTCCTCGACCTGAACCTGCCCGGCCTGGGAGGGAAAGATATCCTGGCTGATATTCGTTCCAACCCCAGCCTGAAAAACGCGCATGTGATACTCTGCACCGCCGATTCACAACAGGCAAGCATACTCCAGGAACAAGCCGACATCGTCATGCTTAAACCGGTCAGCCCTGCCCAGTTACGGCAAATTGCCGCGCGGTTTGCATAAGTCGATAACTCTGCCACAAACTCGACCCTGCCAGCCATCCTGCTGACAGGGTCGAATGATTTTTCCAGGCCAGGGCTAATCAATCACCCCTTCGGTGACAAACTGGCTCAACTCGCTCACGCTCCACTGTTCCAATCCCAATTTTTCCACCGTGCGTCCGCGCCGCCAGTAATCGGTTTTGTGGATGATGCTGCACAGCCGGATGACGCTTTCCATCCCCCGCACGCTGACGCCATAGCGCATCCCCAGCGAGGCAATCGGCACCAGGCTCATCGGAACATCCTCGAAAATATAACGGTGATTGAGCGTGGGCGGGGCCTTGATGCCATAGTAGCCCGGCTGGTTGTGGATGGCCTCGTACAGGTCGGCCCCGGTCGTATCATAGGCCAGTTTGAGCCACTCGAGCGCCGTGCGGGCGCGGATTCCGACCGCTGAGGCCACCGTCACCCGCTCCCGGTCGAACACTTCCAGCGCGCGCGCTACCGAAGGAGTCACCCCTTCGATGTAGAACTGGTAATCACCGTGCGTATGCTCAATCCAACCGGCGTTGAGCAGGGTCAGGGCCGGGTGGAAAATCGCTCCCATATTGTTCAGGCCGGTGTGCAATACATCCACGCCATCGATATACTGCGGATAGGCGTGGTGTATGGCCTCCAACACCAACTCGTTGCGGGTCGAGGGCAGCGCGGCCAGCGGCACCGCCTCTTTGATACGGAAAATGCGCGCCTGGGCCGGGCCGTCGGCGCGGCTGGCATAGATGAAAGTCTCCGCCTCGGCTACCGTCACATTGGCAGCGCAGCCGTTGGCGCGCATCACCCGCGCGAATTCGACCGCGCCCAGCGTGCGGCCAGGGTGCAAAATCACAATTTGCCCGTCTTTCAAGTGCGGCGCGGCGATTTTGGCAATGTCCGCATGCGCCGAGGACGGCAAGACAACCATGACAACCTGCGCAAACCCAACCGCTTCGGCAATATCCGATGTAACCACGCCAACTTTGCCGAATGCGTGGGTGCTGGTTTCAGGAATTTCCAGGTCAATGCCACCGCGTTTTTTGATGACCTCGATATGGTCGAAAGAACGGTTCCACAGGGCAACTTCCGCGCCCATCACTGCCAGGTGCGCGGCCATGGCTTTGCCGCCATGTCCTGCGCCAAGTACGGTGTAACGTTCGGCCATAGTGTTCTCCTATTCATGTCTCAGGTGACAGTCACTTTTGAAGTGATGGTCACCTGACCAACGTGTAAGACGGAATTAATTCCGTCTTACTGCTTGTTGAATGCGGACTTTCTCCGGGATGGGGCGTCCCTCGCCATCGACGGCTTCGCTCGCCCCGTTGACAATGCGTGTCCGAATCTGGCCGCGCCCAAACCGGTTGTTCCGTAACTGGGGCGCATCCATCAGCCCCATGGTGACCGACTTCGCCAGGGTGGCGGCGTCAGCCCAAGGGTCATCCACGCCCGGCCCGGCGATGTCGCGGATGGCATCAAGCAGGGCTTGCGCTTCAGCGACGAGATGTTCTTTGCGCTCCTGCACTTGGGGGGCTTTGGTCATATCGGGCGCGCCGAGCGCGTTGTTGATGGCGCGCCGCGCAATTTTGACCGCCTCGATGATGTCATCGGCGGTGGCGGCGTGGTCGGCCTCGGTATGCCCGACGATGTGGTAAATGTGCGGGCGAAGGGCCATTTGCAGGTAGGTGCTGGCGGCTAAGTGTCCGCGCGCGGCGCTGGGGTCGAGGGGATGCGAAAGCAGGCCGATGCGGGTTTGCTTCCAGATTCTGAAGATTTTCCGGTTTTCCGGTTTCCCTGTTTCCCGGTTTTCCTGCCCAGAAGAAAGCGGCGCAATCATCTCCATCACCCCCAGCATCTTTGCCAAATCCATCGCGTCGCTCGCGCCGGGCGGGCTGTTGAACATCATCTGCGCGATGTAGTCCCTGACGCCATACTGTTTGGCGTTATAGGCCGAGAGAAAGGCCGCAACGACATACACGACATCTGGCGCGTCACGCATCCCCCAATGATGAGGCTCATTCAGTTCGACCGGAATATCCCGCTCGCCGTACCAGGCCATGACTTGCTGGTGCTGGCGGATGGAACCTTCCAAATCCCAGGGGCCGCGCCCGTCCATCTGGTTGAACCAGTAGAGCGGGATGGCGCACCAGGCGTTGTGAATCGTCTCGGTCAGCACTTCGGCATAGCGGATGAAGTCATCGGTTCCCGAATAAGCCCGCAGCATGGGGTAGTTCCCACGGCGGCTGGCCCGGTACAAGGCGCGGAAGTCATCGGGGGTGCGCACCGGCACGCCGCCCGCCCCCTTGCGGCGCGGGTCCTGCCGCTCAGGGTGGAAGAAATTCTCCTGGGCGTCCTGGTCGGTGCCGAGTGAAATCAGGTCGAGCGCCCCGGCCTCGGCGATTTTCTCGATGCCCGCGATGGTGGCTGCCATCGTTGGCAGGCCAAAGTGGTGGCGCAGGATGGGATAAGGCGACTTCCATGTAATTCGCGCGGTAGTCGTCTGCGGGTAGTCTGCTTCGGTGACGGCCTGGGCGGGGAGTCCCTTCAGGTAAGCGAGAACCTGCTCAGGCTCCTCGCTCCCGTCGAATATCTTCTCGAAAAAGCCGATGTTTGCCGCCCTTTCGGCCACCGGCGGCGTACCCGCGAAAGCGAATCGCACGCCCGCTTCATACAGGCCGCTGGCGGCCTCGGCAAATTGCCCCAGCAGGCGCTCACCGGTTTCGGGCGTCAGGCGGTAGGAGACGCCTACCAAATCTGCTTTTTCTTTGCGGGCAGCCTCCAACAGGGTTTCGACCGGCACCGCAGGGCCGAGGAATATAGTGTTCCAACCCGCCTGTTCCGCCAGCCGCAGGAAATTGGACACGCCCGCCACATGGACGCATTCGCCCAGGGCGGCAGCGATGACCGTTTTCGTCATCATCTACTCCTTTCTTGTCGTAACTTGCAAACAATGGATTCCTTGCGCAGATACCAGTAAAACGCAAAGAACGCGAGCAACTCTATCTCGCTCAATCTGTCAAAATCATTATACCAATTCCATGCCGCGCGGGGAGTTAAGGCGGGGTAAAACCTGATTCTCATCCTGTTCGGGGCAGCCGCCCTTTCACTGTTCCTCGGGCATGGCATTGAATCCATCGCGATTGCCATCATCGTCTTGTTCGCGGTGGGATTGGGTTTTGCGGCTGAACCTGGCCGTGAGTTGGGAGATGTTGCTGTTGATGCTGATCGTCTACCTGCCCTTCCCGCATGAGCCGTTCAGCACCTTCGCCCTGTCACTGACGGACTGGCTGATTATCGGCAGGCTGGTTGTGACCGTTGTGCCGGTATTGGAATTTGCCAAGTGGATGGTACGCAAAGGCTGGTTCGGGAACGTCGAATAATCCGGCTCATCTTCAAACTTGTAACCACAGAGCCTCCCGGGAAATTGCCTCCGGGAGGTTTTCGTTTTATAAACCAGTGGTAAAAAGTCACCAGGTTTTTGCTTTTTGCATCAGCCCGGCATGATAGAATTTGCCTTATGAACTCACTCTATTGCCGAGGTGAACATGGGCGAGGAAACGCCTGACCGCCGGGAGTTTATCTCGCGCATCGGGACGTTTTTCATCATCTTGGGGCTGTTCGCCCTGATGATTTTCATTTCGACCGACATTTCCCGCTCTGACAGGAACATGGCCGCCAGGCAAACCAATACCGCCTACGCAGCCCTGGCCCGGCAAACCCAGGAGATTGGGGCCCAAACTGCCCTGGCGCAAAACCTGTCCACCCCAACCCGTATGAAAGTGGAAGATTTACGCGCCACGCAGGAATATGTCGTTTATGGCGTGCAAGCCCTGCAAACCCATGATGCAAACGCGCAAACCGCCAAAAGGCTTGGAATTCCCACCAGGGAAATAACGGAAAAGGATATCCAAAATTACATCAAAAGCCAAAACAGTTTCGGCTACTTGGTTTTCTTGTGCATCGGCGCGCTTGGCGTAGGAGCCGGGCTGGTCATCCTGCGCATGACCGCGTCGCCGTCCAAACCTGTCGGTCGCTTCGAGGGCATCCGCAAGTGGCGGCAAAGGCAGCGTGAGGCAAAAGAAAAGCGCGAGGCGGCCAAGAAAGAAAAAGAAGAGAAGAAGAAAAAGTGATTCATGCTTCGGGACTCGATACTCGATAAAAACCCCGCGCCTTTGCGGGTTGTTTGTGACGAAATTGGCAGAACGATGATACGATTTGACTACACGCCACAAAGGAAAATCCATGACCAAATTAATCCCCCTGAAAGACGCAATTGCGGAGTTTGTGAACAATGGCGACGTGGTTTACGCCGCCGGGTTCACCCATCTCATCCCCTTTGCCGCCGGGCATGAAATCATCCGGCAGGGCAAGAAAGACCTGACCCTGGCGCGCGCCACCCCCGACCTGATTTACGACCAGCTGGTAGCGGCTGGCTGCGCCCGCAAGGTGATTTTCTCGTATATGGGAAATCCCGGCGTGGGCAGCCTGCGGATTGTGCGGGCTGCCATCGAAAAAGGCCAACTGGAATGGGAAGAATATTCCCACTTTGGCATGATTACCCGCCTGCAAGCCGGGGCCAGCGGCCTGCCCTTCCTGCCGATGAACCAGACTGCGGCCACCGATTTGGAGAAATCCAACCCGCGCATCAAGCGCGTCACCGACCCTTACAGCGGGCGCGAAGTCATCACCGTCCCCGCGCTCAACCCGGATGTGGCGATTGTCCACGTCCAGCGGGCCGACTCTCAGGGCAACGCCCACCTGTGGGGCATCGTCGGCGAACAGAAGGAGGTCGCTTTCGCGGCGAAAAAGGTCATCCTGACTGCCGAGGAAATCGTCGACGAGAGCGTCATCCGCTCGGACCCGAACCGCACCATCATTCCCGGATTCATCGTCAGCGCCGTGTGCCATGTCCCGCACGCTGCGCATCCCAGTTACGCCCAGGGCTATTACGACCGGGATAACGAGTTCTACCTGGCCTGGGACAAAATCTCTTCCGACCCCGAAGCCACCCGCCAATATCTCGAGGAATGGGTCTACGGCGTGAAAGACAGGGAAGAATACTGGGCCAAACTCGGCGCGGAAAAACACGAGCAACTCAAAGTCCCGGCGCTGATGAGCGAACCAGTGAATTACGGGAGATACTAATCCGCTAATCTTCGCAAATCGACGCTAATCTTTTTTCACCGGAACCGATAAAGCATGGCAGAAAAGGAACGAAAAATGGCCGAACTGATTTTCAAAACCGAAGTTTACGCCATTATCGGCGCAGCCATGGATGTTTATAACACGCTTGGGCCAGGATTTCTTGAACCGGTTTATCAAGAGGCCTTTGAGATTGAAATGCTACGAAGACACATCCCCGTCAGGTCACAGGCAGAATTAGCAATTTACGTCTGATGTGAAATTGCAGCAATTCCAAATTCAAAACTGAGTTATGGCGGTGCATGAACAATTTCCAAGCCATCCTCCATGAAGGAGAATAAATCATCCCATGAGTCAAAGACCATGTAGCG
>DAOUAZ010000346.1:0-13211 GCA_034432975.1 Anaerolineales bacterium | reverse complement strand
AACCGCGCCAAAACCCGAGACTTCGACCAAACGCGCGCCTTGCAAATTGACGAGGCAGCGCAGGAAAAAGTAAAATCAGCCCCCAGCCAATGTCCATCGTGCGGGGCCAACATCACCCAGGCGGTGCTGCGCGGCATGGACAGCCTGAAATGTGAATATTGCGGATACGTCATCCGCCTGTAACAATATTAACGCACCAAGGAGAATGCTATGGAAGTACCGAATCTGTTTGGAATCCCGCTGCCCATCCTGGGATTCCTGTGCTTTATGCTGGCGGCGGTCTTTGTGTACGTCTGGCCCAAGCCTGCGCAAGATTCCACGCGCGGTATGCTGATGAACATGGGGCTGCACTACCTGCACCCGCTGGCCTGGATTCTGCTGGGAATGGCGGCCTTCCTGCAAAATCGCAGCGTACAATCCGCCATCGTCACCGCCGCCATTGGAGGCGTGGTTTACCTGTTTTTCATCGTCTTGTTGATTTCGAACAAGGCGAAGTGAAAAAACGTCCCGAAGGTTTTCGACCTTCGGGACGTTTTTGATTCAATACCTTGCCTTCAACTCACTCACCGGCAGAGTGATTTGCCCTTCGCCGGGGTCGCCCAGGCGGAGGGCGCGCTCCGGGTGGCGCGAGAGCATCCAGGCGGCGCAGGCTGCTGCCAGCGCGTCCAATTGTTCGGGGGTATAGACCTGTTCCAGCGGCAGCGCGCCCTTCAGCAGCTTATGGCGCGTCAATTCCTCGAAATATCCCATCGGGTCACGGATGCCCAATCCCTGTTCGTAAAGAACCAGTTGACGCTGCAAGCGTCCCTCCACCGTCGGGCGCGGCAGCGGGGACTGCTCGAGCAGGGCGCAGAAAACAGCGTGCGGCTGGGTTTCGAGCCAGGCATGTTTCGCTTCCAGGTCAGGATGCGGCTTAAAGCCGGCGGATTCCAGGCGGCGATATAATTCGAAGCCCAACTGCGTCCAGTTGGAACACAACGCAGGGCGCGAGGGAGTGAGAGCCACGTTGATGCCACGCTCGCGCAACAGGCGTTCAGCCAGGCGCATTTCCAAACTTCGACCTGCCGCGCGTAACCGGGGCAGCCCCTGGCAAACGCCTTCCTGCCGCGCCAATCCCTGGCTGGGACGCGGCGGGGCATTGACCGCCGCCAACGCCGCAGGCAGGCTGCCCAGGAAGGCCAGCGCGTCCTCCAGTTCGCCCTCCTGGAGCGTCACAAGCCGTCCGTTTTTATCCAGCGCGGCCCAGGTGAAGGGTTTGCGCCCGCCGCACGGGTCGATTCCAACGAAAAGGTGTGTATCAAATGACATGGCTGCGCATCCAATGTAGGTAACGCGGAATTCATTCCGCGCCGAATACCACAATTCTGGCCAAGGTGTTGCGCCAGAAGCTGCACTACTGGCTGGCGGCGTCAAAATTGACAACTGACCGCCAGGACGGGATAAATCCCGTCCTACATAACTATAGAGGAAAAATGAGATTAAATCAACCGGTGACGGCACGACTTTTTTACGGGTTTATTTTGGTGGCAGGCTTGTTGTGGATTTGGGCCTCCGCCGCGCCTCAGGGCGGGACCACCGGCGGTGGCATCCCCGCTCCGCAGGCGGGTTTCCTGGCTCCCGATTTCACCCTGGAGACGCTCGACGGTGAAACAGTGACTCTCTCTGACCTGCGGGGGCAGGTGGTTTTGCTCAACATCTGGGCTTCATGGTGTCCGCCCTGCCGGGCCGAAATGCCCGCCATGCAGCGGGTTTGGGAGGAGTATCAGGAGCGGGGCGTGGTGGTGCTGGCGGTCAACTCGACCATGCAGGATACCCCCGCCGATGCGCAGGCTTTCGTAACTGAAAACGGCCTGACGTTCCCCATCCCGCTCGACACGGGCGGCGAAGTCACCCGCCTGTACCGGGTCAGTTCCCTGCCAACCTCATTCTTCATCAGCGCCGATGGCGTCATCCGCGAGGTGGTCATCGGCGGCCCAATGGCCGAAGCGCTGCTGCGCAGCCGGGTGGAGCAGCTGTCGAAGGAGGCGCGTTGATGTTCCCGATTCTTCAAATTGGCCCGCTGGCCCTGCAAACGCCGGGGCTGATGTACCTCCTGGGGCTGTGGTTCGGCCTATCGCTGGCCGAAAAATTTGCCCCCAAGCGCGGCGTCTCCGCCGAGGCGCTCTATAACCTGGTCTTTACGGGATTAATCGCCGGGATATTGGGAGCGCGGCTCGGATACGTCCTCCAGTATCCGGATGCCTTCCTCGCATCCCCGCTGAGTCTGGTGTCGCTCAACCCGGGCCTGCTCGACCCCTTCAGCGGGTTCGCGGCGGCGCTGATAGCCAGTCTCGTTTACGGAGCGCGCAACAGGCTGGAAGTTTGGAACACGCTCGATGCGCTGACTCCGTTATTCGCCGTGTTCATGGTTGGGGCCGCGCTTGCCAACATCGCCTCCGGCGCGGCCTTTGGGATGGAGACCTCCCTGCCCTGGGGCATCGACCTGTGGGGCGCGAAACGCCATCCGACGCAGTTCTACGAACTGGGCGGGGCGATTCTCATCCTGCTGGCGCTCGGCCTGCGCTCCAAAGAAAACGCGCATCCTGCCGGGGCGCTGTTCCTGGCTTTTATCGCGCTGACGGCTGGCGCGCGCCTGTTTTTCGAGGCCTTCCGCGGCGACAGCGCCCTGATTTTGAGTGGAATCCGCGCCGCACAGGTCATCGCCTGGCTGGTGCTGGCCGGGGCCTTGTTGGGACTGATGTGGAAAAACAAAAAGGCGCTGTCATCCGGCAGATAGCAGTATTTTTTTGCCAAAGAGACAAATCCGCCCGCAACGTTTATAATATAGGCATACCCTTTCTGCTAACGCGCGGCGCGCGCCGCAGCCAAAATCGAGAGTTTTCGCGCAACATCACAAAAGGAGGCCTGTATGCCCGCATTAGACGATGTCCTGGCAGTCATCCTTGGCGGAGGCAAAGGGGCGCGCCTGCATCCCCTCACCAAACTACGCTCCAAACCGGCGGTGCCGATTGCCGGGAAATACCGCCTGATTGACATTCCCATCAGCAACTGCATCAACTCGCGCATCTACAATATCGCCGTGTTGACCCAGTTCCACTCGGTCTCGCTCAACCGGCACATCACCCGTACCTACCATTTCGATAATTTCCATACCGGGTCGGTGCAAATCCTGGCCGCCGAACAAACCCTGCAAAGCGAAGACTGGTACCAGGGTTCGGCGGATGCCGTCCGCAAACAAATCCGCGAGATTATAGCCTCCGACGCCAAAGATGTCCTCATCCTGGCAGGCGACCATCTCTACCGCATGGATTACGCCGCTTTCCTGCAATATCACTGGGACAATGACTGCGATGTAACGGTGGCGGTGCAGCCGGTTCCAAAACGAGAGGCATCGCGGCTGGGTATCCTGAAAGTGGCCGAAGATGGCCGCATCACCGCCTTCGTGGAAAAGCCCAAAGACCCGGCGGTGCAGGCCCAATTCATCAGCCGCCCCGATGACCCGGAGATGCCATTCCTCGGTTCGATGGGTATTTACGTTTTCAAAACCTCAGTGTTGATTGACATGCTGACCAACTTCCCCGACCACGACGACTTTGGCAGCCAGGTCATCCCCAACGCCATCCGCGCAAACGTCGTCTTTGGATACAACTTCAGCGAATACTGGCGCGATATTGGGACCATCCGTTCCTTCTACGATACCAACCTGGAACTGGCCTCGCCAGACGCCGAATTCAGTTTCTTCGACCCGCAAAGCCCCATCTATACCAACCCGCGCATCCTGCCCGGTTCACAGGTGGAAGACAGCAAACTGAAGGATGTCCTCATGTCTGAAGGCTGCCGGATTATCAAATCGACGGTTGTCAATTCAGTGGTCGGCTTGCGCGCCCAAATTGGCCCCGGGGCCGCAGTGAAAGACAGCATCGTGATGGGCGCAGATTACTATGACGGCCCAACCCCCCGCAGGAATGAAGTCCCGATGGGAGTGGGCGCAAAATGCCACATCGAAGGCGCTATCCTCGACAAAAATGTGCGCATCGGCGAGGGAACCGTCATCAAACCCTTCCCACGCGGCACGGACATCGACGCCGGCACCTGGGTCGTGCGGGATGGCATCGTCGTCATCCCAAAGGACACCACCATCCTGCCAAATACCAAAATCGCGCCTGAATAAAAACCAATTGTCTCTTGACAAACATAAATAAACACTGTATATTTACACAATAAATATACAGTGTTTATTTTTCATTCCAAACCCTGCGCCCTGCCCTGTTGTGGAATAAATTCCGCAGTACGGTGCAAGAAAGGGAAACACATGGTTCGTCCCATGAAGGTGCAACAAACCCCCAACATGCAAGCCGCCATCCTCGAAACCGCCTGGCGGCAGATTGCCGAAAGCGGCGCGGCCTCGCTCAGCCTGCGGGCAATTGCGCGCGAACTGGGCATTACCGCCCCGGCCATCTACAACTACTATCCCGACCGCGACGCCCTGGTGACAGCACTTATCATCGATGCGTATAAGTCCTTTGGCGATGTCCAATACGCGGCGCGTGATTCTGTCCCGGTGGAGGATGCGGTTAATCGGTTGAAGGCGACGGGACGGGCCTACCGTCAGTGGGCAACCACCTACCCGGAGCGGTATCAACTTATCTTCGGGACGCAGATTCCGGGCTATGTCGCGCCTTTCGAGCAGACCTTTCCCTCGGCGGCGCGGGCGTTCGGCGCCATTGTCAGCGTGGTAGAGGCAGTTCGCGCGGCAGGCAGGCTGAAGGCCGATTCGTTCCCCCAGGTAACGCCAGGGCATGAGGAAGCGTTTGGGATGTGGAAAAACTATGCAGGCGAGGCCGATGTCCTTTCCCTATCGGTTGCTGTATTGATATGGGCGCGGGTGCATGGACTGGTTTCGCTCGAAATCGCCGGGAATATCCCGCCCTTTGGCACAGGCGGCGAGGCGCTGTATGCGTATGAGCTCGATTCAATCGTTCAAACTCTTATCCGGTAGGAGGCCAAATGTACAACGTTTCGATTACCCATTGCCGCTCTTCATGCTGCACGCCATGCGGACGATGACCCAGGCCCAAAAGGCGGAGGGCGCGCAAGGCGTGGAGACGCGCTTCGAGAAGAATCATGTCGTCTGGACGAAAACGGTCTGGCAGGACGAGGCGGCCACGAAGAAGTATCGCGGCTCTGGGGCGCACCAGGTTGCCATGCGCCTGCTTTCCGAACTGTGCTGTGAAGCCGCTTATGCGCGCCGGAATCAGGAGACGCCCGGCCCGCCAACCTGGGAGGAAGCCCACCCGCGCGTACTGAGAGCCATCTGCAAAAATAAGAACAACGTCCCGAAGGATTTCTGCCTTCGGGACGTTGTTTCTCGGTTTAGATAAAGATAATCTGCGCGCCTTCGGTCATATCCATGAAGTCACTGGCTGTGACAACTTTTTCCACGCAAGGCAGGAAGTCTTCCTGCTTGAGTCCGAACATGTCCACAGTCATTTTACAACCGTACATCTTCGCGCCACCATCCGAAAGCATTTGCAGGTATTCACGCACGGGCGGCACGCCGAGTTTTTTCATCTTCCATTTCATGAACCAACTGGCGAATGCGGTCATGCCGGGAATAATGCCCATAATGCTGGGTATGCCCAGGTTGCCCGTCGGCAGGCCCATCAGACTCATCTTAAAGCTGGTGTTTGCCAACGGCGCAATCTCCAGGTGGTCAACGCGCTTTTTAGTGACCAGGTCCAACCCCCAGAAGGTAAAAAAGATAGTGACATCGATACCGTTGCCAAGCGCTGCCCAACCCATAATCAGCGCCGGGTAAGCCATATCGAGATCGCCCTTCGAGCAGATAAAAGCTATCTTTCGGGTTTCTGAAGCCATGTTCTATTCTCCTGAATTTTTGAAATAGGGCCCTGTTGGTTATAAAACCCCAGGAGATTGCGTTACACGCAGCCTTCGGGCTTGCCCAGGCCGGAAATCTTGGCAACCTTTTTGGCCGGGCCCTTGGGAAACAGGGCAAATAATTCCTTGGTGCTTACGCCTGCGCCATCGGTAATCTGGCGCAGGGTGGGCGATTTGCCGCTCTGCTGGCCGGTTTTGCGGCAAAATTCAATGACTTTCCAATGGGCATCGGTCAAGGTGTCGATGCCTTCCTGCCGGGCGATTTCAAGCGCGATGTCCTTTGTCCATTGGGACTGGTCAGTCATGAAACCTTCGGCGTTAACTTTGATATTTTCCAAGACAGAGACGGTCATTTTTGACTCCTTTATTCGGCTGGGGATGGAACAGGGTTGGCGGGGATGGGCTGTTTCCCGCGCATAGACATGTGGGAATGCACCAGGGGGATTTCAATACCCTTGAGGAGCATGTTCCAGTAAATCCACTTGAAAGCCAGTTTACCCAGGTGATTGATACGGCTCTCGCCAAGCAGGGCAAAGGGACCAATGCCGGGCAGGGGGAAGGCTCCGGGCAGCGGTTCGACCTCGTAATTGAAATCAATCAGCACCGCCTGGTCGAAACCGGTTTCGATAAAACAATTGGCATGACCATCGAAACTTGCCCGCATTTCCTCGCCCTTTATATGGCTGAGCAGGTTGGCTTCCAGGGCATCGAGCATGAAGTGCGCCACCGAACCGGCTTTGGAAGCCGGGACATTGCCCGCGTCGCCGATGATGAACACATTCGGGTATTTCTCGGTTTGCAAGGTGTGCTTGTCTGTCGGGATGAAGTTGAGCGAATCGCCCATGCCAGAACGTTTGATTACTTCCGCGCCTTTGTTAACCGGAATACTGACGAAAACATCATACGGCACCTCGATTTCGTCATACGAGCGGATGACCTGCTTATCGTTATCCACTTCCATCAAGTTGAACTCGGGGATGATATTGATGTTTTTTCGCTCCAGCACTTTCGCCAGCATAATGGAGCAGGTCGGCTTGGTGAAAGCGCCAGGCAGCGGAGTGGCGTACGTCAAGTCCACCTTATGACGAATGCCGCGCCTGGTAAAGTACCAGTCGGCCAGGAACATAAATTCCAGCGGGGCGACCGGGCATTTGATGGGCATTTCAGCCACGTTCAACACCATCCGCCCGCCCTGCCACTTCTCGAAGAATTCAAAAAGTTTGCTGGCGCCCTCGAAAGTATAAAAATCGAACACGTTTTCGTACCAGCGCTCGGTCATGCCGGGCGTTTCATCCGGGGCGATATCGCAACCGGTCGCCACAACCAGGTAATCATAGTGAATGCTCGAACCATTCGAGAGCGAAACCTTGTTTTCCTCCGGCTCAATCAGCTCTATATCAGAAAAAATAACATCTACGCGACCTGGGAGGAGCTTACGCTTGGGCTTGACCACGTCTGCCGGGCGGTACACTCCAAACGGGATGAACAGGAAGCCGGGCTGGTAGTAGTGATTCTGGTCTTTATCCACAATCACAATCCGCCACTCACGGGGATCGAGCCGGGCAGACATGCGGTTTGCAACCATCGTACCGCCCGTGCCTGCGCCGAGGATGAGTAGAGTTTTCATGACATCTCCTGGTAAAGATTAATTCGGGATGGCTTCGACCAGCGCGGCCCGTTTTGCCATAATTTCACGCATGGCGGCTCGCAACAAGTCAAGCGCTTCGACGATTTTGGAATTTGCCAGCGAATATGTGATGGTTGTGCCATTTCGCTCGGCGTTGACTATGCCGCGTTCGCGCAATACCTTAAGATGACGCGAGACGAGCGGCTGGGGCATGCCCAGGCTGTTACAAATCTCGGTCACATTGCGTGGCGATTGCGCCAATTCATATAAAATCAAGATTCGGCTGGGGTCAGCCAGCCCGGCGCAAATTTCAGCATGTAACTGGGTGACTTCCAATTCGAGGGTTGAATTCATGCTTTAGTTTCCAATATTTTATATACGGATATTTGCATATACTTGCGATTATCTTAACAAATAACTCCCGATAAACAAAGTATCCCCCGTCACTTATGAGACGTGACAAACGTCCTTGTTTGTGAAATAAATCACCAATAAACATGACGAAATGTAATTATTACTTGACGCCCGGCTTGAGGCAACGAGACAGTATCACCTTGTCTTGCGATTGTTTACAAATCCTTAATCTCGTGTTCCAGCGCTGATAACTTTCGGACGGTATGCTATGTATACCTTTACCGAAAGCAGGGACACTTTATGTTCAACTCCATCCTCGTCACCGAGTTTCGCTGGAACCGCTTGCAGGAACCGGCCCGCCCCTCTAACAAATCTGCCGACCTGATGCGCCTGCTCTCGGCGCTCGATACCGGCTGGAAGATTCTTTCCCCCGTGCGCGCGCTCGATTGCGACGATACGCACGGCGGCCAGGCCCTGGAAATCGACCTGCGCCAGCCCGCCACCGGCGAACTGCGCCAATTGCTGCTCGCCCGCCACGAGAGCGTGGAACGCTTTTTGGGCGAAGAAGGCGTTGTGGTTTTGTAAGGGGGAATTTACTTCCGAAACGGCTGGAAGCCCTCGCCCAGGGCCTCGTGCGCCGCGCCGACCACCATAAAGGCGCGCGCATCGGCTTCATTGACAATATCCTTGAGCATCTGCAGCTCGGAGCGCGAAACAACGCAGTACAGCACCGTCCGCTGTTCGCCGGTATAGGCCCCGGTCGCGCTCAGGCGCGTCACGCCGCGTTCCATCTCTTGCAGGATTTTCCCGGCCACCGCATCCGCCTGGGAGGTGATAATCAGCGCGGTGCGCACCGTCCCGCCGCCCTCCATCGTGGTATCCACCACCAGGCCGCTGACGTAGAGCGTAATGACGGCGTAGAGGGCTTCCTTCCAGCCGAAGATGAATCCCGCGCCGACAATCACGACCGTATCGGTCATGAGATAACTCTGAGTCATCGATACGCCGCGATAGTGGTTGAGGATGCGGGCCAGGATATCGCTGCCGCCGCTGGTGCCGCGTCCCCGGTACACCAGGCCATATCCAAACCCGGCCACCACCGCCCCGTAGAGTGAGTTCAACACGATATCATCGGTGATGCCGTTTTGGGGAAAGAACGGCAGCCACAAGAGCGCATCGGCGAAGAAAGAATACGTTGCAATCGCAAAAGCAGTCCGCAGGGCAAAACTGCGCCCGCCCAGGAAGCGCCAGCCCAGCAGGAAGAGCGGGATGTTGCCGATGAAGACCATCATACCGATAGGCCAGCCGGTAAAATAATTAATGAGTTGCGAAATGCCGCTCACGCCGCCCGAAGCCAGGCTGGCCGGGACGAAGAAAATTCGCAATGCAACCGCCTGGACAAGCGTGCCAAACACAATCAGCGAGAAATCGCGCAGGGTGGGCCAGTATTTTTTCATAGAGAAAGACCTGTTGGAGTTGGAATGCCCCCGATTATACTGGCGAAAAGCGTCCCGAAGGGTTCAAATCCTTCGGGACGCTGCTTTCGTTACTTCCCGTTTGGCTTGAAGACCTGGAACACCAGGTTGAGCAGGATGCCCACTACCGCGCCGGTGGCAATCGCCGGCCAGCCGTATGGGAAAACACTTTGCAGCACGGGCAGGGGCAGGAAGCCGCCGGGGAAACCGATATGCCCGCCGATACCGATGACCATCACGACTGCGCCAATGGCCAGGTTCTTCGGGTCGAACAAATTAACCTTTTCCGAAATCAGGAGCGCGATACCCTGCATCCCAATCACGCCAAACAGGTAGATTGCCAACCCGCCGCTGACCGCCGTCGGCACTGATTGGACGACCCCAGCCAGGTGGCCGCTGAACGACATCAGGATGGCGATGAAGCCCGCCGCGATGAGCGAAACGCCGCTGTAGTTGCGAGTAATGACCATCAGGGAATTGTTCTCGCCGTAGTTGGTGCCGGCCGCGCCGCCAATCAGCCCGTTAATCATGTCGCCGATACCGTCCAGGATAAGGTTCAGCCCCACGAACTGGTTCAGGCCGTATTTGGGCTGTTTCAGTTCCTCAGCCAGGTGGTCGACGTACAAACTAATCTGGTACAGATGGGCGGTGCTTTCGGGGATGGTCGCGATTGCCATGACCGAGATGCTGATGATGGCGGTCGCGCTCAGGGCGGATGTGAAACTTGGCAGGGTGATGTGCGGGGCCGTAATGACTTGCGCGCCAGTAATGGCTGCATAGTCCACCATCCCCAACACAGCCGCCACAATATAACCGACAATCGCGCCGAGCAGGATGGGCAGCATCCCGATGAAGCCTTTGCCCTGCAAGTAGACCGAGAACAAGATGGTCGAGAATAAGGTCACGAGCGCCACGCCCCACCATTTCAGGTCGCCGCCCTCGATGCCGCCCGCCACGCCAGAGGCCATATCGAGCGCGGCTTTGCCAAGCGCAAAACCAATGACCGCTGCCACTGAACCAGTCACAATAGGGGGTAGGACTTTATCAAGCGTCTGCTTGCCGCCTGCAAAACGGATGAGCAAGCCAATCAACACATTGATAACGCCCGTCACGACGATACCGGCTTGCGCCACGCTAATCAATTCGTCGCTGACCGGCTGCCCGAACGAGGCGTTGGTCACAGCCAGGATAGCAGCGATATAACTGAACGACGAGCCATAATAGAGCGGGATGAATTTCCCAATCCCGTAACGGGAGCCGAGCAGGGCGACGATGGTCGCCACGCCTGAAGCCAGCAGCACGGTGCTGGTGTGGAACCCGACCAGCAGCGCCACCAGCACCGTAGCCGGGAACATGGTCAGCGCGTGCTGGAAACCGAGCAGGATAATCTGCCCGACAGGCGGGACATCGTTGGGCAGGTAGCCCATGACTTTGGGTTTGACTTCAACTTTCTTGGACATCTCTTCCTCCTGAAAAAAATATGGATGACTGCGCCGGTTGGCAGGCAACAGGCGCAAAAAAAGAGCCGCAAAACGCGACTCTTCTTGTTGCTAACTTGTCCCGCGCTCCCCGGTGGGGAAAGTGGAAACACTTTTCCCAGGGCCTTGATAAATTTGACAACCTCCAGATGGATGGCAGGTTTTCTTCCGGGAGCAGTGTTGTGCAGACATTGCGCCCGATTCTACGCCGAACAGCCAACCTGTCAAGGGGCGGGTCGGTTTTTTAAGGTTTGATTTCAGTATTCGTGCTGTTCAGCCGCCGTTCGATTTTCTCAATCATGCCGTCGATGAGACCGAGCAGGTAGGCTTCCTCATCGAGGGTTGGCCAGGCCTGCACCTGTGGAGCAGGCGGCGGCGTTCCAGTGAACTCTGGCAGCGGAGTCGCTTCCTCTGGCGCAGGCGTAAACGTCGGCAGCAGCCCGACCCGCACCTGTGGCCCAGGCAAGGTTGCGGTGGCTTCCGCTTCACCCGAATCGCCGCCGGAGCCGCAGGCTGCCAGTACCAGGCAGCCTGCCAGGAATAAGGCAAGAAGGAGATGGCTTTTCTTCAACACCGTCACCCTGCCAATGGATTACTCGCCGTAACCCAACATCCAGCGTTTCCAGCCGTGGTATTCCCTGGCAAGAGTCTGGATGGCCTTCACCAGGTCGAAATGCGTGCTTTTCAAGTTCGTGCGCGATTCCAGGATGGTTTGCGCGGCCAACTGGCGGTCGAGTACGACATAGAAGCCGTTGAAACCCGCGTTGCGGCTGAACATATTATTCGTATTGACGCGCGCCGCCTCAGCGATACTGATGTCAGTGTAAAACGTCGTAAGCGCGGCTTCCAGGCGGGTCACGTCGCGGCCCTTCTTTTTGTAGAAATCAATGACGGTCTGGAATTGGGCTGCCAACTCATACGAATCGCGGATGACAATTGCCTGGCTGTCGTACCAGGAGCGCACTTTCTGGTACATCTTGGTCAGGTCGGCATTGGAAACTTTTCCCAGGCCCGCAATCGGCTTGGGCGGGTCGTCATCGGCGAGGGCCGGGGTGGCGGTCGCCAGCAGCATGGACAACACCATCACGAAGGCCACCAACGGGCCAATCAGGGTTTTCAGGTTCAATTTTTGGGGCATTGCTGCCATCCTTTCGTTGTATTTTGTCTGGGGTTGACAGTCACATATTAGAAAGCGACCATCAATTGTGGCGATTATAGCACGCTCTGGGGGGCAGATTTATCCCCAGGTTATCCTGTTTTCGTCCCCAGCCAGACCGCCGCTGCCGCCGTGATGCCGCCGAGGAAGGTTCCCCAGGCCATATCCACCACTGTCATCAATACCGGCCAGCCTTCCAGCGTGGCAAGGTTGGTCAGGTCGTAGGTGGCGTAGGTTATCAGTCCGAAAAAGGCCCCACGCAGGGCAGCCTGTTTGACTTCGCCCGCGCGGATTCCCGGCCCGGTCACAAAAACCACCATACCGGCGATGAACAGCAGGTAGAACAACACCGCCGCGCCCCAATTGGGATTCTTGGCCATGATGAACCCAATTTGGGAACGGTAAAACGCCGGGGCGGCCAGTCCCAGCCAGAGGGCATCGAGCAGGGTGAAGGGCAGCAGGGTCAGGAGATAGGGTTTGAGGAAGGAACGCATTTTATTTTCCATATAGAGTAGACGGTCACATTGCCGTTACGGTTCCATTCGCCTTCTTGCTCACTCTCGACTTTTTACCCGTTTCTTTTTTCTCGATAACTTTCTTCTCTCCAGCCGTCTTTTTCCTCGTCACCCGCTTCTTTTTCTCAACCTTCGGCTCCTCCTTAACGGGCGGGAACATCTCATCGAACCTGGCCTGTACCGATTCGACGCCCCCGCCATTTAGAGCTTCGAACACCATTTTCCATTGTTCCCCACCGACAAAACGCCAGTCCAGAAACGCCTGGCACTGGTAAGCATTCAGGATGAAGAACAGGCCCTTCTCCCAGATTTCTGCGCACGAGCGGATATATTCGAGGTGGGTGGTGTAATCGCGGAAGATGGCATAGCCGTCCCTGGGCAAATCCAACCCTTCGGCCAGCGATTTCTGCACCATCTGGCCGCTAGCCTTATCCATATACCCCACCGAAGTCTTCACCCAACCGGCCGTCTCGGCATACTTGTTGTGGTAAACCACCAGGCCGCGCTCCTCGTTGTGGCGGTTGCTGTGGGCAAAGACATCCTCGTTGACATGCCCGCCCTCTACAAAGAAATCGTAGAGCAAGAAATTATCCACTTCGGCAAAGACAGAACGCTTGTGCAGCAGCGGGAAAATCTTCCACTCGTGGCCGCGAATCAGGCCCTCGTTGGGCCATTCCTCCCACTTCGGGCGGCGGAATTCCATACCGT
>DAOUAZ010000345.1:0-3484 GCA_034432975.1 Anaerolineales bacterium | reverse complement strand
ACTTGCGCCAGGAGCGGCTGGTCGGCGGCGATGACGGATGCAATTTTGGGGTAGCCGCCGGCCGTTGGGCAGTCGGCTTGCATGACGATGGGCAGTCCATCGGGCGGGACCTGGATACAGCCGCGCGCCATGCCTTCCGAGAGCAATTCGCCGCCGGCAGCGCGTTCGAGCGGCGGGCCGTTCAGCCGGCAGCCGGCGCGGTCGGAGGTGGGGGAGATGGTGTATGCAGATTCGTAGAGCGCGCAGCGCGCGAAGTGCGTTTGTTGGGGGCCGGAGAGAACGCGAATGATGGGGTTGGGGGAGTAGTCAACGGTGAATTTCAAAGCGCGCGCAGCGAGGCCCGGCAGAAAGGCGCGGGAATCGCCGAGGGTCAGGACATCGCCGGGGGCCAGGGGCAAATGTCCGAGGCGGGCGGGGATGTATGATGAACGGGAGCCAAGTATCAGTGGAGTCTGTATCCCGCCATGAGCGGCGAGGTAGGCCCAATTACCGGCCCCCTGCTTTTCGAGCCGAATCCGCCCGTTTTTCCGAACATAAACCGAAACCCACATCCGCATGGGGCGCTCGTCGATGGTCAGGGAGAAGCCGGGGCCGGTTGCGGCAACCAGGCAGTCGTCGCGGGCCAGGAATTCTGCCGAGGTGTAGCCAATTTCAAGCGCGGCGGCCTGGGGCGGGTTGGCAGCGAGCAGGTTGGCGGCGCGCTGGGCAAAAACGTCTATCGGCCCGCTGACGGGGACGCCAAAAGCCTGCCAGCCGCGCCGGCCGGCGTCTTGCACGGTGGTCAGAGCGGAAGGGGTGAGCAGTTCAAGCATACATTGACGCCGATGATTATATGCTGATCCTCCGCAGCAAATACGTCGAAAAATAGCCGTTATACCGCTCCCGCAACTCCGGGCGTTTCCAGTCATCCCCCGTCACGCGGCCGCGGCAGCGGGGCGAGCCGCAGGCGCACGCGAACTCGTCGAAGGCGCTGCTGTCGGACATGGCGTAATCGAAGGTGATTTCCTCGCCCGGCGCGATGGGGCGCATGGCGACCAGCGAGACCTGTCCGCGAATGCCGGCGTTGGGGTCGCAGGAATGGTTGATGTAATCGGCGGGTTCTTCTTCCGGGCCGAGCGGGGCCAAATAGATATCCTCATCGACCTGGATGGTGTGACTTTTTTCGACCTCGGAGAGCGCAGCCAACTGCTCCAACGTCACCGCGCGCCCGGTCCAGACGCAAAGCAGCGCGTCTTTTTCCAGCGTCTCGCGCGCATACACGGCAAAGCCGCCCTTTTCGGGGGCGGCGCGGACTTCGAGTTTGGGGGAAAGGTAGGAGGTGGGCATAGGGCGATTATACCGTTGACGCCGGTCGAGCAGGCGGGTTTTCGCCGTATCGAAACCGAAACCGTCCCGAAGGTTTCAACAGGAAAAACCAGCCCTGCGATAAAACCTTCGGGACGTCCTCTCGCAAAACCGCCTCAACCGTCCAGCGTCAAAAACCGCCCGTTCTTTTTCAGCCAGTCGCGCCGAGGCTTGAAATCGGGCATCATTTTGGCGACTTCGACCCAAAAAGCCGCCGAATGGTTCTGCACGCGCAGGTGCGCCAGTTCGTGAACCACCACATAGTCCACCACCTCCAGCGGGGCCATCACCAGCCGCCAGGTAAAACTGAGCGTGCCGCGCGAACTGCACGAACCCCAGCGCGTCCGGGCCGAAGAAATGCGGATTTTTTGGTACTTCAGCCCGAATTTTTGAGCGTATAAGCGGGCGCGCTCCGTCAGGATTTTGCGGGCTGCCGCTTTGTACCACTTCTCGAACAGGAGCGCGGCCTCGGATTGGGAGTTTTGATTCAGGGAAAAACCGCCCTCGAACCGGAGGCCTGCCCTCGGGCCGGAGACCACGCTCAGGGCATATTCCTGCCCGAGGTACGGGAAGCGTTCCCCGGCTGTAAACTTTTTTTGGAGCGCGGGAGTTTGCTCCTGCATCTGTATCTTTTTCTCGGCAATCCACCCGGTTTTCGATTCGACGAATTGCCGAATCTGCCGCTCGGAGGCTTTGAGCGGCGCGCGGACAATCACCTTCCCATCCCGCTGGACGATGATGGCGACGGTTTTGCGTTTGGAGCGGATGAGTTGGTCGATGTGGGGGATCATCGTGCGTAAATTCGGAGTCCAAAGTCTCCCGACTTCGACGCAAAATCTGGAGATTTTGGACTCCGTGTAATGCTACTTCATGTGTTTCTGTTCCGAATCCGGGGCTTCCCTGAGCAATTCCACCGCATGGGGCAGGGCCGGGGCAATCGCCAGCAGGTTTTCTACCGCGCCCCTGGGGCTGCCCGGCAGGTTGACGAGGATGGTGCGTTTGCGGATTCCGCTCACGGCCCGCGAGAGCATGGCGTGCGGGTGAATTTTCAGGCTGGCGGCGCGCATGGCCTCATCGAATCCGGGGGTCAGACGTTCCACTACCTGGCGGGTGGCTTCGGGGGTTACATCGCGCGGGGCGAAGCCGGTTCCGCCGGTCGTCAGGATGACATCGAAATGGGCCGAATCGGCCCAGTGGGCCAGTTTTTGGGCAATGACTTCGATTTCATCGGGCAGGATGCCGGTCTCCAGCACCTGCCAGCCTTGCGCGCGCACGGCTTCGGCCAACGCCGGACCTGAAAGGTCGGGGCGTTCGCCGCGCCAGGAACGGTCTGAGATGGTGAGAATGCCGAATCGCATGGGGAGTTTTAGCCGGAGATGAACGGGGATGAACCTGATTTTTTAAGTGATGAATCCCTGTTCATCCCTGTGAATTAGAGATTCTTGCCAAACAACCGCGCGTTGGTCATTTCGTTCCAGCCGCGTTTTTCGTACATTCATTTCAGCCGCGCGGTTGCCTTGTTTGACCAGCAGGCAGGCTTTGCGGCAGCCTTTTGCTTTCAAGCGGGCTTCGATTTCGTCCATCAGGAGCGTGCCGATGCCCTGCCCGCGAAAGCCTGCGTCCACTGCCAGGTGATAGAGCATCCCGCGCCGTCCATCGTATCCGCCGATGACCGTGCCGATGATACGGGAGCCGGTTTCAGCCAGGAGGAACAGGTCGGGGGCCTGGCGGACTTTCTTTTCGATTTCTCCCGGGCTGTCCGAGACGCCAATCCCTATCCCCTCCCCGGCGTTTTGCCAGAGTGTAAGAACGGCCTCGTAATCTTCAGGGAAACGGAATGGTCGGATGATAATGCCGGTCATGATTGGCGGCTGGCTAACCCGGTTTTGATGGAGTCGATGAGGGTATCGGGCATGTAGGGCTTAAGCAGGAATTCGTTGGCCCCGGCTGCTTTGCACTCTTCGGCCAGGTTCATGCCTGATTGCATGATGACCAGCAGGCGGTCGAGTTGGTGGTCGAGCCGGATTTCGCGCAATAAATCGACGCCGTTGCCCTGCGCCAGGTGCACATCGAGCAGGACGGCATCGGGCTGCTCGCGGTAGATGACCTCCAGCAGGTTGTCCTCGTCTCCCAGTGGAAC
>DAOUAZ010000344.1:0-20174 GCA_034432975.1 Anaerolineales bacterium | reverse complement strand
GCCAATTTGCGGGAACTGGCCGGGGGTGGCAGTGGCGGTTGTGGCGGCAACGCTATGCTCGAGCAGGCGTTTCAGGTTGGCCGCCGAAACGGTTATCATCGAGAGGTCGTTGTTGAAGCGCAGCGAGTTTTCGATATCCAACTGGGAAATATCCCCGGCGTTCTTGCCGGCCGCAGGGTTGGCGACCGTTTTGACGCGGTTGACGCCGATGATGTTGCCAAAG
Source organism: Anaerolineales bacterium (assembly GCA_034432975.1). Lineage (GTDB taxonomy): Bacteria > Chloroflexota > Anaerolineae > Anaerolineales > Villigracilaceae > UBA5195. Next base: position 19,951 of record DAOUAZ010000344.1, on the reverse strand, counting down.
GCATCGTAGACATCCTGGGTGGAGCCGATGGAGTCGCGGATGCCGCCGCCGTTCTTGATGGAGATGGCGGCCGTTGGGTCAATCAATTTCGCCTCGGCCAGGTTTGCATCGGCGCTCAGGTTGCCGAGGTTGGTCTCTTCCGTGCGGACTTCGGCGCGCAGGCCGTTGAGATACACGTCGGCGCGGCCGTAGATGACGCTGTCTTTAGAGTTGATGATGTTGGCAACGGCATCCGTTACCTGCTTGACAGCGGCGCCCTTGGTTCCAGCGGCGAATGGTTCGGTCAGGTTGCCCCACAAATCCTGGACACCCTGGTTGTCGGTTGCGTAAGCGCCGCTTTCGGCTGCCACATAACTGGCGGGCAGAAGTTTCCCGGCGGCGTCGAATTCAATCACCAGGCGGCCAACATATTCGTAGTTGCTGTCCGTGTTCACAATCAGGATGGGGTCGCCATTGGCGTTGGTGAGCGAGAGCGGGTAGTTTCCAACAGCTGTGTCGCCTGGGCGCAGGCGGTCAGTGGAATCAGCCAATAGCGAGTGGGAGCCGCCCGCCAGGATGATATCCACGCCATGCAGCCGGGGCGCAAGGGCCTGTTCGTAACTGATTTGCTGCATGTGCGCCAGGACGATAATCTTATTGGCTCCGCCCGCGATGAGCGCGTCGATGGCGGGTTGGACGATGGCTGCCAGGGCATCCATGTTTTCGGGATTGGCAGGGCTGATGCCTACGCCGCCTGGCGAAGAGATGTTGGCGAGCAGCGGGGTCGTGATACCCACCAGGCCAATCTTTTCACCGTTCTTGGTGATGATGGCTGATGGCGCAATTTTGCCTTTGAGCGTGCTGGCTTCAAGACCGCCAGCGCGCGCCAGGCCGCTCAGGTTGCCATCGGTGGCAAAATTGAGATTGGCGCTGATGTATGGGAACTGCGCGCCGCGCCAGGCCCCGGCGGCAGCGATGATGTTGCTGACTTCGCGTGTTCCGGCATCGAACTCATGATTGCCGAAAACGGAGGCTTCGATGCCAATCCGGTTGAGAATCTCTATATCGGCGCGGCCGACAGAAGCCGCGCCCAGCACCGCATTCAGCGCGGGGTCGCCGCCCGCATTGAAGAAGGTGCCAGGGATGTAGTTATCGCCGGAGGAGAGGATAAAGGTGTTGCTGTAGGCGTTGTCGAAGTAGTCGACGATGGCGGCAAAGTTGGGAGCAGCCTGGATGGCCGCCAGGCCGGCTTCGAAGTCGGAGGCGTGCAGGATTTGCAGGGTGTAATTCACCGTCACAGTGAAAGTCGTTTCGGCGAACAGCAGGCCTGGGTCGGCTGCTTTGACTGTGATGGTCGATGCGCCGAACTTCGTTGGGTTATACGCCAGCGACAACTGTCCGTCCACGATTTCCACGCTGGAGAAGAGCGCGGGGTTGGTATTGCCCGAAACAGTGTAAACCAGGCCTGCATCAGGCGTTTCGGCATCGGCAAAGGCGTCGTACAGATTGATTGTGGCCGGAGCGGCGCTTTGCCTGACCACTACGCCTGGGATTGCGCCGGCTATGGGGGCGGTGTTGGGCAGGTCCAGGTTCAGGCCTATGATGACCGGGTCGTGGTCTGAAACGCGGAATTCATCCGGCGCGTACAGGCTGGCAATCTGACCGGCGCTCTTGAAGTTGGTGTTGTAATCCAACACAGAAGGTTCGTCGGCGTTGATGTGGTAATCGGCCACGCCGGTCACTTGCGCAGCCAGGGAGGCTGAGGCCAGGGCGTGGTCGAGGTAGCCCCATTGCCCATCGAAGACATACGAATAGGCCTCCGGGCCGAGGAAGGTCTTAATCAGGTGGTTGAAGCCGCCGCTCTCGAGGGCGAGAATCGGGTCTTCCATGGCATAAGAGTTGTAATCGCCAATGAGCAGGATGTCAGGATCGCCGGTTCCAGTTGGGTCGGTGGCGAACCAGGTCATCAGTTCGTTGACGGCGTTCAGGCGCACCTGGTTGCAGTTGCCCTGGCCGTCGCCCTGGTTGGGCAAATTACAGGCCGAGCCTTTGCTCTTGAGGTGGTTGATATTGACGATGAATATCGCGCCGTTGGAATTTTGCTGGAAGGCCTGGGCCAGGGATGCGCGATTGCGTGGGGCGCTGTCGCCGCCGTTGACGAAGGCGGCATGATTCAGCGCGGCGGTTTGCCCGGCGGGCGTCACCGTGCCGGGTTTGTAAATCAGCCCGACCTTAATCGCATCGCTGCCGAGGGCGTTGACCTGTCCGGTGGCGGAATCTACATTGATGTAAGCGTAGGTTCCGGGCGCGGTGGCGGCGTTCAGCCGGTCGACCAGGTCGGCGATGGCGCTGGCGGGGCCGTAGCCGTCGTTTTCGATTTCGTTGACGCCAATCACATCCGGGTTCATTACCAGGATGGCGGCAACGGTCTTGGCCCATTGGCGGTTGAACTCGGCCAGGTTCTCCGCGCCGCGGCAGTCTGTCGCCGCGCCGCCCACGCCCAGGGCGCAGCCGCTAAAGGTGTTGAAGTAGTTGAGCAGGTTTATGCCCACCACTTTGACCGCGCCGCCGACATCGGGAGCCGAGGCCGGGCGCGGATTGGCCGGTTGGAAATCGGGGAGGCCGCCTCCCAGGGCATTTACCGGGCGGATGCGGTAGGCGTTGCCGCTGGCCGCGTTGCCAGCCCAGGTATAGGTCAGGACGCCGACCAGTCCGGTGATTGTGTCGCCGCCGCGCAGGGTGTTGCTGGCGCTGAGCGGCTGTCCGCCGCGCCCGAACAGGATGGGGTCGGGGTTCTGGTTCTGCAAGCCGTCATCCAGGATGATTTTGTTCAGGTCGTTGGCGGCTTGCAGCGCGAGGGCGGGCGCGCCCGGCAGGACGACATTGGTCGGCTGCTGGAGGCGCGCATTGGCCGAAAGCACGACCTGGCCGAAGCGCCCCAGCTGGAAGTGTTCGGTGACGTACATGGTCTGCGGCAGGCGCGCGAGCATGCCTTCGTAGCGTTCCAGGTAATCGGCGGAGGGAACCGGGAAGGAGATGTCCACCGGTGCTGTTGCGCCTGTTCCGCATTTGACAATCGAGGATGCGCTGACCTGGGTCTGGTCCTGGAATTCGGCGGCGGCGCCGGTCACGCGCACGATGTCGCCCAGGCTGACGGTGTCGTTGTTGCCGTTGAAGACGAAGATGCCGTCAGAAGTTAACGGGTTGCTGTCGCCGGCCACATCCTGGAGATAGAAGCCGCGCAAAGCCGGGGAGGCTCCTTCATTGTCGCTGACGACAACGCCCTGGGTTGTGACAGTTTGCCCGGCCAGCGGGGTTGCGAGGCCGCTGCCCTGGATAGTGTAGATGGGGGTGTATGTTAGGGAGCAGACGCTTGCGGTACTGAAGCCGACTGTGAAGTCTGCGGCCATGGTATCGGGCGGGTCGTTGGCGTCCTGGTCGGTTACGTTGGCCGCGTAAATGGTCAGCGCGCAGGTTTCGCCCTCCTGCAAATCCTGGCTGGGATTGAGCGTGAAGGCGGCGGGGCCGCCGCTGACGGTGGCGGTGACGTTTCCACTGAAGGAGCAGGTCAGGCCGAACCAGTTGCCAGATACATCGACCGCTTCGCTGAAGGTGACGGTCAGGTCGGCAGCGGTCGGGAAGTCGGTCGCGCCGTTGGCCGGGAAGGTGCTGGCGACTGTGGGGGCGTCATCTTCAGTTACGCCACAATCAGCCGTATGCGAGCCCAGTCCATTGAAAGTGTCGGCAGCAAAGCCATCCCATTCAACGGATGGGTCAAAGGCATTGTTGCCATCCGGATCGCCCGCGCAGACACTCGTCTTGCGGCGCAAGGTGTTATCAGCGGTGCTGGTTAGCCCGGTACCCCATTCGGTGCCTGGATCGAAACCAATCTGACCAATTACGTCAATAATGATTGTGCCTTTGCGCAGAACCACCGCATCATCGCCGTTGAACCACCCCGAACTGTTGGTTTGGTCAGATTGGGCAAGGATAGCAGGATTGGCAGATGAATGCGCTATCACGAAAACATCGCCATTAGCGACCACGCCGGTCAGGTTAATTGTCAGCCCGACGCTGATGCTGCCATTGAAATACATCAAGATGTTATAACCACCAGCCGCTAAATCAATTGCCGTGCCGGTGCCATTGTAAATTTCAAGCGCTTTGTTATTGCTTGAGCCTTCGACATACTCCGAAAAGAATAATTCGGTTGAACCCGACGCCTGCGCGGATTGCATCGGCAGGGCTGTGACCAGCATGGACAAAATGACGGTCACAGAAAATAATCTGGACAAAAACTGATTCATGCAATTCTCCTCTGTGATGGGAAACTGAAAATTGAAAAGGGGCTGAACGGATTGCGAGACTTGGAAATCGAACCAGGCGGGCCTTTTGCTCGGTCTCCTGGCAAGGGATTCATCACGCCCCCTGCCGTTAACATTCTATGGCAGACTTTGCAAAAATGCAAGTCGCAAATGTGCCTATGGGCGCAATTAACGGGATGTTTACTATCCGCCTGGGCCAATCTGCTGGACATGCGGCGCAGAGGTTTGGAAGGATTAGTGGGTATAATGCGTCCACATTCGTTTTGTTGCCCAAAGGAGGCTTGTGACCCCCCTGCACCCTGATATTCTCGATGCAATTCGGCGCGCGTTGGCTGAAGATATCGGCCCCGGCGACGCCACCAGCGACGGCATTCTCCCGGCTGACGCGGGCATGACCGGGCAAATCATCGCCAGGCAAAATGGCATTCTTGCCGGGTTGGATGTGGCCGCCCAGGTTTGCCACACTGTGGACGACAGGATTGACTTCCGTCAAACGGTACAGGAAGGCGCCAGGGTCGAAAACCGTCAAACCGTTGCCATGCTCACTGGCCCGGCCCGCAGCCTGTTGACCGCCGAACGCACCGCGCTCAACTTCTTGGGGCGCATGAGCGGAATCGCCACCCTTACACGCCAGTTCGTGGATGCCGTCGCTGGGACGAAAGCCACCATCCTCGATACCCGCAAAACGGCCCCTGGTTTGCGCATGTTGGATAAGCTGGCTGTCCGGCGGGGCGGCGGGCAAAACCACCGCATTGGCCTGTACGACATGATTCTGATTAAAGACAATCACATCGACTTTGCCGGTTCCATCACCGAAGCGGTCCAACGCGCCCGCGCCGCCCATGCCGTGCTGGAAATCGAGGTCGAAGCCCGCACCCTGGACCATGTCCGCGAAGCTCTCTCGCTGGGCGTGGAGCGCATCCTGCTCGATAATATGACCCTGGGGATGATGCGCGCGGCGGTCGAATTTGTTGCCGGGCGCGCCAAACTGGAAGCCAGCGGCAACGTCTCGCTCGAAACCGCGCGCGCCATTGCCGAAACAGGCGTTGATTACATCTCCGTTGGCGCCTTGACGCACTCGGCAAAGGTGTTCGACGTCTCGTTGGATTTTGTTCGATAAACCAATAGGCGGAATTCATTCCGCCAGCCCTTCTCAAAAGGAGTCTTATGAACCGCGCAGCGCAAGCGCTTTACGAAGAAATGAAAATCAGCCTGGGAAAACTCGTCCCCGATTTTGAGCTGTATTACAAAGCAGAAATCGCCGTCGAGATTAACCAGCTGAAAAAAGAACGCAACGCCGTCATCCTCGGCCACAATTACATGGAGCCGGTGTTGTTTCACGCGATTCCCGATTTTCGCGGTGACTCGCTGGACTTGAGCCGAAAAGCCGCCTCGACCGAGAAAGACGTGATTGTCTTTTGTGGCGTCAAATTCATGGCCGAGACGGCCAAAATCCTGAGCCCGACGAAAACCGTGCTGCTGCCGGCTGAAAAGGCAGGCTGCTCGTTGGCCGAATCCATTACCGCCGAGGATGTGCGCGCCCTGAAACGCAAATATCCCGGCGTGCCGGTCGTCACCTATGTCAACACATACGCGGATGTGAAGGCCGAGAGCGACATCTGCTGCACCTCGGGCAATGCGATTGCGGTGGTCGAGTCGCTCGAGTCTGAGACGGTGATCTTCCTGCCCGACCAGTACCTGGCAAGCAACGTCGCCAGGGAGACGGGCAAACACATTATTTTTCCATCTTTTACTCAGAAGACGGATTCACTGCTCGATGTCCAGTTGATTGGCTGGCATGGCAAATGCGAAGTTCACGAGAAGTTCACCGTCGAAGACATTCGCGCGGCGCGGGAACAATTTCCCGATGTGGTCGTATTGACCCATCCCGAATGCCCGCCCGATGTTGTCGAAGCATCGGATTACTCCGGCAGCACCAACGCCATGATTAAATTCGTCCAGCAGAGCAATGCGCCGCACTTCCTGGTGCTGACCGAATGTTCGATGGGCGATAACATCGCCGCCGCCAATCCCGATAAGGAACTGCTGCGCCTGTGCATGGTGCGCTGTCCGCACATGAACATGATTACCATGGAAAATGTGCGCGATTCCCTGCTGCGCAACCGCCAGGTCATCGAAGTCCCCGAAGAAATCCGGGTGAGGGCCTTCCAGGCGGTGGAGCGGATGATAAAGATTGGATAGGACGATATTCGATCATTCGATACTCGATATTCGACCTGCGCGCATCGAGTATCGAACACCGAATATCGAATACTCGAATAACGACCCCTCATGAAAACCACCGACGTACTCATCATTGGCTCCGGCATTGCTGGGGCCGCTGCGGCGCTCAGGCTGTCTAAAGACCCGGCGCGCCATATTATCTTAATTACCCGCGAGCCAGACGCGCGCGAATCGAACTCAAATTATGCCCAGGGCGGTATTATCCATCGCGGGGCAGATGACAGCGCAGATTTGTTGGTACAAGACATCCTGGCTGCCGGGGCCGGGGCGTCGCTGCCCGCGGCGGCCAAAATCCTGGCCGAAGAAGGCCCGCCCAGGCTGGAAAATCTCTTTTTAACGGAAGCAGGCATCCGCTTCGACCGCCACCCCGGCGGCGAACTGGCTTTTGGACAGGAAGCAGCCCATTCCCGCCGCCGCATCCTGCATGTCGGCGATGGCACGGGGCGCAGCATTGTCGAAAGTTTGCTGGCTGCCGTGCGCCGCCAGCCCAACATCGAACTGCTGACCAATGCCACCGCTGTCGATTTAATCACTTACCCCCACCATTCGCGCAACCCGCTCGATACCTATAGCCCCGTGGCCTGTTATGGCGCTTATGTATTTGACCGCAACGGCAAGGCCATTCACCGCACCCTATCAAGAGCGACGATTTTGGCAACCGGCGGATTGGGGCGCATCTACCGCAATACCACCAACCCGCCCGGCGCGCGCGGCGACGGGCTGGCAATGGCGCACCGCGCCGGGGCGCGCATCATCAACGCTGAATACATCCAGTTTCACCCGACTGCGCTGGCAACCCCCGGCGCGGAAGGATTCCTGATTAGCGAAGCAGTGCGCGGCGAAGGCGGCATCCTGCTCACCCCGGCGGGGCAGCCGTTCATGGAAAAATATGACCCGCGCTGGAAGGAGCTTGCCCCGCGCGATGTGGTGGCCCGCGCCATTCACAGCGAAATGGAAGCGCATGGGTACTCGCATATTTTGCTCGATATTGGCAGCCATATGCCCGCCGACCGGCTGCGAGAACGCTTCCCGAACATTTACGCCGCCTGCCTGAAGGTCGGGATTGACATCACCCGCGAGCCGATTCCCGTTGTTCCTGCCGCGCACTATTCTTGTGGCGGGGTGGCGGTGGATATCTGGGGCCAGACGAGCATTCAGAACCTGTATGCGATTGGCGAAGTGGCCTGCAACGGGGTGCATGGCGCGAACCGACTCGCCAGCACCTCCCTGTTGGATGGGTTGGTCTTTGGCGAGCGCGCTGCCGAACGAATCATGGAGCAGGCTGGTCATTTGTCTTATCCCGAACCGAACTCTGTACCACCCTGGGATGAATCCAACCTGACACAGGCTTCCGACCCGGCCTTGATTCAAGGTGACATGCAAACCATCCAGAACATTATGTGGCACTATGTTGGCCTGATTCGCTCCGGCGATCGCATTTCGCGCGCCATCCGCGAACTGCGCCACCTGCAAAACGAGATTGAGACGTTTTACCGCAAGACCAAACTCAGCGATGGATTAATTGGCTTGCGGAATGCCGTCGAAACAGCGTTGATTGTGGCCCAGGCTGCCCGTCATAATCGCCAAAGCCGGGGCTGTCACTACCGCGCCGACTCGGTCGATGGCGGAGACAGGTTATTGTAAGGAGTTTGCGATGCAGGACAAAGGCATGGACAGCCAATTCCCCCTCGCGCTTGTAACCGGCGCCGCCCACCGCCTGGGGCGCGCCTTTGCCCTGACCCTGGCCCGGCGCGGATACGCCATCCTGCTGCATTACCACGCCTCGCAATTTCGCGCCGAACAAACTGCCCTCGAATTCCGCGTCCTGGGCGTCCCGGTCTTCCTCCTGCGCGCCGACCTGACGGATGCGGCCCAGGTCGAAGGGTTGTTCTCCATGCTCGATGGCCTGCTGGCTGACCCGGCCAGCCAACTCTCCGGGCTGCGCGTGCTGGTCAACTCGGCGGCCCTGATGCGCGCCGGCGATATCCGCTCGACCAGCGTCCCCGATTGGGATGGGATTCTCGACCTGAACCTGCGCGCGCCTTTCCTGTGCGCCCAGCGGGCGTATCAGCGCATGGAAGCGGGCGGACTTATCGTCAACATCACTGACATCGCCGCCGAAAAGGTCTGGACGCGCTTCGCGGCTTACACCGTCAGCAAGGCCGGGCTGGAATCACTTACCAAAATCATGGCGCGCGCCTTTGCGCCAACAGTACGGGTCAACGCCATTGCGCCGGGGCTGGTGCTGCCCTCCGAGGATACCCCGCCCGAAGAGTGGAGCCGCCTGGTCTCGCGGCTGCCCATTCAGCGCGCGGCGCATATCGATGAAATTGCCCGCTCCCTTGAATTTTTGCTCGATAACGAATATATTACCGGTCAAACCATTGCCGTCGATGGCGGCTACTCGCTGCTGTAGCCGCGTAACACAACGGTAAACCGTCCCGAAGGCTTTTTTCAAAACAATCTGTGGTATAACCGACAACCTTCGGGACGTTCTTATTGGAGATTCTCATGCCCGATCCCCCCGACTTTTTGGCCGAACGCCTGCAAACCGAAGGCGAAAAGACTGCCGCCTTCTTTGCCGCCCTCTCCCCTGCGCAGTGGCAAGCCCCGGTTTATATCGAAGGCCCAACCTGGACAACGCGCAACGTCCTGGCGCATTTTGTGACGGCTGAAAAGGGCTTTCTGAAACTATTTGCCAATATCCGCGCGGGCGGCCCCGGCGCGCCGGAAGATTTCGATATCGACCGTTATAACGCCAGCCAGCAGGAAAAGACCATCGAAATCTCCCCTGCCGAATTGCTCGAACAATTTCGCGCGGTTCGCGCTCAAATGACCGCCCTGGCCGCCTCCTTTACCGAAGAAGACCTGCGAAAACAGGGCCGCCATCCCTTCCTTGGCCCCACCACCCTGGCCGAAATGGTCAAAATGGTCTACCGCCACAACCAGATTCACCTGCGCGACTTGCGCAAACTGCTTGAGCCCTGATTTGAGCGCACCGAAGGCTTCGTCGCGAGCGCTCAGCCGAGCGGTTGTGCTGCGTCTGGCACATTCCTTACTTTTCAATCCTTCGGGACGTTTCCTGGTAAACATTAATATGCCTTCACTCACCACCATCCTGCGTCTCACCCGCCCCATCCACCTCCTGTTGGCCCTGTTGGCCTACGGCCTCGGCCTGGGCATTGCCCGTTACCTGGGCGGCCTGCTGAACCCGCTCGCCCAAATCGCGGGCGGGCTGTCGCTGCTTTTTCTCCTGGCCGCCTCCAGCCTCCTTATCGAATACTTCCGCCCGCCGACCGAGCCGATTCTCCCCGGCGAAACCCGCGCGGAACGCGAAGCCCTGCGCCCCTTGCTTTTGACCGTCAGCGCCGCTTTCATCGCCGTCGCCGCCTTGCTGGCCTTCCTGCTCTACCTGCAAGGCGGGTTGCCGGTCAACGACGCCTTGCTCTTCATCCTGTACCTGCTGCTTTGCCTTTCGCTGGCCGTCCCTCCCATCCGCCTGGTCGAGCGCGGCATGGGGGAAGTTGTCGCGGCCTTCCTGCTGGCCGTTCTCACCCCGGCCATCTCCTTCCTGATGGTCTTTCCCAACCTGCACCCCTTCCTGACCGGTTTTACCTTCCCGCTCTTCCTGCTGGCGCTGGCCTGGCAGCTGGCGGTCTCCTTCGAGCAATATCCCGGCCATCTCAAATACGGGCGGCGCGTCCTGCTTATGCGTTTGTCTTGGCAGAGAGCCGTTCCCATTCACAACGGCCTGCTGATCGCTGCTTATTTTTTCCTGGCGGTTTTGCCTTTCCTGGGAGTCCCGTTTCCGCTGACCTGGCCCTCCCTCTTGACCCTGCCCATCGCCGCCTGGCAAATGCTCATGCTGCGCAACATTGCCGAAGGCGCAAAGCCGGTCTGGAACGCCCTCAACATCGCCGCCACCATCGTCTTTGGCCTCACCGCCTACCTCATCACCATCACCTTCTGGCTGCGATAAATCAAACGTCCCGAAGGTTGTTGGTGATACCGCTTATGGCCTTGAAAAAGCCTTCGGGACGATAAGTTCATTGGACTTCGACTATGCCCGAATTCCTGACCCTGCTCCCTCCTGATTCTGCCCGCGAGAAACTGCTCTCGGAACTGACTCCGCTGCGACAGTCCACCGTGATCGAAACAGCGGCTGCCCTCGGCCGGGTGACAGCCGAAGACATCCTCGCCCCGCATCCGCTCCCCGAATTTCCCCGTTCCACAGTCGATGGCTACGCTGTCACAGCCCGCGACACCTTCGGCGCATCCGACTCCCTGCCCGGCTACCTGAAACTGGCGGGTGAAGTCCCGATGGGCGCGGCCCCATCCTTTGCGATTCGCCCCGGCGAATGCGCCCTCATTCACACCGGCGGGATGCTTCCCGAAGGGGCCGACGCGGTCGTCATGCTCGAAACTACCCAGGTTGCTGGCGGCGAAATCGAAATCCTGCGCGCCGTCGCGGGCGGCGAGAACCTGATTCTGGCAGGGGAGGATGTGGCAGCCGGGCAGGTCGTCCTTCGGCGCGGAAGCCTGCTGCGGCCCGCCGAAATCGGCGGCCTGATGGCGCTCGGAATCACTAAACTGCGCGTAGTCGATAAGGTAAGCATAGGACTCATCTCGTCAGGTGATGAAGTCATCCCGGCGGAACAGTCTCCCGCCCCAGGCCAGGTGCGCGACATCAACGCGCACACCCTGGCGGCGCTCGTTCGACGCTCTGGCGGGGAGGCGGTCTGCTACGGTATCATCCCTGATGATTTCGAGGCCCTTTATTCTACCGCCCAAAAAGCCCTGGCCGAATGCGACGTGGTGGTCATCACCGCCGGCTCCTCGGCTTCCACCCGCGATATGACCGCCGAGGTGATTGCCTCGCTCGGCCAGCCGGGCGTGCTGGTGCATGGCATCAACACCCGGCCCGGCAAGCCGACCATCCTGGGCGCGTGCGGCGGCAGAGCGGTGATTGGCCTGCCCGGCAACCCGGTCAGCGCGCTGGTCAACGGCTGCCTGTTCCTCGTCCCGATCATCGAAAAGCTGCTCGGCCTGCCGCTCGACAGGCCCAAGGCCAGCATTCCGGCCCGCCTGACCGTCAACCTGGCCTCGCAGGCCGGGCGCGAGGATTGGTGGCCGGTGCGCTTACTCCCCTCTCCCAAAGCGGGAGGGACTGGGGGCGAAGGCTGGCTGGCCGAACCCATCTTCGGCAAATCCAACCTCATCTTCACCCTGGCCGCCGCCGACGGCCTGATAAAAATCCACCCCGACGCCAATGGACTGAGCGCCGGAGAACTTGTCGATGTATTCTTGATGTAAATTGTTATGGCCGTCTACCTTCACGATATTCCCCTTCCTGAAGCCAAAAAACGATTGGAAACCGCCCTGCGCGAAGCCGGACTCTGGCAAGTTCTGGGCGCCGAAACCATCCCGCTCGATGAAAATGCCCTGGGGCGGGTGCTGGCCGAACCGGTTTGGGCGCTCAAGTCCTCGCCGCACTACCATGCCAGCGCCATGGACGGGTTCGCCGTCCGCGCCGAAGCCACTGCCGGGGCCATGCCCTCCACGCCGGTGACTCTGCGCTTTGGGCCGCAAGCCGCTCGGCTGAGCGCTCGCGACGAAGCCGCCTGCCTGGATACCGGCGACCCCCTGCCCGATTGGGCCAATGCCGTCATCCCCATCGAAAATGTCGAGCCGCTCGACGAACAGGGAGGGGTTGCCCCCGACCCGCGCAAACCGGCGGCGATTCGGATTCGCGCCTCGGTCACGCCCTGGAGTCACGTCCGCCCGCTGGGGGAAGACATCGTGGCGACCCAACTGGTTTTGCCTGCCGGACACCCCTTGAAGCCCTACGACCTGGGCGCGATTGCCGCCGCCGGGCATGTTTCGGTCACGGCGGCGCGCCGTCCAAGAGTGGCCATCCTGCCGACCGGCACGGAACTGGTGCCGATTGGCGCGGAACTCAAGCCGGGTGACATCCTGGAATACAACTCGCTGGTGATGGCTGCCCAACTCAAGGCGATGGGCGCTGAGCCGGTGCGTTTTCCCATCACAATGGATGATTTCGATGCAATCTGCGCCCGCGTGAGCGAGGCTGCCCAAACCTGCGACCTGGTGCTGCTCAACGCCGGTTCGTCTGCCGGGAGCGAGGATTTCTCGGCCCGGGTGGTCGAATCGCTCGGTGAACTGCTGGCGCATGGCGTCGCCGTCCGCCCTGGTCACCCGGTAATTCTGGGGATGCTCAACCGGCAATCGAAAATCGAAAATCAAAAATCGCAAATCCCCATCGTTGGCGTTCCCGGCTACCCGGTCTCTGCCGCGCTGACGGTGGAAATTTTCGTCGAGGAACTGGTTGCCCGCTGGCTGGGACGCCGCCCCGCCGAACCGCCCGTGATTTCGGCGAATATCACCCGCAAAATAACCTCCCCGCCGGGGGATGACGATTACATCCGGGTCGTGGTGGGCAAGGTGGGCGAGAAAACCCTGGCCGCGCCGATTGCGCGGGGCGCGGGGGTCATCACGTCGCTGGTGCGCGCCGATGGACTGGTGGTCCTGCCGCGCGGGGTTCAGGGCGTGGAAGCGGGCGAATCTGTCCGCGTGCGGTTGATGCGCTCGATGAACGACATCGCCCAGACGATTTTCTGCATCGGCTCGCATGATGTCATCCTCGATTTGCTGGCGCAGCATCTCTCCGGCTCTAACCGGCGGCTGGTTTCGGCCAATGTCGGCTCGCAGGGCGGGCTGGCGGCGCTGCGGCGCGGCGAAGCGCACCTGGCCGGGTCGCACCTGCTCGACCCGGAAACGGGCGAATATAACCTCCCTTACCTGCGACAATATCTGCCCGGCGTGCCGGTCAAGTTGGTGGGATTTGTTCGCAGGGAGCAGGGGTTAATTGCGCGGCGAGGCAACCCGAAGGGAGTCCGCTCTTTGCAGGATCTGGCCCGGGCCGAGGTCATGTTCATCAACCGGCAGCGCGGCGCGGGGACGAGAGTCCTGCTCGATTATCATTTGAACTTGTTAAGAATTACGCCGAATCAGGTTCACGGATACAATGATGAAGAGTATACTCACCTGGGCGTGGCGGCGGCTGTGGCTTCGGGGCGGGCCGATTGCGGGCTGGGAATCCCGGCGGCGGCCCAGGCCCTGGAACTCGATTTCGTGCCGCTCTTCCACGAACGGTACGACCTGGTCATTCCTACAGTGCATGCGGAGAGTGATTTGCTCAAACCTTTGTTCGAATTAATGCAATCGCAATCATTCCAGAATGCTGTAAAAGCGCTTCCGGGGTATGATACGGGTATCATGGGAACAATCATTGCGGAGGTAGGTTCATGATTCAAGCACTTGTGATTGACGATAATCGTTCTACGGCAGACTCTATGGTGAGGGTCTTGAAGGCGCTGGGAATCCAGGCGCGCCCGGCCTATGGCCCGGGGCCGGCAATGGCCATCCTGCGGGCAGAGACGCCGAGTGTGATTTTCCTGGATATCAACATGCCCGGCGTCACCGGCTTCGACATCTTGAGTTTTGTCAGCCGCGAACCGCGCCTGAACAATGTGCCGGTGATTGTTTGTACTTCGGATGACCAGCCCCAAACCCGCGCGAATGCCCTGCAGGGCGGCGCGCGCGATTTCCTGGTCAAGCCGGTGACGGTGGATGCCCTGGAGAAGTCGCTCAAGAAAATTGGCCTGGCCTGAATTGTTCATGACAAGAGAAAGCCCCGCGCGCGGCGGGGCTTTTGTCGTTTTTGTTTACAGATGGCGCCAGGTCACAATTCAATCAGCCGGTTGGCTATTTTGGCGGCGCAATAGAGCGCGTGGTTGCGCGTGAAGTTGCTGGCTTCCCTATAGGTGGCGGCGCGCAAGGAGTTGAAGAACAGCGCAATCAGGTATGCGCGCTCACTATAAGCAGTGGTCTGGGCGGCCAGCGCGCGGATGCGCAGCATGACCCGATGGGCCTTGAGCAGGCCGGGATGGTCGTAAGCGGCTGCCGGGAGCGGGGCGGCCAGCAGGCTGCCCTCGAAGCAGCCGCGCGCCCATTGTATCAGCGCCTCGAGGCCGCATCCTGATTCCGGGACGAGCCGAAAACGCAGGTCGGTTTCCAGCGCAGCGTAATCTTGCAGGATGTGACCGTCGTCGGTGGTGGTCAGGAAATCAATCAGCCAGGTGGCGCGGTGGGGGTCGAGCAGGATATTTTGCCCGTTCAGGTCGCCGTGGATGGTGGTGAAAAAGCCATCGGCCCGGAAACTTGCGCCCCTGGCGTAGCGCAGCGGGTTGGGGAGTCTTTCGGTTCCGAACTGCCAGGCGCTATCGGCGCGTTCGCTGAAAACAATCTGCCCTGCGCTGATTCCGGATGCAATTCTTTGGAGTTTTTCGTCACCCAGGCGCAGGTGGCGCAGGTAGAAATCGCGCAGGTCGCAATTTTCCTTCATGCGGCCGGTTTTGTCTTTGAGCGGGAAGAGCGTTTCGCGGTAGAGATTGTTCAGGACGGGCAGCAGGTCATCCAGCCCGTTCGATTGGTAAACCCCGGCGAAGTTTTCGGTCTGGCCGCCCAGCCCGATGAAGGAATACAGGATTCCGCCAAGATGCCGGGTTTGGGCGCTGCGCAGGGCTTCGGGGATGCGGTGGTTGCCCACAATCCCTTTGACATATCTTTCGTAGTTGCTGATTTCCGCGCTGATTTCTCCCCGGTCGCCGACTTTGACGACCAGACCCTGGCCCTCGCCCTTGCCCTGGTAGGTGGGCGTCACCTGGAACACTGCCGCGCCGCTAAAGCCTTGCTGCATTTGTCCCAGGCGGATGGTTTCGCACTCGAAGAACAATTTGCAGAAAATTTCGCGGATTTGAAGAGCGGCATCTTCGGTAGAGGGGGTTTTCCCGTCGTCGGGGAAGCGAACCTGTCCGGCGAGTTGTTCGATGCTGGCCTGGGGGTCTTCGATGACCAGTTCCAGGTTGAGCCGCAGGGAGTCCTGGAAAGCGCCGCGCGCGGTTTCGGGCAGGCTCATCATCTCGTTTTTCAGCACCACGCTGCAGGCAGGCTGCCTGCCGTTGACGGGCAGCAGCGCTTTTCGCACCATTTCGACATCGGCATAGCCGGTCAACATGATAACTGTGATGGCAGGGTAGCATTGGTTGATTTCGGCCAGCAGTTCCATGCCATCCTGGTTGTATTCGTCGCTTTCGTCGAGCCGCACATCCAGGACGGCAATATGGAATCGTTCGTTTTCGAGGATTTCCAGGGCTTCCTGGCGCGAAGCGGCGGCGCGGACGAGATACCCTTCGTCGCGCAGCAGGCCGCTTACAGTTTTGCGCACATCGGGCAGGTCATCTACGACCAGGATTTTCCCTTGCATGGTCCTCCTCCTTGTGTTCGGGCAGCGGAATTTCGACCAGCATGGTTGTGCCAATCATGCCGGTATATTCGATGCGGATGTCGCCGCCCAGGCTGTCCATAATCATTTTACTGAGCCATAATCCCAGCCCGGAGCCTTCGCCCTGGATGGGGGAAGAAACCGGCCTGGTGAACAGGCGCGGCTGGATTTTCGTTGGAATCCCGCCCGGCACATTGTCCTTGACCCGCACCTTGATTTTCCCGTCTTCCAATGCGGTAGAAACGACGATTTTTGCCCCGGTGAAGGACGGGGGCTGTTCTTTGCCGGCCTGGCGGGCGCGGTGCGCTTTATCCAGTTCGCGGTAGGCGTTCTGAATCAAGTTCTGGAAGACTTCCGAAATCTGTCCGGCCGGCAGGCTGACCACCGGCAGATTGGGACAGGGTTCGAGGCTGGCTTCCACCAGCCAGCGGGTGCGGTCGGCGGTCCACTCGCGCCGTTCTTTGTTGAAGATGCCGGTCAGCAGGGCGTTCACGTCCACCTCCACCGGGTTGACCTCCAGCAGCGGCGCGCGGATGCGCTTGAGCAGCAAGGAGGTGTAGCGGGTGTTGCGCTCGATGATGCCGAGAATCTCTTCGAGTTCGTCGTCGCGCGTATCCAGGCGGCTGCGCAGGCGCATCAGGTTGGGCGGGATGATGCTGAGCGTGTTGTTGACGCGGTGTTCGATAGCGGCCATGGCGCGCCCCAGCGTGGCGAGTTGCCGCTCGGCCAGCACCTCGCTGCGGGCTGCGCTGTAGAGCCGGGTGTTGTTCAGGGCGGCGGCAGCCTGGCTGGCAATCGTTTGCAGGGTAGACAGGTCATCGATGGTGTAGGTGTTCTCGCGTTCGTGATAGACAACAATCGCGCCCAAGATGCGCTCGCCGGCCAGCATGGGCGCGCCCATCCAGGACGTAAAGAAGGCTTCTTCGGGGGAGAAATGACCGGAGTCGAGTTCGGCGCGTTTCGAGGAAAAGACCGCCCGGCGGTTGTAGAGGATCGACTGGATATGTTCCTGCCAGCGCTGCCCCGCTTCCCATCCGGCGCCGGCCTGTTTCTTGCCATCGCGCAGCGCCAGCCCGGGGCGAATTTCGCCGCGCTCGGCGTCGAAGAGCGCGATGGTCAGGTTGCGGCTGTCCATGAATCGGTCGACCTGTTCGTAAATCAGGCGCAGGAGTTCGTTTTCGGTCCGGTTGACCTGCGAGGCCAGCAGGTTGCCCGATTCGAGCAGGGCCTTGCGCCGGATGAGCAGGCGCGCGTTGCGGATGGCGATGGCCGTTTGGGCGGCGAACAACTCAACCAACTCACGCTGCGGCTTCGAGAACCCTTGTTTCTGGCGGTAACTGACGAACAGCACCCCCACGATTTCGCTGCCGATTTTCATGGGAACGGTTGCCATCGATTGGATTTTTTCGCGCACGACGAAGCGTTCTTTGACCTGCTCCGGGCGCGCTTCGTGGGGTTTGGTCAGGGCCGGCTCGTTGGCGGCATCGTCCACGTACCAGGGACGGCCTTCCTCGACCACTTTGCAGGCGATGTCGGTGCGATAGACTTTGTTTTTCAGAACCGGATGGGCGCGCTGTCCTGCTTCGATGACCGGCATTGGGTAAATGTTCCGGTTTTGCTCGTACTGGTACAGGTCGACCAGGTCGGCCTCCAGCACCTCCCGCGCGCCTTCGGCAATTTGCTTCAGCAGGCGGGGCAGTTCGGCTGCGCCTTCGCTCAACTGAATCAGGTTTTCGGAGACGCTGTTCAGGCGGCTGAGGGCCTCGGCCCGTTTTTGCGAACTTTCGTACACACTGACGTTGGCAATGGCGATGGCCGCCTGGGCTGCGAAAATCTCGATGAGTTCCTGCTGGCGTTCAGGGAAGGTCTGCGGCGTTCGGTAGTTGATGAACAACGCCCCCACGGTTTTGCCGTCTATCATGAGCGGGATGGCGGCAGTGGATTGAACGCGTTCCCGCATTACGAAGCGCATCCTGGTTTGGGTATCCGCAGGCCGGTCCGGGTGAAAGGGGCTGTTGGTGCGCGGGTCGCGCTGCGAATCGGTGATGTAGAGCGGCTTGCGGGCGTCGAACAACTGGTACAAGACATCGTCCCTGTAAATGGCTTTTGGGCTGGGACTGCTGCGTTCCCCGGCCAGCGAGGGCGGCAGCAGGAAGCGGTCTTCCTCCTCGTTGTAGTGATACAGGTCGACCAGGTCGGCCCCCAGTGCATTACGCGCCGTTTGCGCCACTTCGTCCAGCACATTCCTGAGTTTTTTGCGGGATGGGATGGATAAGAGACCGGGTCCAATCTCATGCAGTTCCTTGAGCGCCTGGGTTTGCCTCTGCGAACGCCGGAACAGGAACGCATTGTGAATGGCGATGCCGGCCTGGTGGGCAAACAGGCGGATGGAATTCTGCTCTTCTTCGGTGAACTTATGCGGGGCGCGGTAGTTGATGAACAAGAGGCCCAGGGCGGTATCCCTGGCGCGCGGCGCAATCGCCATGAACGCTCGTACCTTCTCCCGTTCGATGAAGTGGTCGCGCAGCCGGTCGGGATGTTCGGCGGCCAGGTCATGGATGACCAGTTCGCCTTCCTGGATGACGCGCGCGGCCATGCTCCAGTTGACGCGCGGTTTTTCACTCAGTTCCAGCGGCTCGGCCAGGCCGCGCGAAACGACGTGCGCCCGGTCGTAATACATGTCCCGTTCCGGGTCGAAAGGATACAGGACGGCGCAATCAGCGCCCAGCACCTCGCAACTGGCCTTCACAATCCCTTGCAGGATGTCCTTGAGTTTGTCTGAGACCGTCTCGTACTTCTGGCTGATGTGCATCAGCGCTTCCAGCACCACCCGGCGGTTCTCGACCTCGATGGTCAGGGCAATCTGGTTGACGAAATTGTCGGCCAGGGTTTTGAGGCTGTTCAGGCTGCCGGCGCGGCCCCGCCCGATGTAGACCGTCATGACGCCCTCGGCCTGCCCGTTGACGTTGATGGGGGCGCATAAGGCCGAAACCCAGCCGAGCTCGGCGGCCTCCTGCTTGTGCTTCCAGCGCGGCTCGCGCAGCACATCCGGCACAATTTCCGTCTGCATCGCGCGGAACGCATCCGCAATCACGCCCGGTTCCCCAATGGTGATGACCGCATTTTCCTTGAGCGCGGATGGCATGCCCTGGAAAGCCACCATCCGCAGCTGCCGCCGCTGCTTATCAGGCACCCAAATACTGACCGGCAGGTTGACCAGTTCGTGCAGGGTCTTGGTGAAATTGTTGAACATGCCAATGCGCTTGGCTTCGTTGACCCGCATGATGGTGGTCGTGGTCATCGACATGGCCGCGCTCCCTGTATTTACCACCTGTCCCAATGGATGACCTCGTCCAGGCCGCGCCGCCCGCCCTTTTTGGGCGCGGCCGTGAGGATGGATTCTTCCGCCGGATAGCCGAACGATAGCGCGATGCGCAAATGCCACTCGGCAGGAAACCCCAAAATCTGGCGCGCTTTTTCCGGCTCGTAAATGGAAGCCGGGCAGGAGCCAATTCCCAATTCCCAGGCGGCCAGCTGCATGAACGCGGCGGCCTGCCCGGCGTCGAACATCGTCTGGAATTTTTCGGTTGGGTCAGGGGTCAGGATAGCCACCCCCAGGGCTGCCCCGGCCAGGTGGCCGGCCCACTCCCCGCAGGCCGAAAGCGCTTTGAGCGTCTCCCGGTCGCGGAGGGCAATGAACTGCCAGGCCTGGCTGTTCTTGGAGGACTGCGAGCGCCGCCCGGCGTTGAGAATCGCTCGAACCTCTTCATCGGACAGCGGCTTCTCTAAAAACTTGCGCGCCGCGCGCCTGGCGCGGATGGCTTCGGAAACGTTCATGGGCGTTCTCCTTTCACATCAGATTATACAAGTTTCAGCCCTGGTTTGGATAGTGCCGGGTGCTGCGTTCGATTGTTTTTTGCAGCAGAAACGAACCGTTGGGAAATATTTCCCAGCCAACCTGTCCCATATTTCCTTGCCAAATGCGCAATTTTTTCACGATAATAGACTCAGTATCTCGGCTCTAAACGAAGTCAGCAGG